>JBOHZD010000139.1:0-12249 GCA_050738315.1 Woeseiaceae bacterium
ATGGCTTCGGCATGCGACCACATCGACCATGTGCGCACGCAGCTTCCCTATGCGCTTACGGTGGCCGGTGTCGCCATGCTCGTGGGGAACATCCCCGCGTCGCTGGGGCTGAGCCCGTGGATATCGCTCGGAATCGCCGCGGTGCTGCTCGCCGGCATTCTGCGATATTTCGGCCGGACGACGGAGCGCTTTCCCGTGCTACCCGCGTAGGCTCCCACGGTCGTCAGGCGTTCCGCGCGTGGTTCGTCGCCCGCGTGGCGGGCTCCTTACGGGGTGGGGGCGATTCGACCTTTGCATCGCCCGTGGGACGGGCTCCCACAGGGCTTGAGAGCGAGGTGCCGCATTGATCGCAGTAGACACGCGCAAAGCCATGGTGCAGGTCGCCGCAGGCCATGAATCGTTCGAGCACCTGACCCTGTACGGATCGGTGGATGAGTCCGGCCGCGTCGAGTTCGTCACCATGTCGGCGAATACACTGATACAGCGGGCTCGTCCGCGGATTGCGCGGTTGGTAGATGCCGCCAGCCGGTGGTTGCGCGTCCGTGAGCATGGTAAGAGTGGCCGTGCTGCCTTGCTGCCGTAAGGAGGCTCACGCGTACCAGCGATGGTGACCGACGTCCACCAGTGAATCTTGCCCGTCGGTCGTGATTCGACTAACCACTAACGCAGTATGCGGCGCGTGAATTTTGCGTGAATCAGCTCTGCAAAGTCCTGCATTGTACTGCAATCTGAGCAACGGCCGCCCCGGTAACTGATTGAAATTGAAAGCCAGAGGCGAAACTCCGCGCGACTGAAAAGAGCATACTCAGCCATCAACGGCCTCGAGAGCTGTCGCTCAATCAACGAGTTGCCGAATTTGGGGAGTGGCTCCGCCGAGCCGTGCGTGAGTTTTGCGTAAGTCCCACCACCGATGAGCATGCCCTTGCGGAGATCCTAAATACCTGCCCTGTTGGGAAGGCCGGGCAGCCCGCGGCTGTCAATCTATATCGGTCGGGACCTCGAACGGCGGCGCCCGCATGTCGTGTACACAGCCGGATTCCAGCGGGGCCAGCGGAGCCACGAAGAAGTCCAGCATGATGCGGTCGAGACATGCCAGATTGGAAATGGCGTCCGGCACATGCCCCATCTCTTCCACGATCACCAGCCTGGAGTTTCGAAAGCCCTTCGTGATCGAGTTTGCAGATTCTACCGGCAGCGTGTGATCTCTGCCGCCAGCGAGCAGCAGGAGCGGTACGTCGCTCACGACTGGTTCGAAAAACGATTCCGGCACGTCCGTCCCGGGCCAGACAGAACAGGCGCGCAGCTGTTCATCCACGCGGTATCGGCCGAGAAACGTGTTTGCCGACGCCGCATCGATTTCCGTCGCATCGATCCTTTTGGTGCTCTCCGTGCATTCTATGGACAGGTAGGCGCCTTCTGCGAACAGGGACGGACCGCTGTCGTCGATCATGTCGAGAAAGCGCCTTGTGTCTCCGGCAGACAATTCGGTTATCAGAGCGGGTACCGTGCGTTGCCCGGACGGCACGATGAGGAGCGTGCGAAATGCCTCCATGAAAGGACCAAGATCAATCACCTTGCGCTCATTGCCGGTATCGGCGACAAGCTTTGACTGTTGCAGCAGGTCGTGCAGCGATTCCCACTCGCTTCGAAGATCGGGAAAGGCGCTCGCGCAGCGGGCATCGCGCTCGCAATCTTCGAATATTGCCTGCAGTGCCGACTCCGCGTTCCTGGCATGCGACAGCGGCGACTTTCCATCCATGGACACTGCGCCAATGAACGCCGCTGCCCGGACCCGCTGCGGGTACCCGCGGATGTAGGCCTGCGCCAGACGGGTGCCGTAGGACATGCCGAACAGATCAATTTGCTCTGCATCTAAAGCGTCTCTTATCGCTTCGATATCCCTCACGGCGGAAACGGAAGAGTACTGGCTGAGGTCGTGAGTCTTGCTCAGCTTGCGGACGCACTCGCGCACCGGTTCCAGCGGATACATCGGCGAGAGCGTCGCCGCGTCGCCGACCTCAGGGCAATGTGCAGGCGCCGAATCGCCGGTACCTCGCTGATCGAAAAGGATGATGTCGCGGTTCTGGCGCCACGCCGCGCCATCGGTGACGTACCACGGCGCGCCTCCGGTTGCCGCAAGTCCGGGGCCGCCCGCAAGGTCAATTAAAGGCGGCTCCGTTGCAGTACCGGTTGCAGGCAGTATAACGACGTTCAGATCCAGCATTCTGCCGGACTTGTTGTTCCAGTTCTCCGGCACCTGCAGGGTACCGCACAAAGCGGTGTCGTCACCGGCGATCTCGCACGCGACCAGCGCGAGTTCGTTTGCCGCATACCCCTGACGTGAGCCCGCACATGCAACAAAGAGCAGCAATAGCGGGAGACAAAAGAGCTTGCGCGCCGGCACGGACTGACTCATCAGTCTTACCTCCGCTACTGCGGTGGGTTGCAGAAAGAGCAATATAGCGCAATTCCTGCACTTATTGATGGTGCCGCGGCGTTCCCACAAGGGCATTTCTTGGCAGCATCGACAGATTCGCGCCTGCTCCATTCCACCCGATACCCAAAAAAAGCGCTTGCAACAGCACTCTTGCTCGTTCCGCTCCAGAAAGTAAGAAGGGCACTGGAATACGTCAAGAAGAAGCTCGGGATTGAGCGGCCACTGGCCGACGCGCGCTTTGAGACGGACGGCGTGGACCTCTTTGTGCGCGAGCTGGAAAAGCTGGTCAACGTGTCTCAGGAAGGGCAACTTGAGATCGAACCGGTCATTCGCAGATTTCTCAAGCGTATCGAGCGTGATCCCAGCGGTGCGCCGATCAAGTTATACCCGTTTACCCGCAAGTCTCACGCGACCGACGAGGCGGCGCCCGTGGAAATCGATCCTCGCGTAGCGTTCGGGCGCCCGGTGCTCGTTGGTCGGGGCGTTCCTACCGCCGTATTGGCGGATCGCTTCAAGGCCGGCGACTCACTGGCAGACCTTGCAGAAGACTATGACACCTCGACTCAAAACATCGAGGAGGCGATCCGCTGCGAACTCACTCGCCGCGAAGCGGCTTGATGACGCTGTCTTTTACCTTGATGAGTCGATTCATTCACGCTTGCTGGTCGATCGCATGCGCGAACGTGGGGCGGCAGTCGAGCGTGCCGGCGAAGCGTTTCCCTTTGGCGCGCAGGATGAAGTCTGGCTGAGGGTGGATCGTTCTCACTCGGGACAAACGGATCCGGCGGCGTGTTCTGGAGCGCCAAGCCATTCGGCTCTCGGGTGCCGCAGTATTCGCGCTGACGGTCGGCGAAGCCACGGCGGCAGAGACCGCAGACGTAATCACGAAACCGCCGCGAGCCGGGCTTGATATATCCGCGATACCGCATGGTTTCCGAGCTTGCGAACGGAGATCGCCGGCGTTCCTTGCATCGGCCTCAACAAGGTGGCGATGCCGGGCAACCTCGTGGCGCTCGACGTGCCGGCGCGAGGCCGCGGCTACGAGATCCTGGGCGAATGGCCGCGTCGCGAGCACCAGGTGACGAAGGGGTTTCGTGACGCCCGCCATGTCATGGCATTCTGAGTTACTGCGTGCCCCGGGAGATCGCTGACGCATTGCGGCAGTTCGGATGCGACGTCGAGCTGCTACGAGATCATCTTCCAACTCGCGCACCGGACGCCGATGTTATTGCGAAGGCGCAGGAACTCGAGAGCATCTTGGTGTCCTTGGAATGGCGATTTCGCAGATATCGTGGCATATCGGCCGGAAGCCTATGGAGGGATCGTGGCTATTCAGCTTCACGATCATCCGGAGACGATTCCCACCTTGATGGCGGGGTTAGGCCGATTCATTTCCGAGCACACCGACCCGAACGACTACCGTGGAAAGCTCTTTATCGTCGAACCCCGTCGGATCCGCATTCGTTCCTGATCGACGTACCGAGCAAACGGACGACGGCCGAAGCACCTTCACCTGCGGACAACTGATGTCTTTGCCATTAGGACGACTGAGGAAACCGTCACGAACTGAAAGCAGGTGGGCGCAATCCGTGCGTGAGATTTGCGTGATTGAGCTATGCACGTTCCTGCGTCGTACTGCAAATTGAACAAGGGCAGGTAGCGGAAGACGCTGACCCCCGGGTCAATTGGCCACAGCGTGGCTTCGGGCTACCCGAGGGGTGTCGCCTCAAGGCGGACCTATGGCGCTGCCGGCGTTTTCCAGGCCGCTGGCTTGAAATGCTTACCCCCTACGTATAACCTGAGACGGATGAAACTGCCGAGAGAGATACGGGAACGGTTTGGCCGCTATGGCCGTCAAGGCGGCAAGATTCGCGCGGCGCGAATGAGTCCTGAAAAGAGGAGCGCAACGGCGCGCCGCGCGGCTGCATCGCGTTGGATTCGGGAGCGCTTCGGCGCTTCCAGCTTCGCAGCGCTCGGCCTGCCCGGCGGCGATATCGTCGATACCGGCCTCGCGCACCTTGCGGATGGAACGACCAGCGCGGAGAGCCTAGTCGTGTCATTGGCGGCGCCACGACTTCGCCGTGAAGGCGTGCCGATCGGATCGGTGCAAGCGGATCCCGAGGATTGCCTATATGAGCTGCTGTCAGAAGCGGCAGGCGACCTTGCGCACGCGCGCTACAGCGCCTATCTACAACAAGTCACGTCTTTCGCCGATGCCTGTCACCTCGTGCGCCGGCGGCGAGCGCCCGATGCGACGTAGGTTGAGCCGTGAATCCCTCCAGGCGCTCATGCGGGAGCTCGCGCGTTCGGCCCGACCAAAAAGAACCTATCGGATCTTCCTGGTCGGTGGGGGAACGGCGGTCTTTGAAGGATGGCGCGAGTCGACGATCGACGCCGACCTCTATGCAAGGCAGGACGAGATCTTTCGCGACGTCCAGGACATCAAGGAACGCCTGCAAGTCAATATTGAGTTCGTCCGGCCCGAGGACTTCGTGCCTCCCCTGGCGGGTAGTGAGAGTCGACACATTTTGATCGAAACGGTGGGCAGCGTGAGCTTCTATCACTATGATCCTTATGCGCAACTCCTGTCCAAGGTTGTGCGAGGCTTCGCCCGCGACCTGACTGATGCCAAGGCGTTCGTCACCAGTGGAATGGTGGATCCGGAGCGCTTCAAGAGCTTGGTGCATGACATTCCCGAGTCGATCTACTCGAAATATCCCAGACTTTCCTCTCAAGCCGTCGAAGGAGCGGTGGACGACTTTCTGTCGAGCCTGACGTAACCTGCAGCCGATCAGGGGTTACGCCGTCCGACCCGATCGCCGTCGTTCAGATCGAGCTCGCGGCGCAGGGGAGAGAAATTGAACTGCTGCTCCGCGGGCAGGCGCCCCTCGTGATGCTCCATGTCCTTGAGCAGCGCATGCACGGCCGCCTTTCCCGCCTTCGACTTGGCGGTGTCCCGCGGGGTCTTGCCGCCCAGCGCGGGCAACGGCTGGTTGGCCCAGTCGGCATAGTGCTGCGCCTTGAACTGGCGAAGCATCGCAAGCGCCACGGCGGGCGGGAGCTCCTCCTCGGCCACGCCTGCAGCCACGGCAGCGCCGTGATCTGCGCGGACCCGCTCGGAGAGCGGATCGGAATGGTCGCGCCCCCGGTGCCGGAGCAGACTGCCGCAAGCACTCTCGAGCTGGCCCCGCAGCGCGTCGGCGCGCTTGACCGAGTTGGTCTCGAGCCGCAGTCTCCCCTTCGAGACCGCAGCCCGGCCGATGATGGTGCTGTTCCAGCCGGGCTCGGTCGCGGCGCTCTTGCGAAGGAAGACATAGCTCCGGTCCGTCGCGCCGGGCGCGGGTGGTTCAACGTCCGGTAGCGCGGCCACGAGCTGCTCGATTTCCTCGCGCCGGGCGGGGTCGAACTCGAAGCGGTCGACGGTCAGCAACAGTTCCTCGCCATCCGTATTCGCGAGGCGGGGCGGGATCGACAGGTGCTCGTCCAGGTCCGCCACCGCTTCGTCCCAGCAAGCGATCATCCAAGCGCCGGTCTTCTCGTCGCGCAACCGCTCGGGCGGGATGGCCTGCTTGCGCCGCAGCCGGCGGCGAATCCGCTCGACGACCCCGGCGGCCTCCTGCGGCGGCAGGGACCGCATGTGACAGCCCCCAATCAGCGAACCGTCGTCGCAATCGACAACGCAAGCGAGGATCGTATCGCGCCGGGTAAGCATAGCCGACAGAGCCACCTCGCTGACGATGCGCTTCTCCCCGGTCAACAGGTCCTCCAGCGTCAGGCTCCGGCCGGCCTCGACCGCATTGATCTCCCAGACCGAGAGCCAGGCGGCTTGCTGCGCCTCGAGCCATCGCGACTCGGTGCCCGAAAGGCTTCGGCCCTGTTCGTCGGTAAACCATTGCGCCAGCGGTTTGCCGTCGATCCGGACGTGATAGACCGACCACGGCACGAACAGGCCGGGCTGCGTTTCGAGGTCCAGGTGGGCCTCGGCAGCATCCGACCACGCTTTGCCGAAACGCCGGGCCCCAAAGCGCAGCATCCGCTCGATGAGGCGCCGATCGACGTCGTGCAGTCTCGAGGGTATCGCGCTCGGGGTCCGCCTCGCCTGTTCACGAGGCAGACAGCATTTCTTGTATTTCCTGCCGCTGCCGCAGGGACATGGCACATTGCGTCCGACCTTGGCTGTCGGGCGCTCGACCGGCAGCACCTCGGGGTGGTTGATTGGGAACAGGCTGCCGGCCTCGTAGGGCACCGTAAAGCGCACTTCGAGGTCACCTTCGTTGAGCCACGACTCGCAAATCGACTCGAATTGCTCCTCGCCGAACAACCCGGGGTGCTTGATGCAAAATGCCGCCAGGGCGGAAGCACAGGCGGCGACGACGCGCACATCGTGCTCGCCGAGGGGACGCGGCAGACCGTCCCGGTTGCGATGCTGAACCTGCGGATAGGCGTTCCGCCCGGCCACCACCCAGCCGTGCTCGGCGGCTTCGCGCCGCATCCTCGCCGGCAGGTCCGCGCCGCGCTCGAAGTTCAGGGCCAGCGTGGTCGTGCCGAGGTCCGGCATCTCCGACGCGGGGCCAACCTCTTCCGTGGCATCGAGGAAGCTTTCGAACGCCATCAGCGAGGGAAAGATGATGAACCCCGCGCTCTGGCCCAGCGCTCCGATGATCGAGACGCAGGCACCTTCGACGCCGAGCTCGGGGATATCGAGCCGCAGCAGCTGCGTGTCGGCCGCAGACTTCCAGGGCGCCTGCCTAAGGATAGGAAATTCTATCGCGTTCGCGCTGTTCACGCAGACGCGGCCGCGATATCGTGATCGTAGAGGACCGCGATCCATCCGAGTCCCGCCACGCCGGCACCGAAGACGAGCGAGCCGAAAGCCTTCGTCCACCGGGCGCAAACCATAGCTTGCCTTGAGCACGTACATTTCGGCGACGCCCTCCCAGGCGGGCGGATAGCCGGCGTCTATGGCCAAAGCCTCCTGGTTGAGTTTCAGGGCGATTTCGTGGGCCTCCGGCGTTCCCGGCCGGCGGATGTGCCTGGACTGCAGAAAACAACGTATAGGCTTCTTGGCCGGTTGCAAGATTGAGGACGTGATCAAGCAGCCAGAGGCCGCACCTTGCGAAGGTCGCCCGCTGCTTTTCTTCTCGCCTCCTCGAGGTCATAGTCCGCCTGGAGCCCCATCCAGAACTGCTCGGACGTACCGAACGCCCGGGCAAGTCGAAGCGCCGTGTCGGCCGATAACGAGCGCTTGCCCAAAACGATCTCATTGATGCGCCGCGGAGGCACGCCGACCGCACGCGCCAAAGCATTCTGGCTGATATCCATCGGCTTCAGGAATTCCTCCAGCAGTATCTCGCCGGGGTGAATATTGGGTAACGTCTTCCTCATCATCTCTCCTGTTAATGATAGTCCGCTATCTCGACACGTTCGGCATTACCGTCGTTCCAGACGAAGCACACTCGCCACTGATCATTGATCCGGATACCGTGCTGGCCCCTGCGATTGCCTTTCAGTGCTTCGAGACGGTCGGCAGGCGGTATCCGCAGATCATCCAGAGTTCGGGCATTGCTGAGCATACGCAGCTTGCGTCGGGCGACTTTCTGGATGTCTCTGGGCAAACGTTGCGATACCTGGCCAAGCCATATCCTTTCGGTTTCCCTGTCCTTGAACCCCGCAATCACCAAGCGAATATAACGCGCGCCGTTGTATAACGTCAACCGTTATGGCCGAGGCTCGAAGGATGCTGGGTTGCGGCCTTCTGTGCCCAGGGTAAACGACTGATGCTTGCAAATACCGCACCCCACGCGAGGCAAGTACTCAGCGCGCTTGCCCTTTATCGCGGTGGAACCGGCCTTTTCGCGTCAAAACAAGCGGCGATCGAACGGGTATCGGCTGCAGGAGGTCTTCAGAGTACTCCTTCTTGCACAGACGATAGACTTGCGCGGGTCACGCGAGAAAGCCGTGTTCGAGGCGATTCAGCAGTGTAGTTACTTGCCGACGACCGAGCTCGGTTGAAAGTAATTCGCGAGGAGGCCGATGCGCCAGTGCAAACTGAGGTTCGTTGAGCCAGCCGATCGCAGACTTGCGATCCCCAAACACCTGCTCGGCCTGTGCGTAGACAGAAGCAACGGCGTAAAGTCGATCGCTCAAGTCCGCAGGGAGGCGGCGTTTGGAGGCTCTGACTCGAGTGAGGGTGCGACCGCCGATGTGCAACAGCTCGGCGACGTCTTGGTCAGCGAGCCCGGCGGCCCGTTTGAAACGATTGAGGGTTGTCGACGGCAGTCCGGCTTGCAGCGCCTTCAACAGCCGCATCGGATCGCGCTCGGGGATTTTCGCGCCAAGGAAATCCTGTGTCGTCATTATCCTGTCCATAGCCACTTGGCTGGACGGTCAATCTTGGAGCCTGGCTCGGCGGAGCACGGAGCTGTGGGACACTCAAGGCTCAAACCTTCTCAAGTTTGACAAAGTAGCTGTTGCTTCGGCCACTGGCCGCTATGAAGAAGAGGTCTACCAGATCCCTGGACAAGATCGATTCGTCCAGACCGCGGTCGGCATTAGCCAGGAACTTCTCCGCAATCGCGCATTCCCTCCGGAGCGTCGGTATACCCAGTGTTTTATCGATTTCCCTCTTGAAGGTCGACTTCATCGCCCTTGGCGTGAATCCTCGCCGTCATCCGCACGTTCGGACAGAGTGTGGTCGTTGTACCAGGACATCATGTAGAGGATTGTGCGCATGTAATTGGATGGCTTCGCGCCGGTGCCGTGGTACTCCTCGTTGAAACGCAAGAGCTTGGAAGGTACGCCGAGCATCTTGAGGGCGGCATAGTATTCCTCGGATTGCGGCATCGGCGTCCGAAGGTCTTCCACGCCGGTCATGACGAGCGTGGGTGTGGTGACGTTGTCGATGTACATGATCGACGACTGTTGCAGCCAGCGGGCGGGATCCTCCCAGTAGGGCTTCTCGAAAAACGAATGCGTGAAGTATGGTATGTCGGTCTGCCCGGCCATGCTGATCCAGTTGGTGACCGGGCAGCGGACCGCCGCCGCCGCAAACCGGTTCGTGTGACCGATGACCCAACTCGACAGCACGCCGCCACCGCTGCAGCCGCCGACATACAAGCGGTCCGTATCGACAAAACCCATGGCGGTTACGGCGTCGACACCCGCCATCAGGTCGTCATAGTCGACGCTCGGATAGGCGTGATCGATCGCCCGGGAAAACGCTTCGCCATAACCGGTGCTGCCGCGAGGATTCGTGTAGAGGACAACAAAGCCATTCGACGCGAACACCTGGTAACGAAAGTCGAAGCGGCCGTTGTACTGGGCGAAAGGACCGCCATGAATCTCCAGAATCAGCGGATACTCCCGCTCAGCATCGAACCCGGGCGGCTTGACCAGCCAGCCATGTACCCGCGTCCCGTCCTTCGATGTGTACCAGATCTCCTCCTGCGCGCCGAGCGTTTTGCTATACAGAAGATCGCTGTTGACGGACGTCAACCGCCGCCCTTCGCCTCGGCCGTTGAGCGGGATGACGTAAACATCGCCGGGCTCGGTGTAGGTCTGGCGGATGCCGGCGCCCACGCGCCGTGACTCGCCTGCGGAGACGAGACTCGTGACCTGTTTGCCGCTGGTCACGTTACGCGTGTCGCCCTCGAGACTCGTATGAAAGACATTGACGTACCCTTGATCCTCGGCGGTAAAGTAGATGCCCCGCCCGTTTTCCGACCATAGCGGTGCTTCCGGAGAGCGTTCGGACTCCGCCGTGAGCAGGCGGCTGTCGCTGCCGTCGCTCGCCATGACATAAAGCCGGGGCATCGTGTAGGTGGCGGCGGATGCCGGGTAGCCGATGAATGCGATCTCCTCGCCGTCGGGCGACACGGTCGGCTGTGTCCAGTAACCTTCTTCGTCCGTCAGCTGCCGCAGCTCTTCGGTGGTTGTATCCACCGCGTAGATTTGCGAGCGCTGATAGCGGAAATCGCTTTCAACGTCCTTGAGCCCATCGAAAATGATCGTCTTTCCGTCAGGCATCCAGTCGTAGCCGGCACCGAAGAACAGGCCGTCGAACTGCGCGCCCACGTGCCACTCGCCATGGGTGATCTGTCGCGGCGTACCGGCGTCGGCCGGCACGACGAACAGGTGCGAGAAGCCCGGGTCTGTGTATCCCACGCGATCCTGGCGGTAATGCAGCCGGTGCACGACTCGCGGCGGCTCGGTCCACTTCGCACCTTCCGGCGGGTCCGGCAGGTCGATTTCCCACGGCTCGTCGGCCGGCACGATCGCGACAAACGCGATCTGCGTGCCATCCGGCGACCATTCCGGTGCGTAGGGCGTGTAATCGACGCGGGTGATCTGGGTTTTCGTCCCCGCGGAATCCATCCAGCGCACGAAGATCTGCGGCTTTTCGTTGTCGTCATTGGCGATGAAGAGAATCCGTTCTCCCCCGGGTGACCAGCGCGCATTGGAGCCTTCCGTCAGAAAGCGGTTATGGCCGCCGTCGGCGTCGATGATCCACACCGCCGATGCGTGTTCGTCGCGCTGCGGGTCCACCCATTCGCGCGTGTAGAGCACGTGGTCCCCGTCCGGCGATATCTGCGGATCGCTGACCTCCTCCAGGTCGAGATAGTCCGATACGACCAGGCTTTCCGCGGCGGCTCGCTCAGGGGCCGGGCAGGCAAAAAGTACGAAACTGGCGGCAATCGCCATGCGGCGTCGTGCATCAAACATCGTCGTCAACCCTGCTGCTTCCTGCCATCCTAGAATTTCGTACCGACCGAGATGAGGTAACGACGGCCGAAGACATCGTCCAGGAGGTTCGAATTGCTGTCGGTCGCCGCCCGGCGCAACGGCTTGTTCTCCTCATCGAACAAGTTATTCACATGGGCCTGGATGTAGCTATCCTCGAACAGGTCGTATCGAAGGGTCAGGTTGAAGATGTGGAAGCTCGGAAATTCCTGAATGTCCCGCGATTCGAAATTGCCCGCGGCGATGTCGTTGGGGCTGAAAAAGCCGCCCAGATCGCCCCGCCACTGCAACATGCCCGTAAAGCGGTCCAAACTGTACGTGATATTGGTCTGGAACTTGTCTTCCTCCACGCCCCGCGATCCCACCAAAATATCCAGGTCGCCCGCGCCCACGCGCTGGTCGTTGCGTTCGGTTCTGAAATAATTCACGGAAAGATTGAGCGAACCGTTGAGCGCGCCGGAGATCTTTGCAAGGTCGATGCCATAGTTGCCCTGGACGGTCCACCCGCGGAACCGGACTTCCGCGGCGTTGACAAAGCCGGTAATGAAGTCATGCGGCTGAAACGTGACCGGATCGCGTTCGAACCTCTCGCAGGAGGGCTCGTTCGGGTAGGCGGGGCTGTCGAAACAGGCTGCCAGGATGTTGGTCGCCGAGAGATTCACGATCGCGTCTTCGATGTCGATCTCCGTGTAGTCGAAGGACACCTGCAGCCCCGGCACGAACCGGTCGGGAGTCAGGATGATGCCCATCGAATACGCACTCGAGCGCTCGTTGGCAAGCTCCGGATTTCCGCCGGTGACGGCGGACTGCGAGGCGTTGGCCGAGATGGCGCGGAACGTGTCGAGGCTGAAACCGGGTTCCAGCGTGCCGGACAAGGCTGCAACGGCCGCTTCGCAGTTAGCGCGCCTTACGGCCGGATTGTTGCCGGATTCGATGTCGCGTTCGTCGCAGGGGTCGGTGGCAAAGGTTCCGATCTGGACTTGCGGCAGAAAAAGCTCGGTGACCGCGGGCGAGCGAATGGCCTCGGTGTAGTTGCCGCGAAACGTCAGCATGCCGTCGAGGAATGCCGGCGT
>JBOHZD010000140.1:0-14297 GCA_050738315.1 Woeseiaceae bacterium
CCGGGCCGCAGGGGGTCTCCGAAGCCCTGTACGCGAAGCTTCGTGCCCGTGGCATGCGCAACATCGCGCCGGTCGTCGAAGCGTACGTCTACACAGGCGATACGACCCTGCAGTTGCTCGGCGTCGATGTGTTCGCGGAGCGCACGTTCCGGCCTTTTACCGCTTCCGGTTCCAAAGGCCTGAATCGCGATACGGTCCGCCGCCTGCTGACGGAACCCGGCTCGGTACTGCTGGACGAACGGACCGCGGCCGAACTCGAACTGTCTCCGGATGAGGCCTTTTCCGTCGTCGCCAATGGCCGGGAATTCGAGGCGCGTCTCGTCGGCCTGATCGGCGAGCAGACAGATCGGCGGCTCGATAATCTGCTGATCGCCGACATTGCCACCGCGCAGGAGTGGCTGGATCAGGGGAATCGCCTGTCCCGCATCGATGTGCGCCTTTCCGAGGGCGCTGACGACGGCGCGATCGCTGAAATCGAAAGCGAACTGCCGCAAGGTTCGCAACTGCTCGATGCAGAAGGACGCAGTCAGTCGGTCAGCGGGATGATTGCGGCCTTCATGACCAACCTGACCGCAATGAGTCTGCTCGCACTGCTCGTTGGCGTGTTTCTCATTTACAACAGCGTGAGCTTTGCCGTCTTGCAGCGGCGGGGCCTGTTCGGCGTGTTGCGCGCGCTCGGCGTGACACGGGGCCAGACGTTCAGGCTCATTCTCGCGGAAGGATTGCTCCTCGGCATTGTCGGCTCGGTACTCGGCGCCGCCGCCGGGATCGCGCTCGGACAACAACTGCTGTTGCTCGTCTCCCGCTCGATCAACGACCTGTATTTTGTCCTGAATGTCACGGACCTGACGTTGAACCCGGCCTCGATTGCCAAAGGCTTCGCAGCGGGACTCGGTGCAACGCTGTTCGCGGCCGCTGCACCCGCATGGGAGGCCGCGTCGAGTTCGCCGCGACTTGCCATGACACGTTCCGTTCTGGAGCGACGTGCCGGGAAACTGCTGGTTCCGATTACGACTGCAGGCATCGCCATTGCAGTGCTCGCTTATCCGCTGCTCGAGATTTCCGAGGATGATCTGGTGGCAGGACTTGGCGCGCTGTTCATGGTGATTCTCGGCTTTGCGCTGTGTGTCCCCCTGGTCGTAAAGGTGAGTTCGAGCATCATGGCGCCACTCGCGGCGGCGGTCGGCGGCGTCACGGCGCGTCTCGCGATTTCCGGAATCAGTGCGTCGCTCAGCCGTACAGCGGTCGCCATTGTTGCGCTGGCGGTCGCGGTGTCGGCAACGATCGGTGTCGGCACGATGATCGGCAGCTTTCGGGGTTCCGTCAGCGACTGGCTGGACGCCACGCTGCGCTCCGACATCTACGTCGGCGTCGACCGCGGCGCGCTGGAACCTGCATTGGTGGCCGATCTGCTACAAGTGCCGGGCATCGCCGCGCACCGCAGCAGCCGCCATGTGTGGTTACAAACCGGTGCCGGACGCATTCGCCTCTCCGCCATTCGGCGAACGCCGGGAGCCGATGGCGGCAATCTGTTACGGGGCGGCGAGCCACAGGCCGTCTGGCAGGCATTCGACGACAAGGGCGCGGTGCTCGTGTCGGATTCATATGCCTATCGGCACCAGGCCGAACCCGGCGACACGGTGACTCTGCCGACCGGCAAGGGCGTGCGCACGTTTGCGATCAGCGCGATCTATCAAAGCTACGACGCGGAGCTGGACGCCGTCATGATGAGCCGCAATACCTATGATGTCTTCTGGGACGATCCGTACATCGACTCCCTGGGGATCGATCTCGAAGAGAATACGTCGGCGGCGGACATCATGGAACGACTGCGTGAGGTAAGTGCCGGCCGCCAGGCGCTCGTCGTGCGCTCGAACCGCGAAATCCGCGAGCTGTCGATGCAGATTTTCGATCGCACATTCGTAATCACCGACGTCCTTTACTGGCTGGCGCTCGGCGTTGCAACGATCGGCATCCTTGGGGCGATGTTCGCCCTGCAACTGGAACGCGCACGGGAATTCGCCGTCCTCCGGGCACTCGGTATGACGCCGGGACAACTCGGCCGCATGGTGATGCTGCAAACCGGAAGTATGGGATTTCTCTGCGGCCTGGCCGCGATTCCGCTGGGCCTGGTGATGGCCTGGCTGTTGATCAATGTTATCAACCGTCGGGCTTTCGGGTGGCAGATGGACATCGACATTTCGGCGGCGCTGTTGGCGGGCGGGCTGGCGCTTGCCGTCGGTACTGCATTGGCGGCCGGCATTTATCCGGCGCGGCGCGCCGCTCGCGCCAGTCCGGCGCTGGCAATGCGCGAGGAATGACATGAGTTTTCGTTGGTTAACTGTTGTTTTTACAATAGTTATTGTTTCCTTCTGCCTGCCGATGGTGGCGGGCCAGGTTGCAGGACAGGAGGAGCCGGCGCGCTCCCGCCTGTCGGAATTGCTGCACGACGACGGGGTGCAGGGATACGCTAGAGCGCTCGAACCACGGACGTTTTCGTTTCCGGACGACCACGGTCCGCATCCCGATTACCGCAACGAGTGGTGGTATGTGACTGGCAATCTGGACGGATCCAGCGGCGAGCGGTTCGGCTTCGAACTGACGATCTTTCGCTTCGCATTGATTCCGGAGCCGGAGTCCGGCCACGACACACATTCGTCTGCCTGGAGAACGCGCCAGGTGTATATCGGTCACTTCGCCGTGACCGATGTCGACAATGCCCGCTTCCACGTCTCGCAACGTCATGCAAGAGCTGCGCTCGGACTCGCGGGAGCGACCGCGAATCCGTTCCATGTCTGGGTCGAAGACTGGTGGCTGAAAGAGTTCCCTGCGGGCGACAGGGCTGCCTGGCTACTGCACGCGACAGACCCGCAATTCGAATTGACGCTCACGCTTTCACCCCGGAAGGAACCGGTGCTGAACGGCGTCGACGGCCTGTCGCAGAAATCCGGCGAACCGGGCAATGCGACTTTCTACTATTCGGTACCGCGACTGCAGTCGACCGGCACGCTGCGCATTGAAGAAGACATATACGACGTTTCCGGTCTGGCGTGGCTTGACAGGGAGTGGGGCAGCAGTGCCTTGTCGAAAGAACAACAGGGCTGGGACTGGTTTGCCCTGCAGCTCTCGGACGGGAGCGACCTGATGTTCTACAGCCTGAGACGAAACGACGGATCGATCGACATCCACAGTGCCGGCACCTGGATACCGGCCGCAGGGGACAATGTGCATCTGACGAACGAGGACGTCAGAATCGAGGTTCGCGATTACTGGGAGAATCCCGAGGGCGACCGCTATCCTGCGGCATGGACGCTCTCCGTGCCGAAGCTCGATCTGCGGCTCGCGATCGACCCCGTGCTGGACGCGCAGGAACTCACGACCGACGTGCGCTACTGGGAGGGCGCCGTCGACGTTCAAGGTCGGCGCCAGGGGCAGCGCATCGAAGGTCGCGGCTACGTGGAACTCACCGGCTACGCGAACCCGGAATGACGAGCGCTGCCGCCGTATAGAGGCACAACGCAAACAGGATCACGGTCGTAAAGCCGAATTCGATCGCGAGCAGTGTCGCCATCGAGGTACTGATCACCGAAGCGAAGCCGTTGATGGCCCAGGCCCATGGAATAAAATTGCGGGCATCGACGGCGATGCGGGCGAGCCCGTTTGGAAAGGGCATGCCCATGAAAAAAGCCAGCGGCGCAATGAGCAACAGGGCAACGGCGATACGGACGCTGTCCGCCAACCCTATGAAGCGCGCGAACACATGCGGCAGCAACAGCACGTACACCAGCGCAATGGCGACAATGGCGGCGACGGCAATTGTGATGGACGAGCGCTCGCGCGCGGCCGCCCGTTGCCTGAAGCGCACGGAGCAGGCGCTGCCGATGCCGGCGAAGACCAGGAAGCCGCTCAGCACGACGGCGACCGAGTACAGTGGATGACTCAGAAACAGTGTGAATTTCTGAATAAACGCCATTTCCACGAACATGAACGCCAGGCCCAGCAGAAAGAAGTAGGTTCCCATCCGCCGGCCGGTGCCCTGCGGCCAGTTGGACCGGATGACGGTCAGGGGCAGCAGGATCAGAACGGCGCCGGCGAGCACGGCCTGCACCAGCGTGCCGAGCAGAATGAGATAACCCCATTCGAGCAGGCCGGCGCCTCCCTGTGTGCGCAATGCCATCAGCTCCTGAAACGACCCCCATTTGAAGTAATGGAAGAAATACGGTTTGTCGTCCGTGGCCGGCGTGATTTCAAATTTGTAACGCTCGATATAGGCGTGGGGATTGGTGCCGAGTAACTGCACTGCGCCGGAGTACAACCAGGGCTCCGGTAGCAGATTGAAACGGTTTGCTTCGCTCGGCGGCATCGACGGGTAATACACGATGTCGAACGAACGGGAGCTCGCGAACGATCTGATCGACTCGATTCTTTTCGACGTCAACTCGTCCCGCGCGACCAACAGGGTGCCCGTGTTCCAACTGCGGATCATGGCGACCCGTTCACCGGGCCTCGCGACACCCAAGCGCCGCAATGCTTCCGCCGCGGTGGCAACCAGTTTCAGGCTGTCGCGCGGCGGAAATTCCAGCCAGCGCGTGATCGCCAGCACTCCGCCCGGCGCAAGGTGCCGCAGATACACCTGCAGCGCCTCGACCGTGTAGAGATAGCTTTCGCTCAAGGACTGCACACCGGAACCTGCTGCGCCAAACGAATCGAGGAGCGATACCTGTATCAGGTCATAGTGTTGCCGGTTGCGCGCCACGAAGCCGCGTGCTTCGGCAACGTGCACGGTGACGCGCGGATCGTCGTAAATATGTCCGGTAAATCCCGCATAAGTACTGTCGAGCAAGTGGACCGTCTGAGGATTGAGTTCGACGGCGTCGACTTTTGCGGCACCGTGATAAAGCGCCATCAGCACATCGGTGCCGCCGCCGGCGCCGAGTATCAGCACGCGGGGGTGCATGAGCAGCGGATAGGGCAGTGCGGCCGTGACATCGTCCATAAACCCCAGTGGTTTGAAATCACCGTCGAAGCGCGTGATCGCGCTCATCGCGTCACCATCGGTGAATAATGCGAGCTGCTCCGGCGGCGCTACCTGTGCGTTCAGGCTCAAGCCCGCGGCATAACGAAACGGCACCGTCGGACTCTCGACCACGGTCAGTAGCCCGAGCGGACTGGAATATTCGCCGAGCACGCGTGTGTCGACGGTTTGTAACGTCTGGCTTAATCCCTTGTAGGGAGACAGGCGGAATTCGAGCAGACCCTGCGGCAGTCCGAACAGCAAGACCGCGAGGCAGGTGAGTTGCAGTGGAATCAGTCGGTAAACGCGTGGCGAGGCGATCCCGGCTATTGCCGACGCGAGCACGGCCAGTACGGCCAGAAACGTCAGTGCGCCCTGTGGCGTCAGCGCAAAAAGCAACCCGATGATGGCGGCCGCGCCGAGACCGGCGCCCAGCAGATCCAGGAAATAGATGAGGCGGATATGCGAACTGACGCAGGTGAACGCGAGGCCGACGCAACTTGCCGCGAAAAAGAACGGCACGAAGAATACGAGATACAGCGCACTCAGGTACAGAAACTGCCGCGAATCCCACACGACCGCGAGCGCATTGAACGGCACACGCTGCCCGAAAGCGAACGACGCCACCATCGCGATGGCGAACAGGAGTGCGCTCACGCTCCATACGGTTATGAAATGCCGTTCGAAGAAAGGTCTGCCGAGGGCAATAACGGTGCCACTGGCGCCGTAGCCGAGCAACGCCAGACTGATCACCATGTAGGCGAAGTGGTGCCATTGCACGATGGACAACAGTCGCATCAACAGGATTTCATAACCGATCGCGGCCGCGGTGATCAGCAGCGTTGCCGGCAGAACCCAGCGCAACATCGGGACGTCAGTGCTCGCCGGTCAATGGCACGAAGCGGACAGCGGCGATCTGGCGCGTAACGATGTCGCCGTTATCCTTTTTTTCGATCATGAGTAATTGCTGCGTCATAAAGCGACCGCCGACCGGGATGATGAGGCACCCACCGGGGCGCAATTGCTTGAGCAATGGCGGCGGTACGTGACTCGCGGCAGCCGTTACGACGATGGCATCGAACGGTGCGTGCTCCTCCCAACCGTAATAGCCGTCAGCGACTCTGGTTGTGACGTTGTCGAAACCGAGCCGGTCGAGGCGGGCAGCGGCATCCTCGGCGAGCGGTTCGATTATCTCGATGCTGTAAACGTGATCGACCAGCTTCGAGAGGATCGCCGCCTGGTATCCGGAGCCGGTGCCGATTTCCAGGACAATGTCGCCGCTCCCGGGCGCAATGAGGTGGGTCATGAGCGCCACGATGTACGGTTGTGAAATGGTCTGTCCGTGGCCGATCGGCAACGGCCGATTGTCATAGGCGAAACGCTTCTCACCCGCGGGCACGAACTCGTGACGCGGCACGGCTGCCATCGATTGCATGACGCGATCGTCGAATCCTTCGTCAGCAGCACTGCCCGCAGAATGCGCGGAGTCGCGCACTTCATTGACCATATCGGCGCGCAACCCGACATAACTCGTGGTGTCCTGCTCGCCCGAGGCCGCGGCGGCTGTCAACAGGAGGATGCAGGCCAGGGCATTCGATGATTGCATGATTCACTCGCTTTTGCCATTTTGTACTATATACGAGTATAGATGGTGCGTGACACGGGGAGAGACCATGAGAACTGCCACCCTTGTTATTGCTGCACTCATTGCATCCGGCGGCGCGGGATGCACATCGACAGGTCCCGTTCGCAACGTCGATCTGCTCATCGTCGGCGGGACGGTTATCGATCCGGCGAGTCGTACGCAATCATGGAACAGCGGCATTGCGATCAATGACGGAATCATCGTTGCGCTCCACGCCTCCCCCGATGATTTCTCCGCAAGGGCGCGGTTCAATGCCGGGAATCAGTACATCCTGCCGGCATTTGTCGACGTGCGTGCACATTGGGACGCCGGCGCAGTTGAGGAGTCCGGCCAGATCGAAATCGATTCCAGACGCAGCCTCTATTATGGCGTTACGCGCGTCCGCAATCTGATGCTTTTGCGCGCGACACCTGCGGCCAGTTCGCCGGGTGACGTACGCCGGGAGATCGCGCGGCTCGTTGCCGCGGGAGCGGATGCCATCGAGGTCGTCGCGAGTCTTACCCCGGAGTCCCTTGAGGCGGCCATTCTCGCCGCAGACGAGGCGCAAATACCGCTGGCGTTGCATGTCGCATCCGCCGACGAACTCACGGTTCTGCAGGAGGTGCGCGCCAGTACACCGCTCCAGGCCATCACCGTGACCGGTCCGGTGGACCCGACGCTTTATCGGCAGATTGGCGCCACGCAGCTCTTCTATGTCGTGTCGCCGAATGCGGCGGCAGGCTTTGCAGACGGAGCAGCGGCGCAATCTCGCCTGGCTGACCCGTTTCTTCTCGAAACCCTGAGTGCCGGGGAGCTCGATGAGTTACAGCAGGACTATTCGCTGCAGACGGACGAACTGCGCAGCGTTGCCGGTCTCGACCTGACCTACGATTATGCGCGGGATGCGGCGCGTTCCGGCGCAATCCTGTTGACGGGTACCGACGCAGGGAGTCCGCACATGTTTGCCGGCTATTCCGTACATGAGGAACTGTGGGCATTAGCCGACGCCGGTATCGAACCCGTCGACGTATTGGCGAGCGCATCTTCGAACGCCGCTCTCTTGTTGGGCAGGCAAAACAACTGGGGCTCGATCGAAGCGGGGCACACGGCCGACATCCTGGTTCTCAAAGCCAATCCGCTGGCCGATATCCGCAACACCCGAAGGATTTCCGAAGTAATCAAGGACGGCCGGATCATCAATCGCGCGGGGCTGCTGGATTGACCTGAATCGTTACATCACCCTCGGTCGCCTGCGAGGAGCCCGACAACAGGCGCGAACAGCCCTAACCGCCGAACAGCGTCTTGAGCTGGAGAAATGCCCGAGGGTCCGTGACGGCCACGAATGCGAGGCCGGAGAGGGCGCCGCAGAGGTGGGCATCGTGATTGATGCGACCGCGCGGGTGAAGAGACGCCCAGTACGAGTAGGCGACATAGCCGACTGCAAAGAGCGCTGCCGGAATCGGAATCGGAATGGGCAGGATAATGAGCTTTGTTGTCGGGTAGTACACGATGTAGGCGAACAAGACAGCCGAGATGGCACCGGATGCGCCGAGCGATGCGTACTGGACGTCGTCCTTGTGTTTGAAGTAGGTGCAGGTATGGCTTAAAACCAGCCCCGTCAAGTACAACACGGTGAAACTCAAGGTTCCGACTCTTCGTTCCATCGGGAACGCAAAAAACCAGAACGTGAACATGTTGAAGAGCAGGTGGCCGAGGTCGGCGTGGACGAAGCCGCTGGTGACGATGGTGTCATACTGCCCGTGCCGCAGGAACGCATGGGGGCGAAACAGGCAGCGCTCGATAATGCTCGGTGCGCGGTACATGCCGAGAAGGCTGGTCGCGATCGTGAGGGCGAAAAGGACTGCGGCGGCGGGCTGGGCGAATTCGGGCATAAGTTTTCCCGGGGACGGAGCATTGGACGGCGGTTGTCGCGAAGGGCGTACGATACCGAACCCGGCTGTGTTAAAACAGCACTGCACAAAAATCCAATATTCAGTTGAGGTCTTGCATATGCCGTTCGGTGTCCTGACAAAAACTATCCTGGCGTCCGCATTGTTTGCGATGGTGACGCCGTTGGCGTTGGCCGACGATGCACGCAGCCGCTGGGAGAAGATGTGCCAGATTCGCCACGAAAAGTTCGATCTCGTGTTACCGCACGCGATGCGCAACAACGGCATCGACATGTGGCTCGTCATGATCAAGGAGGGTTTGCAGGATCCCCTGTACGAAGACCTGGGCCGGGGGTTTACCGGCAGCAAGGGCTTTTACATCTTTAGCGACCGCGGCGGCGACCGTATCGAGCGCACCGTGCTGGGTATTTACGGACCGATGCTCGAACACTGCGGCGTCTATGACAATGTTCTGGCGGATTACGATCTGCAGGCATTCGTCGCCGAGCGCGATCCACGTCGGATCGGTGTCAATATGTCCGACCAGCTCGGGGTCGCCGACGGCTTGTCGCACAGCGGTTACGAGTATCTGGTCGAGACGCTCGGCGAGTCCTACGCCTCACGCCTGACCAGTGCCGAGAAAGTCGTGTCGGATTTTCGCAGCCATCGCGTGGCGGTCGAGATTGCGGCGTTTGCGGAAACTGCGGAACTGACACGTCAGATCATCGAACGGGCGCTGTCGAACGAGGTCATCACACCGGGAGTCACCACGCTCGTCGACGTCGCCTGGTGGATGCAGAACGAGATTCAGAAACGCGGTATGCAGTCGCGGTATCGCATGTCCTCGGTCTACATTACGGGTCCGAATGGCATCGAGGCAACGTCGGACGATCGTATCATCCGGCGCGGCGATCTGGTCATGACCGACTTCGGCCTGGGCTACCTCAATTTCTTCACCGACATCAAAAGAATGGCCTACGTTCTGAAGGGCGGGGAAACGGCACCGCCGGAAATCTTCCTGCGGGCGTTCGAGACGGCGAAGGATGCACGGCGTATCATGAAGGACACGATCAAGCCCGGGCGCACCGCGCTCGCGACGCTCGAACTCCTGAATCAGAAATACCGCGACGCCGGTTTCGCGATCATGGAAACGTTCAACCAACCGGCGGACAATGACGACACGGAAGTGATCGTGGCGACGCATTCGGTCGGCAACCTGCATCATGGCGCGGGACCGTCGCTCGCCTGGTTCAATCCCTTGCAACAGCAATGGGAAATTGAACCGACGAATCTATTCTCGATCGAACTGTTCGTACATGTCCCGGTGCCGCAATGGGAGGGTGCCAAAGTGCGGATTCCGCTCGAGGACAATGCCATCGTCACCGAGCGCGGCGTGGAGTGGCTCTACCCGGTGGCGGACAGGATTCTGTTGATCAAATGACTGCTGTTATGGAGGCTCGCATGATTTCCCGACGTGATTGGCTCAAACACACCGCCGCTGCCGGCGCCTTCCTGACGCTCCATCCTCGAATACTGCAGGCGTTGGAGAACGGCGAGCTGATCAAAAGGGCGATTCCGTCATCCGGCGAACAGTTGCCGATGATGGGACTCGGCAGTTCAGCGACGTTCAGAAGCACAGCCGAGAGCGACAACGTCAGTGCATTGCAGCAAGTCATTCGTACGCTGATCGACAACGGCGGCACCGTGTTCGATACCGCGCCGAGTTACGGGGATTCCGAGGAGGTCGCCGGAAAGATCGTCAACGAACTGGGTGTCGAAGACGCCGTTTTTTGGGCGACCAAGCTCAATGTCGTGCCGCGCGGCGGCGATGCGGCTGACGCTGACGCTGCACGGGAGCAGGTCGAGACATCGTTCGAGCGCATTGGAACGCGGGCGATCGATCTGATCCAGGTGCACAACCTTGCGGACATTCCAACCCAGCTCGGTATCCTGAAAAAGTTGAAGGAGGAGGCCCGGGTGCGCTACATCGGCACGACCTCGACCGATTCCGACGACTACGAATACCTGGCAAAAGTCATGCGCGAAGAGCCGCTCGATTTCATCGGTGTGGACTACGCCGTCGATAACCGTGAAGCGGCGAAGATCATTCTGCCGCTGGCGGCGGAGCGTGGGATTGCGGTGCTGGTGTATGTGCCGTTCGGCCGTTCGCGCCTGTGGAACCGCACCGAGGGCGTAGACCTGCCGGAGTGGGCCGGAGAGTTCGATGCGGCGAGCTGGGCCCAGTTCTTCCTGAAGTTCGTCGCAGCGCATCCTGCGGTGACGGCTATCACGCCCGCGACCAGCAACCCGCGACATATGCTCGACAATATCGGCGGCGCCGTCGGACGCCTGCCGGATGAGGCGATGCAACAACGCATGGTCGAGTTCGTCAATGGATTACCGATGGGGTGAGCGGGGAGAACTTGGCCGCACGCGGAGCCTGGAGCGGGGAGGTTTTTGCTGTACGCGGAGCCTGGAGCGGGGAGGCCTTTTCAGGACCGCCGTAAATACTTCCATGTAGGCGTACGGCGAGACATCCCTGTCTCGCACGATCCTGAAAAGCCCTCCCCGCTCCAGCCTCCGCTCCTACCGTCTCCGGTTGGGTGTGGCATTGCCGTCGAATCGGGCCTCTGTAGGAGCCCGCCATGCGGGCGACCCGTGGATTCTTCCAATCGACCTGATTCACTCTTCCGGCACGCACTCGGTATCCAGCAGCTCGTAGCGTGCGTGGTTGGTCTCATGGACCAGCATGCACTGCGCGCCGGTCGTGAACAGCCGAAAGCGTTCCGGGGTGCCGAGATCGCGCCCGGACAAGGGCGGACTCTCGAGGCTTTGTATTTTCTTGCGCTCGATGATCAGCACACTGGTTTCGGTCAGGGCGTCGTCCGCGAGCATTACGTCGGCGCCGAACAACATGTCGCTCACCACGCGATTCAACTCCGCGCGGCTTTCAGCCGTCGGATTGACGATCACCGCGGGTCGATCGCCATTGACAGACGACGGATCGGACGGCGGCGCAGGCGGGTCGCTGTAGGGCAGCGTCGACTTGCACGACGCAACGAGCAGAGCGCCCAGCATCATGCCTGTCGGTACGCGGTGCATGAGCTAGCGTCTAACGCCGCAGAATCCGGTTTTCGCGCCAGGGCGATTTCGGCATGATGCCGTCGGTCGCCGATAGCGGCGTCGAGGCTTTCGCGAGGCCGGGAACGGCGATGCCGGAGGGTGTCGGACAGCTCGCATTTTCCAGGTACATGAGCGCGGCCTGGAATCTGCTTTCCAGCGGGTCGCCGAGGGCATGCGTGAAGTCGTCAGCAACGGAGCATCCGGTCACCGCCGTACCTCCGGTGACGTTCTCCGGAGTGAAGCCGTCCGTGTACTCGCCGAAACCCTGGTCGTTGATGCCGCGAAACTGGATGGTGAAATAGGTCGTGCCACAGTTGTCGGTCGGATAAAAGCCGTAGGGCTTGCCGCAGGTCGTTGAACCGATCTGGATCACTTCGAGATTCACGCCGCGCAGGCCGTTCATGATCGACTCGCTGGCGGAACAGGTG
This sequence comes from Woeseiaceae bacterium, assembly GCA_050738315.1. GTDB lineage: Bacteria > Pseudomonadota > Gammaproteobacteria > Steroidobacterales > Woeseiaceae > IDS-8. The sequence goes on from JBOHZD010000140.1 coordinate 12,079, forward strand.
TTCGGGCCGGTCAGCACGAAGACGCGCGGCAGGTCGAGTGTCGGCAGCGGCTGTCCGGCCGGTTCCGGGAACGGCGGGCCGAGTGTCGTGGAAATGAACGGTATGGGTTCGAGCGGCTGGTTCGTGACCGGATCGGTGGTCGGATGCTTGTCACTGAACTGAATTTCCTCGAAAACGCGGCCGGCCGTCGGCCCACTGCCTGCAATCATGTACGCGAGCTGGCTTGCGATCGCAAGAAAGCCGCCGCCGTTGTAGCGGATGTCGACGACCAGCTCGTCGATGTTCGCGGTCGCCAGTTGTTCGACCGCATTGATCAGGCCGGTTTCGGCCGTCGCGATGTGATCGTTGAACAGCAGATAACCGACGGTACCCATCGGCGAGGCCACGGTCGTGACGTTCTGCACCGGAGTCTGCGTGATCGCGTCCGAAATCATCGTTATTTCGCGTGTATTCGTGGCGCCGAGATCGCGGACCGTGAACGTATGCGTTTCGCCCGTATTCGCGGGGAACAGACCGGCATTCAGGGTGTCGACGTCATTGCCGTTCACGACATCAGCGCCGTCGATCACCAGCACCGCCGCGCCGCGCGCAAGATCGACCGTTGGCGCCGTGGCGGGCGAATCGGGCTCCGTGTAGGCGACCACCACTTCGCGCGGCGGCGCCGCGGACAGAAGAATCCACTGCGCGCCGTATCCCGCGGAAACGCCGGACTGCGACAACTGCAGCCACTCGTCGGTCGGAAAGGTGAAATGGAATTTGTCCTTGTCCGCGCCCGACGCCGTCAAGGCCTGGGTCCTCAATTCGTTGAAGTAGTCCAGCGTCGAATCAAAAAGCGCTGGATCCTGGTCGACGATCTCGTCGTACCAGAGATAGGTTTCGTCGCTCCACGAGCGCAGATAATTGTTTCCGTCCAGCAGGGTGCCCTGGATGTCAGACGTGCCGCTGCGGGGGGTGACGCATTGCCCCGCAAAGGATTCCGACGGCATGAAGACACCCGCGGTCCAGCCGCCGCCCCCGGGGTCGCCGCCGTCTCCGCCTCCACCACCGCCGCCGCAGGCGCCGAGCGCGAGCGCCGTCACAGCACAAAAAAGCCCGGAGAAGGAAGAGGAGCGAAGTATGTCCATGGCACTTTACAGTCCCTTAACCCGGCGGCTGGATCGCGGGGACGCCTGTAGTTGAAACAGACCTGAAAGCGATTTTACCGCGTCAAACGCCCGGCTGCACGTTGGTATTCAGGCGAAACAGGTTGGTCGGATCGTACTGGTTCTTGAGTTGCAACAGGCGCTCGTAGTTTCCCTCGTAGTTCCGGCGCACCTGTTGTTCGGACTTCGCGAATACATCGTTGGTGTAGAACCCGTGGGTATGCGGCTCGAGCGTCGCCCAGTAACGCTTGAGCCATGCAACCTGCTCCGATGCATCGATTGCCGGCGGCCAGTCCAGGATCGCGAGCAGGTCGTGCTTCGCGTAGCGGTGGGCGAAGGCAGTTGCGTCCGCCGGAACGCGGCCGACAGCGCCGCCGATGTGCGCGAATGCAACCGCCAGGCCGCATCCGGGAACGGGTTCGAATCCGTTCAGGACATCGTCCATGGCGGCTGCGCTGATTTCAGTGACGAACCCCGATTTCACGTACCCGCCGAAGGCTCGCGGATCCGAGATGTCGCTCGACTTCTGCAACGCGACGTAGTCGACTTTGCCGATATCGTCGAACACGGGCGTGCCGGCTTTGCGGATCGGCTCGATCCACTTGTCCGCTTCGTTCTTCGGGCCGATGTAGCAGACACTCATCCAGGCGCCAGTGCCGGTTTCCGGTCGGCTCGACAGGCCGCCGTCGATGTAGAGTTCATCGGGCGCACCGGCCACGTAATCGGCAAAGAACCTCAAAACGTCGCGTGCCTGGTCCATCGGAAACGCCACCGTGCCACCGACGACTTCGCGCTCCATCGGGTGCAGTCCGAACTCGAACGAGGTGACGACCCCGAAGTTGCCGCCCCCGCCGCGGACACCCCAGAACAGGTCCGGGTTTTCATCCGCGCTCGCGTGGCGCAGTTGCCCGACGGCGCCAACGATGTCCATCGCGCGAAGATTATCGACGGCGAGGCCGAACTTGCGGGCCAGCCGGCCGAAGCCGCCGCCGAGCGTCAGGCCACCGATGCCGGTATGCGAGACAGTGCCCGCAGTCGTGACCAGGCCGTACGCCATGGTCTCGTGATCCATATCGC
>JBOHZD010000141.1:0-23665 GCA_050738315.1 Woeseiaceae bacterium
CATCCAAAAAGGACAGTTGACACCAGAACTAATGCAATTCGACTCATGTCCATCTCCCCGCGACGCATTACCTACCATTATAGGACCACGGCCCAAGTGAATTGGCGGGTCCTGTCGCGCTCATTGCGGGTTACATGAAAAAACAGCAAGACGGCCCCTACGGCCTGGCTAAAATCGTGCCACCGGCCGGATCGCAGGTCGTGGCCCGGGACCCTTGAAAACGGCGCCTGCAGCGCCATTACGACCGACAGCCGGCCGAGTAATCCGGTGGAGGAACCCGATGTTCAAACGCATTGCTCTGTTTATTGCCACCAACCTGGCCGTCGTGCTGGTCTTGAGCGTCGTCCTGCGACTCCTGGGAGTGGACCGCATCCTCGACGAATCCGGCACCGGCATCAATTACGAAGCCCTGCTGATCCTGTCCGTGGTGATCGGTTTCGGCGGCTCGTTCATCTCGCTTGCGATGTCGAAATGGATCGCCAAACGGTCGACCGGCGCACGCGTCATCGGGCATCCGTCGAACGACACGGAAGCCTGGCTGGTCGGCACGGTGCAACGGCTGTCGCAGCAGGCCGGCATCGACATGCCCGAAGTCGCCATCTACGACGCTCCCGACATGAACGCGTTCGCGACCGGGGCCCGACGCAATCACGCGCTCGTCGCGGTGAGCAGCGGCCTGCTGCAGGGTATGCGCCGGGATGAAGTCGAAGCGGTGCTGGGGCACGAGATTTCGCACGTTGCCAACGGCGACATGGTAACGCTCACGCTCGTACAGGGCGTCGTCAACACCTTCGTCATTTTCCTGTCGCGCGTCATCGGCCATATCATCGATCGCGTCGTGCTCAAGAACGACCGGGGTTACGGAATCGGCTATTTCGTATCCGTCATCGTGGCGCAGCTCGTGCTGGGCATCCTCGCAAGCATCATCGTCATGTGGGTATCGCGTCACCGCGAATTCCGCGCCGATGCCGGATCGGCCGCGCTTAACGGCAAGCAACCGATGATCAACGCCCTGGCGCGACTCGATAAGGGCGGGCCCGCGGTATTGCCCGAAAGCATGGAAGCCTTCGGTATCTCGGGCAGGCATGGCAGCGGGCTGAAACGCCTGTTCATGAGCCACCCGCCGATTCCCGAGCGCATCGCGGCGCTGCAGGAACTGCATTGAGAGCCCGGGCCTGCGCAGCGATGCGCAGTCCTCTCAGTGTTCCGTCACTTCGCGCATCGCGCGCTTGATCTCGGCCAGCAGGCTTCTTTCACCGCCCCCCATGCCCTCCGCTTCCGATTCCTGCAGCTGCACGGCTTCGGCTTCCCAGTGTCTCAATACCTCGAGTTTCTGTCTGTCGTTCAGGCCGCTGTCCTTCACCACCGCGCCGGGATGTCGGTAGACTTCGGATGGCGTGCGCAGCGCATCCTGGTACCTGCTTTCCTTGTTCATAGGGGGCCTCCGTATCGACCGTTAATGATAATAAACTTCGTATAATCAATACAATGCAATCTATTTCTTAAGCATAATATCAATATTGCACGAGCGCGGAACCCCAGGTAAACCCGGCGCCGAACGCTTCGAACAGCAGCAACTCGCCCCGCGCGATGCGTCCGTCGCGGACTGCGACGTCGAGCGCGAGCGGGATCGAGGCACTGGAAGTGTTGGCGTGCTTGTCCACCGTCACCACGACGCGCTCCATAGGCAAGTCGAGCTTCTTTGCGGCGGCCACGATGATGCGCAGATTGGCCTGGTGCGGAATCAGCCACGCGATGTCCTTTCGGCTCACGTTGTTCACCGCGAGGGTTTCCTCCGCGATCGCGCCGAGCGTACTGACCGCCTTGCGGAAGACCTCGTGACCCTTCATGCGAATATACGCTTCCTCGGCGCGGAGCGTGTCGTAACCTGAGGAGACGCCACAGGGCACGTGCAGCAGTTCCTCGTACTGGCCGTCGGCCCGTGAATGCACGGACAGGATGCCGGGTTCGTCGGACGCCCGAAGTACCACGGCCCCTGCCCCGTCGCCGAACAACACGCAGGTTGTACGATCCTTCCAGTCGATGATACGCGAGTAGGTTTCAGCCCCGATGACGAGGGCACATTTGGAGCCCCCCGTGCGCACGAAACGATCGGCGACGTCGAGCGCAAAAATGAATCCGGAGCACGCGGCGTGCACGTCAAACGCCGGAACTCCATTGATTGCAAGCCGCCGCTGTACGATGCACGCGGTACTTGGAAACACCTTGTCCGGCGTCGTGGTTGCAACGACGATCAGATCGATGTCGTCCGGCGCGATGTCCGCCGCCGCGATTGCGTTCTTCGCGGCCTCCAGGGCCATGTCCGACGTGGTTTCATGATCCGCCGCGATATGGCGGCTCTTGATGCCGGAACGGGACTGTATCCATTCGTCCGAGGTATCGACGATGCTCTCGAACTCCTTGTTGGTCATGATCCGTTCCGGCAGATAGCCGCCGGTTCCGGCTATTTTCGCGAATGTCATTTCGATAAATCCTGTTGTGTCGCCGGTGCCGCGCGATCCCGACTGCTGTCAGCGGCGAAGGAAGGCGGCAATCTCACGAATGGTGGGGTAATCGAACAAGTCGCTGATATCAAGCCGTCCCGGGTGCTTTTCGTCGATCGCAAGCACAATCTCTGTCAGCGTGAGCGAACTCACACCCACCTCGAAGAGATTATCGTCCGGCCCGATTGCCCGTTCCTTTGCAAATTCGCGACAGGTTTGCAGCAGCTCCGTGATCAACGCGTCATCCGCGCTGTCGCCCGCGAGCGATTCCGTCGGTGGCGGCTGCATTGCCGCGATCGTCGCATCGAAATCACCGTCGACATAGGCCGCCGCCAGGTGGGCACGCTGCACCTTGCCGCTCGTCGTCTTGGGAATTCTGGAAACCGGAATGACGTGATCGACTTCCAGTCCCGTTTGCGTGCCAAGCGTGGTCCGAACCTCGTCCGCCAGGAGCTTGAACGAGTCCAGGTCCTGACGATACAGCAGAAACACCAATAATTCTTCCGTCTGACTGTGGCCGCGGCTCGCGCCGCATACCACCACCTTGCCTAGATCGAGACCGTCGATTCGTCCGATTACTTCTTCGATATCATGCGGATAGTAATTCTGTCCATTGACGATAATGATGTCCTTGGATCGCCCGGTGATGACGAGTTCGCCGTCGACGAAGACGCCGCAATCGCCGGTGCGCAACCAGCCGTCTGCGGTGAACATTTCGACCTCTTCATCACCGTGATTGTAGAGGCCGCTCGTGACGTTGCCGCCGGAGACCTGGATGTTGCCGACCAGCCCATCGGCCAAAGGGACGTCGCTGTCGTCGGTGATGCGTATCTTGCAGTCGCGCACTGCCCGGCCGACTTTCATAAAGCTGACGGCGTCGGCATCGCAGGGTTCGGCGACTCGATACGGCGCGCCGATCCGCAAACCGTGGCGATGCACGACGATGCGCGAATACTCCGTACCCGGTGTCGGGAAGCTGACGGCGACCGTCGCCTCGGCGAGTCCGTAAACTGGAAACATGGCGGTTCGCTTGAGTCCGTACGGCGCCAGCGCGGCGAGAAACTGCTCGCATAATTCGTAGGAGATCGGTTCCGCACCGTTCAGTATGAGCCGTACGCGGGATAAATCCAGATTGTCGAGCCCTTTGCGTTCGAACAGCTTGAGAAAATGTTTGTAGCCGAAGTTCGGAGAACAAAGCTGGCTGGTCGCGAGATCGCTGGCCTTGCGCATCCAGAGCAATGGCCTGCGCACGAACAGGTTCGTATCCATGATCGCATGAGTCATGCCTGCGGCCAGCACGCTCAGGTGATAGCCGATCAGACCCATATCGTGCGTCAGCGGCATCCAGCTCAGACTGACGTCGTCGTCCCGCCAGTCGCCGCCTTCGATGATGGCACGGATATTGGTGGTGAGATTTCGATGGGTCAGACAGACACCCTTGGGTTCGCTGGTGGAACCGGAGGAATACTGAATAAAGGCGGTGTCCGTGCTTGTGGGTGTATGGATCTGCCCTGCTGCATGACCTGCGGTGTCGCGATCGAGCAGAGTCGCATCGTTCAGGATCGCGAGCACATCCGGCATGTTCCTGTCCCGGGCAAACGCGGTCAGGCGTTCGAGAAGATCCGCTTCCGTGTACAACGACCGGCGCTGCAGCTGCCGGAGTATCCGGATGAGCTTCAAGCGATGCTCGTCGCTGATGCCCACCGCGACAGGCACCGGCACGATCCCGCCCAGTACGGCTGCCCAGAAAGCAACGACAAAACGTTCGTTCGATTTCGTGAAGATAATCAGTTCGTCATGGGCCGTCATGCCGTGCGCCTGCAATGCACCGAGCATCGCATTCGCTCGCTGCCATAACTCGGCAAACGACACGATCGACTCGTTCTTGTCGCCGTCGATGAACCGGATCGAACGGTCTCTGGCGGCGGCTTCGCGGAGTACGGCGGTCAGGCTGTCGTAAAGCTGCATTACAGGCGGGCGCGGAACGCAGGTCGCAGGTAAATGTCCGATTGCGAACGTAGATTGATACCGAGGTCGAGCGCGGGTTGCCGCTCATCCGTCACGGACATTACGAACTTCTGTGTCAGCAAACTCAAGTGAATTTTCATTTCCAGGAAGGAAAAATATTCGCCGAGACAGCGCCTCGGCCCGAGTGAAAACGGAAAATACGGACGCTCGCCCTTCTTGCCGGTGTTGTCCAGGACGAAACGCGTGGGGTCGAAGCGGTCCGGATCCGGCCAGAACTCCGCCGTGCGATGGAGAATATAAGGAGACAAATAGAGGTCGGCGCCTGCCGGCAGGTCGAAGTCCTCCAACTCGTCGTCCTCCTCCACACGCCGCGTGAATAACCACACCGGCGGATAGAGCCGAAGCGTTTCCTCCAGCAAGGCCTGCGCATAAGTGAGTGCAGCAACGTTCTGCTCATCGACAGCCGCAGCGTCCGGCACGTGCTGCTCCGCTTCGGCAGCCAGTCGTTTGCGGACTTCCGGATTCGCCGCGAGCAGATACCACGCCCAGTTCAGCGTACCGGCGGACGTCTCGTAGCCGGCAACGATCAGGTTCATCAGTTCGTCCAGCAATTCGGCGTCGGTGAGCCCATGGCCCGCTTTGTCGCGCGTATTCATGTAGGCGGACAGGAAGTCATAGCCGGACTGGTCGCCGGTCTCGCGGCGGCCGGCGATGATCCGGAGCAGCAATTCCCGCAGTTCGCGCAGTTTCAGGACAACGCCGAGATCGCGGGTAGCGTCCTGGCTCAGAAAAGCAAAAGGATTTTCGCCGTCGCGCAGGATATAGCGATCGTAGTCCGCTCCGAATATCGCGCGGAGAATGAGTTCGAGCGCGAAATCGCTGGTTTCCTGGGTCATATTGAGCGTGTCGCCGGCCGTGGCGCACGCAGCCCAACGCCGTTCGCGGCGCTCGGTGCACTCCACCATCAGCGCCAGCAGGCGGTGAACGTTGGCACGGCTGAATGCGGGTTGAATCATTGTGCGCGACCGCCGCCAGACTTCGCCGTCGCTGACGATCAGGCCGTTTCCGAGCAGCATCTTCACACGTTCGAAGCCGGGCCCTTTGCGGTACTTCGCATGCTGCCGGACGAGAATTCGGCGTATTTCCGCGGGATCATTGATGAAGAAAGCAGTGCGGCCGTTCGGCTTCCGGAATGCCACGATATGGCCAAAGGCTCCGTCTGCGCGTTGCAGTGTATCGAGCGTACCCGGGTCGATACCCAGCGCAACCGGCGCGTCTGGACCTGGAGGACGCCGGGTTGCAGGTTTAGTTAAAGTCATGAATTAAGGACGATTGTACGACTGGGCATCACAGTGCAGGCGCAATATTACATTGACCGGCACGAGACCGATACTGCAAACTCTCACGCCGCGAGACGCGCGATTCACCTGCCGTTCACGCCCGTTGCGGCATATTTCGATAATGACGGCGCTGCTGCGCTGCACCTGCCGGATACCCGATGCCCGAAACCCTAACATCCGACGAGCAAAAATCCGAGTACCGCGAGGTGGAATCGCGACGCAGCAGTTCTTCCTCGAGACGCCTGTCGCCCGCGCGCCGCCTCTTTTACTTTCTGGGATTGCCGGTTCTTCGCGCCGCCATTCGCGTGCTTTGGTGGAGCTATCGCATCGAGACAGTGATCGGCGCGGACATCGCGCACCGCCTGGTCGCCGACGGTCAGGTTTGCGCGCCCTGCTACTGGCATCAGCATCATGTCTTGTGCACGAATATGATTCGCGGATGGATTCGCAAAGGATTCAAAGCGTGTTTCCTGGTCTCTTCGTCCGTCGACGGTGATGTCCCTGCAGGAATCGCACGCGCCTGGGGCGCCGACGTGATACGCGGCTCGGCCAACCAGACCGGCACCCTGGTGCTGCGCGATATGCGCGAGGCCATCAAGCGCGGCGTCTCCATCGTGACCACGGCCGACGGGCCGATGGGACCGAAACACGAATTCAAGGCCGGCGCTGCGCTCATGGCGCGAATTTCGTCGGTGCCGATGATTCCGCTGGCCGCTGCCGCTGATCGCGCCTGGTACCTGAACCGCTGGGATGACTTCATGATTCCCAAGCCGTTCGCACGGCTGGTGCTCGGGGTGGGTGAACCTGTTTCCGTGCCGCCCACGACTCCGCTGGAACAGATCGAGGACTACCGCGTGCGCATGCAGGAGGCAATAATGTCATTGATGGACCAGTGCAGCGACACGCTCAAGGGCAACCGGAGACATTGACGTGCCTGCGAAGGGAATGTCGGGACCGTGGCTCCGGACGTCTGTCGTCGCCCTGTCGCTGGCCTTCTGCGGCACCGCCGCCGCGGCCCGGCCATTGACGCCGCATACAGCGAAATACGACATCGAAATATCGGTCCTCGGCGGCACGCTCACCACGGTCATGTCCGCGGCGGGCCCGGGTTACATGGCGGATTCCGTGATCAAGCCGACAGGGCTGTCAAAGCTCGTGGCACACGGCGCGATCCAGGAAAGCTCATACTTTGTGACCGATGCCGATGGAGTCAGGCCGAGGCAATACCGGTCCATCGATACGCTGGCGACAACAGACAAGTACGTATCATTCGATTTCGACTGGCGCGAGAAGCGCGTGACCGGGACGGTGAACGACGAGCCGTTTCGGGCGGAGCTCGACGGCCCTGTCCACGACCGCGTCTCGATACAGTATCAACTCATGTTCGACCTGTTGAATGGCGGCGCCAGCCCACACTATTCGTTGCTGGACGGTGACGAACTGAAACAGTTGAACGTCGAGAACATCGGCACGAAGAAAGTCAAAGTCCCGTTCGGTGAGTTCGAAGCGATCGGCATTCAACACAGCAAGGAAAGTTCGTCCCGCGTGACAACGCTCTGGTGCGTAGAGGAGCTGGGTTATCTGCCGGTCCTCATCGAACAACACCGCGACGGCAAGCTGCAGGTTCGAGCAGCCCTGACGGATTACGACCCCGAGGCGCCAGCCACGCAACAGCCAGCCGACTGAGCGAGGCCGGAGAGACCCTCGCCTTTCAGGAGATCCGGTCGAACGTCTGCACGATCGTCTCCGCTTCCATGTTCTTGCCGCGCAAAGTAATCGTGCGCCGCAGCGTGTCCCTGTCTTCGCCGAATGCAAACCGCTCGGTGAGTTTCATGCCGCTCTCATCGAGCGTCTCGACGACGTACCCCTCCCCTTCCCAGCCGGATACCCGATCGGCTACCACCGGTCCGACATGCACCTCGCGGTACTCGCCGAAGCGAAATTCCTGTACCACCGCACGATCGAAGCTGATGAATATGCCACCGGCTGTTTGGGTGATCTTCAGGTTTTCGCCGTTCTGCAGAAACACGTGCACGAGGCCGCCGATCTCGCGACGCGAGCCGTAACGGACACGGCCATATTGATCCACATCTGCGCTGCGGAATATCTCACTGCTGTCTACACCATCGGTCTTTCGAATCGCGTCGTTCAGACGCCGCTGATCCGATTCGGCGTCATTCCTCAATTGCCACAAACCCGAGAAGTCGAGACTCGCGGTATTTTCAACGCTTTTCGCAATCAGCACTTCTCGCGCGCCGCAAGCCGCCAGCAGGCAAACCACGGAAAAAAGAAAGGTATACGCGGCGCGAATCATGCTCCGCAACCCTCGATGCTCGCCTCGACGCTACTCTTCTTATTCTTGCGGCTTGGTGAACTTGAGCGTGAACCGGTCAGACTCCCCGATCGCGAGATACTTGTCCCGATCCTGATCGCCGAGCGTCAGTGTCGGCGGTAGCGTCCAGACGCCTTCCGGATGATCGTGGGTATCCGCGGGGTTCCGATTGATATCGGAGCTCTGCACGAACTCGAAGCCCGCTGTTTCGGCCAATTCGATCGTCCGTTCCGCCGAAATATAGCCGTTCTCGGCCCGTGGATCCTCGGTGGCCGGATCGGGCCAGCGATGGTCGACGACGCCGAGAACCCCGCCGGGCTTCAGAGCATCGAACATCGCGCGGAACCCGAGTTCCGGCGCGTTCGGCGTGGACTCGTCTTCGAACCAGTTGTGCACGTTGCGGAAGGTCACAACGAGATCCGCCGATCCCGGTGGCGCCACTTCAGCCTCGTCCGGCAGATTGAGCGTGGTCACGGTCAGGTCTCCGTAAACCTCGGGCGCCGTGCCGATCTTAGTCAGGAAACCGCCAAGGCCCCGCCGCTGGTACGCGCCCCCGTTGGCGCTGTAATGCGCCGCGTACAGCTTGCCCTTGTCCTTCAATGCAGGTCCCAGGATCTCGGTATACCAGCCGCCACCCGGCAGCATTTCGACCACGGTCATATCCGGACGAAAGCCGAAGAACGCGAGCGTTTCTTTCGGATGCCTGTACTTGTCACGCGCCTTGTTTGCCTCGCTCCGGTGAGAACCGCTGATGGCGGCGTCGAGTGCCGCGCTTGCTTCCGCGTTCAGGGTTTCGGCCGCGTACGCGTGCGGCAGGAGCAAGGCGGCCGACAGGCAAAGCAGATTGAGCGTTCGTTTTGCGTTGAATACGGATAACTTGAGCATCGTTGCGTGACCTGTGCTGAAAACCACGTGAGTGCAGCTTCCCGCAGGCCGGGCTGCGCCGTTATAATTAATTTGCCTGCGGCAACACATTAGACCCAGGTTTGCCATTCCAGGTCAATTTTCCCTGAATACGACTGCAAAAAAAAACACGGTATCGCAAACCTGGAACAAGGCGCTGGCACCGCCCGCGAAATGCCCGCGGAGCGCCGACATCGTCATTGTCGGCGGCGGCATCGTCGGAGTGTCGACTGCGTGGTTTCTAGCGAGGCAGGGAATCGATGTCGTCCTGTGCGAGAAGGGACACATCGCGGGCGAGCAATCGGGCCGCAACTGGGGCTGGGTGCGCCAGCAGGGCCGCGATCTGCGCGAACTGCCGATGATGATCGAGAGCATGCGGATCTGGCGTGGTCTCGAAGCCGAGATCAGCGAGGATGTCGGCTTCACAGAGGGCGGCTGCCTGTTCATGGCGCGCCGCGCGAAAGAACTGGAAGAGTTTGCCGCATGGATCGAATCGGCCCGTGCATTCGGCCTCGATACCCGGATTATCAGCGGGCCCGAACTCGACCGCCAGGTGCCGGGAGCAACCTCGCAATGGGCCGGCGCCATGTACACGGCCAGCGACGGGCGTGCCGAGCCGCACAAGGCGGCTCCCGCTATTGCGCGCGCCGCCGCGAGAGAGGGTGCGAGCATTCTGACCGCGTGCGCCGTGCGCGGCATCGAAACAACGGGTGGCGCGGTCTCTTCGGTCGTGACGGAACACGGCACCATAAGGACCTCCATGGTGTTGTGCGCCGCGGGCGCGTGGAGTTCGATGTTTTGCCGCTCGCTGGGTATTGCATTGCCGCAACTCCGTGTGAAAGGCAACGTGGTGCGAACCGCGCCCGGCAAAAGCATACTCAACGGGACACTGTTCGATGAGAAAATCGGCATCCGCCGCCGTCAGGACGGCGGTTACACGGTCGCACATGGTTCGATTCTCGTCCATCCGGTCACACCGTCGACATTTCGCTATGCTTTCAAGTTTCTGCCTGCGTTGAAGCAGGAATTCAAAGTCCTGCGTTTGACATTGGGCAAGGAGTTTTTCGCGGAGTTGACGACCCCGCCCCAGTGGCCGCTGGACCGGCCATCGCCATTCGAAAGCACGCGGGTCCTGAATCCCCGGCCGAGCGCAGGCGTAGTGCGCAAGATAAGGACCAACCTGGCGGCGACCTTTCCCGAGCTCGGAGATCTCGAAATCGTGGAAAGCTGGGCGGGCATGGTGGAGACGACGCCGGACGTGGTCCCCGTGATCTGCGCGGCCGACGGCATCCCGGGGTTCTTCATCGCTACCGGTTTCAGCGGCCATGGTTTCGGCCTCGGCCCGGGCGCCGGCAAGGCCGTTGCAGGAATGCTGACCGGCAACGACACCGGCATCGATCTCTCGGCGCTTCACCTGCAGCGATTTTTCGACGGTTCGCCGATCGTCCCGCAGTCGACAGTCTGAGGCCGGCGCCCATGCCTTTCGCGGATTCATCTGAAATCGAAATTCTGAGAAGCGCGCTGGAATCGCTCGACGCCGGATTCGACCGTCTGCCGCAGCACGAACGCTCAATCGATACCGCGGCGATCGCCTCTGTATTGCAGGATGTCGCCGTGCGCATGCGGAACAACTTTCCGTATCACCATCCGCGGTACGCAGGCCAGATGTTGAAGCCGCCGCACCCGGTCGCCCGCCTCGCTTACGCATTATCAATGTGGCTGAATCCGAATAACCATGCACTCGATGGCGGCCGCGCGAGTTCGGAGATGGAAAAGGAATGCGTCGAGGCGCTTGCACGCATGTGCGGCTGGACGGAAGCACTCGGTCATCTGTGCGGCGGCGGCACGATGGCAAATCTCGAAGCGCTGTGGGTTGCGGGACGGCTGGCACCGGGCCGGCGTGTCGTCGCGTCGACGCAGGCGCATTACACCCACGCCCGGATCAGCGACGTGCTGAAACTCGATTTCGCGACGGTCGCGGTCACTGGGGATGGACGCATGGACGTCGACGCACTCCGCTCCCTGCTGCGCGCCGGCGATGTCGGCACCGTGGTCGCGACGCTCGGTACGACGGGTATGGGCGCGGTCGATCCGCTGCCGGAAATACTCGAACTGCAGCAGGAATATTCGTTCAGGGTCCATGCCGATGCGGCCTACGGCGGTTATTTTTGCCTTGCATCGGAACTCGGGCCGGATGCGGCGCGCGCGTTTGCGCGTATCGCAGACGCAGACTCGATCGTCATCGATCCACACAAACACGGATTGCAGCCGTATGGCTGCGGTTGCGTCCTGTTCCGCGATCCCGGGGTCGGCGCCCTGTATCGGCACGAGTCGCCGTACACGTATTTTTCTTCCGCGGAATTGCACCTGGGCGAGATCAGCCTGGAGTGTTCCCGCCCCGGCGCTGCGGCCGTGGCGCTGTGGGCGACGCAACAGTTGTTGCCGATGGTTCCTGGCGAAGTGCGCGCCAGGGATCTGGATCGATCGCTGCTGGCGGCGCGATCGCTGTGGCAGGGCATCGACGAGAGCGAACACTTTTACGCACTGGCGCCGCCCGCCCTCGACATCGTCGTTTTTTCCGTCAAAGCGGAGGATGCGGTGTCGGCCAGCGAGCATGCCCGCGAAATCTTCAAGCGCGCAGCCGCCCGGGATCTGCACCTCGCCCTGATCGATCTGCCGGCGGAACTGGTCGCCCCTTTCTGCACGGAACTCGACATGAACCGACGCACCGTCACTTGCCTGCGATCGTGCCTGATGAAGCCGGAGCATCTGGACTGGATCGACGATATCCAGGCGATCCTCGAGGAAGTTGCGCGTGACTTACGTCACATTCCGCCGTAATCGGCGTTGCTACACTGAGAATTCCTGATCTTCGCGCAACGACGCCGGCAATGGAGCGCAATCAATGGTCGCGCGGAATACCCACGAGTCGGACGTCCACGATTTATCGCTCAGCGTCATTCATGCGCTGGCGCTGGTGGACGTCAAAGCATTGTCATATATGCAATTGCGGCGCCTGTTTGCGGCGCTGACGCACGCGCTGGAAGACGTGGACAAAGAAACGGCGTTACGCGCGGAAAGGGCGAATTCCGGCGATACGGTCAGCGTGCCGGCTGTCAAGTTGCCCGACAAGTAGCCTACGATCACTGCACCTTTTGTTCGATGACGATATTGATCGTGCGCGTGTCCGCAGTGGTAATCGTCTGTTCTCCGTACCAGTCACCGGCTTGCGCCAGCGGTTCGCCCGAGACGGATGCGCGGGCGACGATTTCGAGCCGGTCGAACGCTGACAAGAGTCTTCCCGGAATCATCGCATCGGCATCGCCGAGCGCCACGCGGAGCGGCAATTCGGATGCTTTGCGCCGCAGCGCTGCGATCGGCGGCGACGGCTGCGCCGGGTCTCGCGCAATGATGAATACGGTGGCATCCGGGCCGATGTCACTGGCTGCGTCGGCTCCCAATGACACGTCGACGGCAACGACAGGCTGCGACGCGGCTGCGGTCTGCGCCCCGGTTTCCGGTTGCGGAACGCCGCGCCATGCCGCGATCCGCTGCTCGAGGATGGCCGTTATTTCCGGCGGCGGCGACAACGCCAGCAGGGATTCCCAGCGATCCGCCGCCAGGTCCTGGTCTCCCCGCGCGCTGGCGGCAATACCGCCGTAGAAGAGTGCTTTCGGGTTATCGGGCCCCGCTGCAACCGCCTGTTCGAACAGGTCACCTGCCCGGCCGGTGATGGCCGTATCGTCGTTCGACAAGACTGCTTCGCCGAGATCGGCGAGCGTATCCGGGTTCGATGCCGATTCGAGTTCCACCGCGCGCTCGAATGCGGCAATGGCTTGCGGATAGTTCTTCAACTGGATGTAAGACCGGCCCAGCATTTTCCATCCGTCCAGATCGTCGGGATGTTCGGCGAGGCGCTGCTCGAGCGACGCCATCATCTCTTCGATGCTGGCGGGTGGCTTTGGCGGCAGCGGCGTGCCGATGTACGAGTAGACAGTTGCGGACACCAGCAGCACCGTGCCGACGGCTGCGATCAATCCGGGTGTCAGTTGCTTCTTTCGCCGGTACATGGGTGCTGCGACCGTCAGCGCGGCCGCGAGCAACATGATGCCGAACAGCACCCAGATCATGGCTCGTCCAGCGGCAGCGCCATACGGCCGCGCACGACTTTCACAATGACCACGGCGCCGATGGCGAGCAGCAGCAGCGGCGCAATCCAGAGTACGAGCGTCTTGCCTCCCAGGCGCGGGCGATAAAGCGCGAATTCCCCGTAGCGTGCGACCAGGAAATCGTAAATCTGCGCGTCGCTTTTTCCTTCGCTCAACAGGCGGCGGATTTCACGCCTCAGGTCAACGGCGAGAAACGCTTCGGAGTCCTTGAGACTCTCGTTCTGGCACTGCATGCAGCGCACTTCGGCAATGATCTTTTCATAGCGCGCCTGCAGCGCGGGGTCGTCGAATTCCTTGCTGGCATCGATCGCGAAGCTCGCGGCTGCCAGCAACAGGAGCGACACCGCGAAGATGATGCGTATCACTGGGTACACTAGTTACCTTTTGCCGCTTCGATCATGGGGACAAACTGTTCCTCCCAGACGTCTTCCGTCAGCGGGCTTACGTGTTTGTGCAAAACCGTGCCGTCGGAACCAATCAGAAACGTTTCTGGTGCGCCGTAGACGCCCCAGTCAATGGCGACCCTGCCGTCGCCGTCGAAACCGGAGGCAACGTACGGATCGCCCAGTTCGACGAGCCAGCGCGCCGCCGCGTCACGCTCGTCGCGCCAGTTGAGTCCGTAAATCGGGATTTCATTCCGCTCGGCGAGCGCGAGCAGGAAGGCGTGCTCCTGGCGGCAGCCCACGCACCAGGTTGCCCAGACATTGAGCAATACGGTTTCGCCCGCGTAATCGGCGTTGCTGACCGTGCGGCCCGGATCCAGCACGCCGGGTAATTCGAAATCCGGTGCCGGCTCGTCGATGAGCGGCGACGGCACTTTCGAAGGATCACGGGTCAGTCCGAAAATGAGCAGCGGTAGCAGCACCGCAAACACCGCGATCGGGATCGCAAGTCGCAGCTTCATGCCGGTTCCTGCTCCAGGGCCGCGCGCTTCTCGCGCACCACGGCATTCACCCGGTAACGCCGGTCGCTCGCGGCGATGATGCCGCCGAATGCCATGACGAATGCCCCCAGCCAGATGAATCGGACCAGCGGCTTGTACTGTAGCCTGACGCTCCAGACGCCGTTGCCCAGGGGCCTCCCCAACGCCACGAACAGATCGCGATTCCAGCCGGCCTCGATTCCGGCTTCCGTCATCGGATTCTGTTGCACGAGGTAGGTACGTTCCTGCGGCCGGACCACTTCAACAAACTCGCCGTCCTTGCGGATTTCGATTTCTCCCTCGAGCGCACGATAGTTCCGTCCTTCTACCTCCTTCAGACCCCGTAGCTCGAATTCATAGCCGGCGAGTTGCACTTTCTCACCGGGCGCCATCCTCACATCGTCTTCGACACTGAATGCCGAGACCGTCGTCACTCCCAGCACGAACAAGCCGAGTCCCAGGTGCGCGACCGACATTCCGAGCGCCGCCCGCGGCATGCGCGGCGTACCCGGTGCGCGGCGCCATGAACGCAACGGCTGCATGAGCGACGAGGCGAGTATCCAGAAGGCCGCCAGGCTACCGACGATGACGAGGGCGCCGGCGCGGCCGTAGATCATCGGCGGCACTGCGATGCCGGCAACCAGCGCAAGGGCGGCAGGTATTTTCAGTTGGCGCAGCAGTGGCGAAGCCGGCTGCCAGCGCCAGGCGGCGTGCATCCCTGCGCCGACCAGGAAAATGAGCGGCAGCATGGGAATCGCGAACGCGATTTCGAACCAGGGCGCGCCGACAGAAATCTTGTCGCCGGTCAGCCCCTCGACGGCCAGTGGCGCGAGCGTGCCAAGGAGTATGAGTGCTGCTGCGACGACCAGCAGGACGTTGTTCAGCAGCAGAAACGTTTCTCGCGATGACGGTTTGAAGCCCGCATCCGAATCGAGCGCAGGAGCACGCCAGGCATAGAGCGTCAGGGCACCGCCGATCACGAGCCCGAGAAAAATCAGGATGAACATGCCGCGCGCGGGATCGGTGGCGAACGCGTGCACAGAAACCAGGATTCCGGAACGCACCAGGAAAGTGCCCAACAGGCTCAGGGAGAATGCGGCAATCGCGAGCAGCAATGTCCAGCTCTTGAACAGGCCGCGCTTCTCGGTCACCGCCAGCGAATGGATCAGCGCGGTGCCGACCAGCCACGGCATGAACGAGGCGTTCTCGACCGGATCCCAGAACCACCAGCCGCCCCAGCCGAGTTCGTAATACGCCCACCAGCTGCCAAACGCGATCCCGGCAGTCAGGAACACCCAGGCCCACGTCGTCCAGGGCCGTGTCCAGCGCGCCCAGCTCCGGTCCAGGTGGCCGCTCAGCATGGCGGCAACGGCGAATGCGAATGCAACGGAGAAGCCGACGTAGCCCGTGTAAAGAACGGGCGGGTGATACGCAAGCCCCGGATCCTGCAGTAACGGGTTGAGATCGGCGCCATCGGCCGGCACCGGAAAGAGGCGCACGAA
The DNA here is from genome assembly GCA_050738315.1 of Woeseiaceae bacterium. Classification (GTDB taxonomy): domain Bacteria; phylum Pseudomonadota; class Gammaproteobacteria; order Steroidobacterales; family Woeseiaceae; genus IDS-8. The sequence continues at coordinate 15,641 of JBOHZD010000141.1, forward strand.
GGGGTTCGAAGTCAGCAGCGTGAACAACAGGAAGCCGGTGCTCAACAATCCGAGCACGCCGATTACGCGGGCGGCGAATGGCTCCGGCAGTTCGCGGCTGAAACGGCCGACGGCGACGGTCCAGGCCGCGAGCAGCAGTATCCAGAGCAGCAGCGAGCCCTCGTGAGCGCCCCACACCGCGGAGAATTTGTAGATGGCGGGCAATGCCAGTTGCGAATGATTGGCGACGTAGAGCACTGAGAAATCGCTGGTCAGAAATGCCGTCGCCAGCGACCCAAAAGCGATCGCGACCATAACGAACTGCCCGATGGCGACCGGCCGCGCCACCGCCATCATGGCTGCGTCATTCCGGTACGCACCGATCAACGGCAGCACGCCCTGGCAGAGCGCGAGCGACAACGCCAGCACAAGTGCAAAATGGCCGATCTCGGGAATCATTGCGCCTGTCCAGCCTTGCTGGTGGCGAGCGAGTCCGCAACTTCCGGCGGCATGTAGTTCTCGTCGTGTTTGGCGAGCACGGTATCCGCAACGAACCGGCCGTCTTCGTCCAGGCGACCGTGCGCGATGATGCCCTGCCCTTCGCGAAACAGGTCCGGCAATACGCCGCTGTAGCTGACGGGCAACTCGTTCTTCAGGTCGGTCAGGGTAAATAGAATTTCCAGTTCTCCGGGACGCTGTTTGACGCTGTCTTCCACCACCAGTCCGCCGACGCGAAAATTACGGTCCGCCGGCGCCTTGCCGTCGATGACGTCGGAGATTTCCACATAGAACATCATGTTGTCCTGGAATGCCTGCAGGGTCAGCCCCGCGGCAATCAGCAGTCCCGCGGCCGCCAGGCCGACGGCCAGCATCCGTTGCTGTCTGGGTTTCATTCGCTGGACTCCACGGCGTTCCGCCGTCCCTTCAGGTTCTTGAGGATCCGCCGGTGACGCTGCCTTGCCTGGATTGCGCAGACGGCGATGACGCCGAACGTCACCGCATAGGCCGTCCAGACGTAGACGCCATACCCGCCCATAGACAGGACATCCATCAGCCGGTGCTCCCTTGAGGATACATCAGCTTCTGCACCCAGTGCGCGCGCCCTTCGCGCACCAGCACCTCGCTGCGAACACGCGCGAGCAGCAGCGCCGTGAACAGGAGTGTGAAGCCTGCAATCATTGCGAGCAGCGGGTACAGCATGGACCCTGTAATCGCCGGGCCACCCGCGCGGACCAGGGTCGGACCTTGATGCAGCGAACTCCACCATTCGACCGAAAAGTGAATGATCGGCACGTTCACCGCCCCGACCATCGCCAGCACGGCGCCGGCGCGATCGGCTTTTGCCGTGTCGTCGATGGCTGAGCGCAGTGCCATGAAACCGAGATACAGGAACAGGAGAATCAGTTCCGAGGTCAGCCGCGGATCGCCCCACTCCCACCAGGTACCCCACATCGGCCGGCCCCAGATCGAGCCCGTCAACAGCGCGAGAAAGGTAAACCACGCGCCGAGCGGAGCGACGGCGGCTGCCACGGCGTAACTGAGCTTCATGCGCCAGATGAGGCCAATGCCCGCGGCCACCGCCATGATGATGTACGCCAGCATCGACAGATAGGCTGACGGCACGTGCACATAAATAATGCGAAACGCGTCGCCCTGCTGATAGTCCGGAGGCGCCCAAAAAAGGCCGGCGATGCTGCCGTAGCCGATCGCAAGCAGGCCGCAGGAGGCGAACCACGGAATCAATTTTGCGGCCTGCGCGTAGAAGTGCGGCGGCGACGCAAGCTTGTGCAGGAATATCCACATGCCAGTCGATTACTCGTTGCTGATCCTCAAGGCGGCGGCGGCGGCAAAGGGTGCTAAGGCCAGTGCCAACATGCAATAGGCGCCGAGGAAGTACACACCGGCCGAGGCGCCATCGCCCGCGGCCGCCAGCGATACCGTCCGTGTGCCGAAGATCAGCATGGGCATGGCGAGCGGCAAAATCAGCAGGCTCAGGAGCGCGTTGCCCCGGTTCAGGCCCACGGTGAGCGCCGCAGCGATCGATCCCAAAAGACTCAGACTGAAGGTCCCCAGCGTCAACGTAAGCATCATAACCTGTGCGGTACCGGCCGGCATCCTGAAGGTCACCGCGATAAGCGGCGAGATGATGACCAGCGGCAGTCCGCTCAAGAGCCAGTGTGCAACGGCCTTCGCCAATGCCAGCAACGGCAGCGGCTGCGGACTGAGCAGCAGTTGCTCCAGGCTGCCGTCTTCGTAATCACTCAGGTACAGGCTGTTCAACGACAGCAACGCGGCGAGCAGAGCGCCGACCCACACGACGCCCGGGCCCATCAAGGCCAGCTCCGCGGCACCGGGCCCCACCGCGAGCGGAAACAGCGTACTGACGATCGCGAAAAAAATGAGCGGGTTGATGACGTCGCCCGGCCGCTTCCAGGCAAGCAGCACGTCGCGTCGAATGACAGCCGTCAGGCCATCGACGAGTCCCGGTGTCTGGATTTCGGCGGCGTTCATTCGAATGCGACGCGACGAACGACAGCGTCGATCGGCACGTCCTGATGCGTCGCCATCGCACACAGACCGTCGTCCGCGAGATGCGCCTGTACCAATTCGCTGACGAGTTCCCGGCCGGCGGCATCGAGATGAGTCAACGGTTCGTCCATGATCCACAGTGCTGCGCCGGACAGCAGCATGCGGGCAAGCGCGACCCGCCGTTGCTGGCCCGCCGACAACAGGCGAAACGGCAGGTCACGAATCCCCGCCAGGCCGAGCCGGTTAAAGACGTCCTCCAAGGCCGATCCGGATGCAGCCCGCAGGCTCGACTCGAAGCGCAGATTCTCGACCACGCTCAAGTCACCCTTGAAGCCGGAACGATGCCCCATCCAGACGACGTTGGCGTGGAAGGCCTGCCGCTGCCGGCCGGCACGCGCGCCCTGCCAGCGAATCTCGCCTTCGTCCGGTTCGATGAGTCCTGCAATCGCGCGCAGCAAACTGGTTTTGCCGCTGCCGTTCGGACCGCTGATCATCAGCATTTCGCCGGGGTTGAGCTCGAATTGCAGGTGCTCGAAAAGACAGCGGTCGCCGCGAACGACGCAAAGGTCGTGGCCGGACAGCCAGTACATCACGAGATCGCGACCTGACCACGCCGTGCCGGTGCAGAAACTCGCATTTTGAGGCAGCCCAGTTTAGTCATAACTTCAATAGGATAGGTGCATTGTTGCAAGTTGATTATTCGTTATATTATGTAATCTAATGATTTATCTGGCTCGCGTCGAAAGAGTTTACAAAATACAAACATCGAATTTAGACTAGGCAGCCCGGATGCTTCTGAACTTTAAAAAAAACCGGAAAGTAACTGTATCAGAATGACAATTTCCCGTTAGAAACCGAGTTCAAAGTTATGGAATTAAGCGCCGCCGGACTGCGTGAGCAGCCGTTCCGCACCCATGGCCAACCCCTGATCGTGGTGCCCTACCAGGCACAGGTTGCGGCGCTCGGCTTCCTTGCCGAAGCTTACGCGCACGATCACGGTCTTGGTCTTTTCCAGGGCCCGCCGTTTGCCGGCAAATCAACCATTCTGCGACAGTTTACCGGGTCGCTGCATGCCGACACGGCATTTGCGATCGTCAACGGTGCGGCGCTCGAGACGGACACGCTGCTGCAGGACATGCTTGCCCAGTTCGGCTACGACTTCGAGTTCAATTCGGTCAACGAACTGATCAGCATGCTGAAAGTATTCGTGCTGCAGCAGGCCGCGGCCGCCCACCCACCGCTCCTCATCGTGGAAAACACACATGCGATGAGTCCCGGCGCGTTGAGCACGCTGTGCGATCTGGTGACATTGAAGGTCCATGAAAAAAGCGCATTGCGGCTGATTCTCGCAAGCGACCGCTCGCTCGCTGCCATCGTCAAGGCACCGGCGATGTCCTGCATTGCGGAGCGCTATACCGGCAGCTTCGAGCTCGAACCGATGTCGGCCGCCGAAACGAAGAATTATCTCTATGCCAAGATGCGTGCCGGCGGCTGCGCCGTTCCGGCAACGGTGATTCCGGAGGATATCTGTCTCGAATTGCACGCGGCGTCGAGCGGCTGGCCCGGCATCGTCGACCGCCTGGTGCTCCTGGCACTCAAAAAAGCAAAGAAGGCGCCGATCACCTCGGAGCTGATCGAACGCCCGTCCAGCACGGACGAACTCACCGAGTTACTGGACAATGCATGTCAATGGACCATGCCGGACGATGCCGAGCCGCCCACGTTGTTCATTACGCATGAGGGCAAGACATTGCACGAGCTGACGATCGATAAACCGCGTTTGCTGATCGGCCGCTCCGAACACAACGACCTGCAGATCAACAGCCGCTTCATCAGCCGCCACCACGCGCTGTTTGTCCGTCACGGCCACTCGACTTTTCTGATGGACCTGAACAGCACCAACGGGACTTTCGTCAATTCACACAGGATTTCGAACCTGATGCTGAAACACGACGATATTGTGCAACTCGGCACTCATCGCATCAAGTTTGTCGATCCCGCGGCAACCGAACGCGCCGAGCTGGATGATGCGGCCTTCAGCGAAACGATCGTCATGCAGAATCTGGACGACATTCGGCGCCTGCTGGCGCGGGAGAATATCAAGCCGGTGGCGAACCCGGAGGAAGAGGCACCTGCTGCTGCCGGACACTGACGCAACGGCAGCATGCGCTCACTGGTTTGCCGCGCGGACCACTCTCTCTATTCGGGCCTGCTGCGTCTCTTCCGCTTTTTCCCGATAGAAGTTTTTCTTGAAGTGCTTGCGGCACATCGAAACGTAACGGTCGTTGCCGCCGATCTCGACTTGCGATCCTTCGGTCACGGCGTTGCCGTTCTCGTCGAGCCGGATCACCATGGTTGCCTTCCTGCCGCAGTGACAAATTGCTTTTAGCTCGCTCAGGTTGTCGGCCCAGGCGAGCAGGTACTTGCTGCCTTCGAACGGCTCGCCCTGGAAGTCGGTGCGGATGCCGTATGCCAGCACCGGAATTTCGAGTTCATCGGTGACCTGGCCAAGCTGAAAAACCTGTTCCTTCGTGAGGAACTGCGCTTCGTCGACCAGCACGCAATGCAGCGGATCCTGATCGCAACAGACGACCACGATGTCAAACAGGTTGTCGATGTTGCTGAACGTCGTCGCCCTCGCTTCGAGGCCGATGCGCGACGTGACGCGGCCGACGCCGTAACGATCATCGAAATGAGGGGCCATGATCAACGTGTTCATGCCGCGCTCTTTGTAGTTGTAACTGGACTGCAGCAACGACGTCGACTTGCCCGCGTTCATCGATGAGTAATAAAAATAGAGTTTTGCCATGACAGTATTTCGAGCTGATAGCCGTAAGCGAATGGTTTACCAGATTTTTTTCAGGCCAGGCAATCCGGGCGTAAACACCTGACCGGGCCTATTCTGACACATTGCGCCCGAAACACCGAGCGCCGTTTCCACCACTCCTGCAGGACCCCGCCATGCGGGCGACATCGCCCTGTACAAATCCCATATACTCCGTTTTTTCCAGTGACCCCCTATGCAATCGCAGGCATTCATTCCCCGCTTGCTCGCAGACAGCTCCTTCGTTCTGGAAATCGTGTGCATCGCGGTTGCAGTTGTGCTGGTTGCGCTAGTGGCCCAGGTATCGATTCCGCTGCCCGGCACGCCGATTCCCATCACCGGGCAAACGTTCGCCGTAACCCTCATCGCACTGCTACTCGGTTGGGCACGCGCCGGCGCGGCGATCGCCCTCTACCTTGCAATCGGCCTGGCCGGCGCGCCCGTGTTTGCCGATGCCGGCAGCGGGCTCGATCCGGGCCCGACTTTCGGTTACCTGCTCGCAATGGCATTCGCCGCCGTCATAATCGGGTTGCTCGCGGACAGGGGATACACGCACACGTTTACCAGGGCGCTGGCAGCCGCACTGTTCGGCGCAGTCATCATTTTCGCCGGCGGCGTCCTGGGATTGTCGTTTTTTCTGCCCGTTGCAGCACTCCTGGACAAAGGCGTACTGCCGTTTGTGCCGGGTGCCATGATCAAGAGTGTCGCCGCGGCCGGCATCGCGTGCTGGCTCACTCGCCGTTTTTCGATGCCTCAGGTTCGTGCAGAGCTGCAACGGCGCGGACACTGACAGGTTGGTGCCCGGGGCCGGACTCGAACCGGCACGGCCTTTCGGCCAACGGATTTTAAGTCCGTAGCGTCTACCTATTCCGCCACTCGGGCCCTGCGTGCTGCACCGATGATTGGAGGCTAGGGACGGAATCGAACCGACGTACGCGGCTTTGCAGGCCGCTGCATGACCACTCTGCCACCTAGCCCGGATGGTGCACCTGCGCAGCAGGCGCTGCAGTATACCGCCCTCCCCCCCGGAATCAATTTCATAGCTTTGGTTCACAGACACCGGTCACGCGCTGCATAATGGGCCCATGCATTTCTTACTGAAGTTTCGGCCCGCCAGTCTGCTGTTCGCGACTACGCTCGCTGTAAGCGGTTGCGGCCGCGAATCGCCACCGGCGGCACACGCATCAGCGCTGCAATCGCTTGCCGTGCCGGCCGCGGCGGGCAGCCTCGGCCCGAACCTCGCGCCCGGTCCGGACGGACAGGTGGTGCTGAGCTGGGTTGAACCGGCCGGCAGCGGGCATCGATTGCTTTATTCCGTGCTCGGCGACGATGCGTGGGGCGAACCTTCCCAGGTGAGCGCCGGTGACCACTGGATGGTCAACTGGGCGGACTTCCCTTCGGTCGTCCCGCTCTCGGATACGTTGTGGGCGGCACACTGGCTCGTGCAGCAACCGGCGGGCGGGTATGCCTATGATGTCATGCTCACACTCTCGAGCGACGGCGAGACGTGGTCGGAGCCGATCATGCCGCACAATGACGGTACACCGACCGAACACGGTTTTGTCTCGATGTTCCCACAGGACGAAGCTGCCGGTCTGCTATGGCTGGACGGCCGCAACACGGTCAGTGAATCGTCGGGAGTCGATACGGTCAACGGCACGACCCTGCGCACTGCCACGATCGGCGCAAATCTGGCGATCGGGAACGCAGCGCAGGTCGACGGCCTGATCTGCGATTGTTGCCAGACCGATGTTGCAATGACCGATGCCGGACCTGTCGCCGTCTACCGGGATCGCACCGAGGACGAAGTGCGCGACATCTACGTGTCGCGGCTGGTCGAACACGAATGGCTACCGGGTCATCCCGTCGCCGATGACGGCTGGATCATCGCCGGCTGTCCGGTCAACGGTCCGGCGATCGCGGCGCATGGCAGTCGCATCGCAGTTGCATGGTACACGGCTGCGGACGAGCGGCCGCGAGTGCGTATGGCACGCTCCGAGGACGGCGGCGCCAGTTTCTCAACTGCCGCCGACGTCGTCAGCGACGCCGCTTTCGGCCGTGTCGGTGTTGCGCTGTTGCCCGACAACCGGGTTGCCGTAAGCTGGCTCTGCAAACGGCCGGAAGAAAAAGCCGCCGTCTGCGTGCGCTCCGTATCGTCGGCGGGCGAGATTGCTCCGGTGCAGGTCATCAGCGCCGACCAGGAAGTGTCGACGCTCAGCGTACCGCAACTCCTGCGCAGCGAAGATTGGCTGGTCGCGGCGTGGACGGCGGAAGCAGGCGGCGAATCCGTCATATCGAGCGGCCGGATCCCGATCGCGGCGCTCGATTGACAACATCCGGCACACCGGCCGTGCATACCTTTCGCGATGCCGTGCGCAGCAAGGACTTCGTCGTCACGGCGCAGCTCCCGCTCGATCCCGCTTCCACGGCGCGCGACGTCCGCGCAAGCGTCGACGCCTTACACGGCATCGTGGATGCATTGCAGATCAGCGACAACCACGACGCGCGGCCACACCTGGCGCCGCTTGCAGCTGCAAGCCTGGTCCTGCAGTCCGGCATGGACGCACTCGTTCATATGAGTTGCCGCGATCGTAATCGCATCGCTTTGCAGAGCGATCTGATGGGCGCCGCGGCGCTCGGGGTCACGAGCTTGATCCTGACGCGCGGCGAAAAGCTGCCGGCATCGCTCAAAC
>JBOHZD010000142.1:0-5810 GCA_050738315.1 Woeseiaceae bacterium
GTGCCGTGGGGCCGGGGGTTCATTAGTTGCCGGCCGGGCTGACGGCGGCAAGTGGAGATTCGAGACGATGCTTCAAGAAATGCTCGCGCCACAGGGGCTCACGTCGCTGCGGCAGGTCCGGGAGGACAAGGAGTTCTACATACCGGATTTCATGTCCGAAAACCCCTACAAGTTACGGCCCAAGGTCTACTCCGCGGCCAACGATCACGCGAGGGATCTCCGGGAGGCCGAACAGCACCTGGACGATGCGCTGAATCTGGCGGGGGTGCTTCGGGCGGCGGTCCAGGGAGAGGATGACGGCCGCGCCATGCAGGCCGACACGGTCCTGAAAATCATCGAGAAGAGGCTGAGCGAGGCCCACAACTGCACCGACAGGCACGGTACCCGGCACCTGAACCTGTTCATGGCCTATTTCGATCTGAAAGACGCGGAGGAGGGACCTGCGGAGGGCTGAATCGCCAAGCCCGCTGTTACTTTCGTCCGCTGCGCTGGCGACAGGGCAAAAAGCCGGCGAACCCGTCCCCGAGCGCTATCGCCAACTTGTTTACGTTCAATAATGCAAGATTACGTTCGCCGCGCTCTATGCCGCCGACGTAGGTTCTGTCCAGACCGGCTTCCGCGGCCAGATCTTCCTGGGTCCAGCCGCGACCCTCGCGTGCGCTGCGCACGCGTTCGCCGAACTCGCGCAGCACCGCCTGTTCCGATCTAGTGTAGGGCATGCCCGGCAATCATCCGGGCAGATGACGATGCGTCCACGGACTATAAGCATCATTCGGCGTCCGGTAACTCGGCGCCTTGCCGCGTCAAGGTTTGGCGCGGCAGGGAAAGAAATCGGCGAAGTGATCCTTGAGCGCTACCGCCAGCTTGTTGATGGTCATCAGTCTGGGGTTGATTATGCCTCGCTCTATTCTGCTGACGGTCGTACGATCCAGATCGGCAAGCTCGGCCAGGTCTTCCTGAGTCAAAGCCTGTGCCTCTCGGATACCGGACAGGAACTCGCCGAACGCACGCGTGATGGCCTGCTCTGCAGGATCCTTTTCCATGCAGGCAATGTCCGGTCAGGATGACTATAAGTCCACGGACTATAAGCCTCATTCTGGCTTCGGAGACATTGCTCCCCAGTCCGGACCCCGCCCGTCGGCGAGGCAGACGCCAGTCACCTGGTCAAAGGGCAGCGCCTGCCGCAAGTGCATCGAAATGGGACGGGATATAAGGTTCAGAGACGCGCCTCGGTTTCGCGAACAAGTTTCCATGCGGGGTAGTCCAGTCCCTTGGCCAGCCTGAGCATGGTGTCCAGGCTCGGGTTCCGAAGTCCCCGCTCAACGAGGCTTATATATGTCGGATGGCACGCAGCTTCCGCCGCCAGGGTCTCCTGCGACATCCCGGCCTTTCGCCGGCGTCGGCGAACAATGTCGCCGAAAAGCTGCGCTGCAGTCGGTGTTTCCACATTGCAACGGTAGGCGATAGCGACTATTGTCAGAACAGACAATAGTCACAATGCGTGCGCCTTTGCGAGAGGACTCGCCGCATGCCGATACTGGCAGAGCTCTGTTCCAGGAACGAAGATGAAGGGCGAACCCACAGCCGGTGAAGAAACGCCCGAACAGGTCGCTGAATCGATCGCCACGGCATTGGATTTCCTGCTGGGAGAGGCGGAGGAGGCGGGCCTGACCGAGGTCGGCGACCTGATTCAACGGGCATCGGCGAAGGCTAAGGAGCGCAGCGCGCGACTACGCCAATAGAGATCCTGCTTTCAGCGACATGAGCCTTCCGTGCCGATTGCCACGAAAGATGACTATAAGTATCATTCACGCGTTGCATGTTCTTGCCTTGCCAATCGGATTGGGGTTTACATGGCCGACGCGGCTCAGACCGAGGTGCTGTTTCGTGAGCACCATGAGTGCTTGACTCGATTTGCAGAGCACTTGGTTGGAACGGGCGCCGACGCAGACGACCTGGTTCAGGAAACCTTTCTCAGAGCGCACCGGTACCTGTGCGGTGGCCAGGACATACACGCCCCCCTGAGCTTTCTGTTCGTGACGATGCGTAACCTGGTAAACGACGCTAATCGTCGCAAGAAGCTCGCGCTGGTCGAAACTTCGTTAGATACGGATGAGATTGCACCGGAGGAACACGAGCCCTCCGTCGAGCGCCAGGCAATGTCGGAACGGGACTTTGAGAATCTATGTGTGGCCATCGCGCAACTACCGGAACGAATGCGCCATGCCTTCGTGCTCAGAAAGGTCTATGGTTACAGTTGCCGTGAAATTGCCGAGCAGCTCGGGCGCTCGACCAACACAGTTCGGGACCAGGTTGCGCAAAGTTTTAAAAAGTTGCACGCATTCCAGAGTTGTGGCGACGCGAATGATGGCAAAAGTCAGAGCCGGACCAAGGACAAGCAAGAGTCGTCAAAAGCCAGGGAAAACGACCATCCGTGTCCGTTCAGACTTGCGTCACTAGCTAATCGTGAATCATCGGGCTGACATTGCCACGAGCGCCGAAGACGAGGCCCTTCGCTGGCTGGTCGACTTCGACGACCTCTCTAAAGTCGAGCGGGCACGCTTTCATGCCTGGCTGGCCGAGCGGCCGGAGAATCGTGTGGCATTCGCAAAGCTCGAGCGGGACTGGCGCCGACTGGATGTCGTTCGACAGCTCGCGACCGATCCGCCGGACCCGGAGGTCGTCAATGGGTGGCTGCGGCGCCGCCGCCTGCGGCGCCGCTATTTGCCGCTTGCCGCCGGTATCGCGGCTGCGGCTATCATCGTTCTCCTGCTACCCGGCCCGGAGTATGAAGCGGCCTTTCAAACTGCCATCGGGCAGCAGAAAGAGGTCTTGTTGCCAGATGACTCCGTCATGACGCTCAACACAAATTCCGAGGCGATAGTGCACTACGACGACGAAGAACGGCGCGTTCGCCTGCTGAAGGGCGAGGCCCATTTTGCCATCGCGCCCGCATCTGAGCGGCCGTTCAGAGTCGTAGCCGGCACCGGAACTGTCAGCGCAGTGGGTACTGCGTTCAACGTTTACCTGAAGGGCGACTTGGTGGAAGTGACCGTCACCGAGGGCGTCGTCGAGGTTCGGCCGAATGCGCTGCTTACGGCCAATGACGAGGACAAAGCTGGCTCACGGCGTCCATCCGTCGCTCCTGTCCGGACGGTCGCCGCCGAAAGGCTCAAGAAGGGCCAGAAGGTCGAGTATCGCGAAACCATCAAGTCCGTTTCGAACGTGGATCCGCAGGAGATTGCCCGGGAGCTTGCATGGCAGGCCGGCATGCTCGATTTTCAGGGGAACACCCTGGCCGAAGTTATTGCGGAAGCCACCCGCTATACCGAGACACGAATCACAATCGAAGATGCCGAGATTGAAGGCCTGCACGTTACCGGCTACCTCCGGGCCGGCGACATCGATACGCTGCTCGAATTGATCGAGTCGAATGAGCAGGTTACCGTACACCGCGTCACGCCGAGTTTGTTCCGCATAGCGGCGAATCGCGACTGACCTGGCCTCTCAGAAGGGCTTCGGTTCAGGTACGCGTACCAAAGGTCCACTAGTCACAAAAACATAGCAACACGTCTTTCCCGGTAAGGAAACGCGAAATTGCAGTGGCGTTTCCACTCGCAAATGGCCTACTTGCAACACGAGTGCATTTGCCTGCAACGAGCGCTGCTGCGCAGAATCGGGGGGAGCACGACATGACGAATCCATGCCGGACCGGCAAGCCGTTCAATTCATACAATCACGGTAGTCAGCGTTTGTTGGTGATGCTATTGATCGCGACAACAATGGCTGTCGCCGATCGGGTGCTCGCCGAAGGGATTCAATCGGAGGAGAATTCTGTTGAATTCAGTATTCCGGCGCAGTCTGTTCCTGCTGCACTCAACGAGTTCGCGAGACAGGCTCAGGTACAGCTCTTCTTCATTTCCGATGGATTCGAAGGCATTCAGGCGAATGCAGTTGCCGGAAGCTACCCAATACAACAAGCGCTCGACCTCCTGCTTGCCGGCACGGGACTTGCCGCCGATTACTCGTCGGAGTACGGGGTGAAGGTCAAGCAGGAAAGTATGCCTGTGAATTCGATGGCGCCTGGTTCGGAGCTGCTGGCTGTCCCGGGAGCGGTAGCAAGTTTCGGTAAGGCCGGAAGACATGGCGGCGAGCACGGCGGCGCCGATGCTACGCAGAGCTCACGGAACGGGGTGACGGCGGCCTCAGATGATGAGCAGGAGGAAAGTTTTCTTGAGGAAATTGTAGTTACCGGATCGAGCATTCGGGGCGTAATCCCAAAATCTTCCCCACTGGAAATCTATGATGCCGTCGACATCCGGAATACAGGCGCGGTGACCATCGAACAGTTCGTCAGTACGCTGCCGCAAAACAACAATACATTGTCGGAGATGGGCACCGGAAATTCCTCACGGGAAGGGAATGCGCACTCGAACAACTCAATAGACTTGCGTGGATTGGGGGTTGGCAGCACGCTGGTCTTGCTTAACGGTCGTCGAATGGCCCCTTCCGCAAGAGGGCAGTCGGTCGACCTGTCCTTTATTCCCATAGGCGTTGTCGAGCGCGTCGAGGTGTTAACGGATGGTGCTTCAGCGATCTACGGAGCTGATGCTATCGGCGGTGTTGTCAACTTCGTGCTCCAGGACCAGCAAGACGGTGCCGAAACGGTCCTTACATATGGTGGCGCGAAAGGAGGCAACGAACAGCTCAGGATTGACCAGAGCTTTGGCATGAACTGGGCGGACGGCAACGCACTGATTGCTCTGAGCTATTTCGACCGAAGTGAGCTCGATGCCGCCGACCGCGATTTCGCTCAGGCGGCCGCACCGTTCACCCTGATTCCAGAAGATACTCGAAGAAACCTTTTGGCGACGATGTCACAGCTGATCCCAGGCGGTCTGACAATAAGCGGGGACCTCTTGTATTCAACCAGAGAGCCGCGGATTGCGCAGGCCCAGTTTCTATTCGGCGGCGACTTCAGGGCGCAAGAGACCGAACAACAGCAGAAGCTTTTGAATTTGGCGGTGAAACGACCGTTCGGCCCCAAGCTGAACGGCGAGTTACTTGTTACGTACGCCGATGCACAAGCGGATGCTTCCGGTTTTCTCGACGGCGCAATAGTCGGTGTCGGTCCATTTCTGGCCCAGGAAGACACCAGCAGCGTGGATATAACCACGAAACTGGATGGAGAGTTGGCCAGATTCCCGAGCGGCGCATTGATGTTTGCGGTCGGCGCAGGCCACTCCAAGGATGAGTTTAGAGAGTTTAGGGACTTTTCCGCGGCCAACGGGTCGGCACAGTCACGGATATCGCTCGATCGTGATACCACGTATGCCTTCGCGGAACTGCTTCTGCCGATCGCCTCACCAGAACAGGAGGTCAGCGGGATTCGACGTCTCGAGCTTAGCCTCGCCGCGCGGTATACGGATTATTCCGATTTCGGCGATGATACCAGCCCGAAGATCGGGGTCCTCTGGTCTCCGGTAGAGCAGCTGAGAATCCGCGGTACGTTCGGCGAGTCATTCAAGGCCCCTTTCCTATTCCAGAAGAATCCAGGTGGCGGTCAGAACGCACTCTTTCCTCCGACCGCCCTTGGATTTCCCGATATCTGGACGCCCGACGGCTCTGCCATCGTGCTGTTTGCGCAAGGTCCGGGAAATCCAAGTCTGCAAGCAGAGAACGCGGAAACCGCTACACTTGGATTTGACCTGGACTTTTCCCGCGCAAGCGTTACCGCCACCTACTTCAATATCGAATACACGGATCGAATAGCTGAACCGGATCCTACGGCTGGGTTCGCAGTACTGGGG
>JBOHZD010000143.1:0-3813 GCA_050738315.1 Woeseiaceae bacterium
CTGCAACGTCCGACCATAGAAATCGAATTCGGTATCGACGAAGTCCTGCGAGAGATACTCGGCAAAACCCGTCAGCGCCTGCAGTCGCAGGAATTCTTTCCAGGTCCCGACATCGACCGTCGGGAACATGTCGTTCATTGCTTTCATGTACGAAGGTTGGCTGACGATGACATATTCCTGGCGGCCGGCGCCGATGCCGTTGAAGTAGGCATCGAGATCGAAATTCGACAGCATCGCGGCCAGCTCGGCGTCCGTAACCTTGTTGTAGCGCTTGTTCGCGTCGCGGTTTTCCACCTTGTCCCAATGATGTTCCGCGAGTCCGGTTTCGAGCGCCATGATGCGCTCTGCGGCGCCTTCGCTGTCCTCGTAACCCGAGAGCGCCATGATCTCCTGCGCGTACTGGACGTAATGCGCACGTAATTCCTGCCCGCGTTCGCTGTCGTCGAAATAATAGTCGCGATCGGGAAGGCCGAGCCCGGATTGCCAGGTAATGATTGCGTATCGATCGGGATCCTTGACGTCCTGATCGATAAACAGGTTGAAAGGCCCGCCCAGTCCCAGCTCATTCGTCGAGCCGAAGAACGCGACGACGTCGTCATGAGTCTTGAGCACGTCGATTCTCGCGAACAGGTCCGTGACCGGTTCGGCCCCGAGGGCTTCGGCGCGCTCCTCGTCGAGCCAGGCGTTGTAGAAGTTGCCGATCCTGGCAGCGCCATCGTCCGAGCCCGCGTCCTTGGAAACATCCTCGATGATCGCGCGAAGCTGGGCGAGACCGGTATCGCGAAGAATGGTGAACGATCCCCAACCCGATTCGTCGGCCGGAATCTCGGTGTTCCTGACCCAGGTGCCGTTCGCGTAGGCGAAAAAGTTGTCCTGCGGCCTGACCGACGTATCCATTCCCACAAGGTCGATGCCGGACTTCTGCGGTGTATCGATTCCAGCCGTATCCGATTCCGGCGTGGATGCCGGGTTGCAACCCGTAGCCAGTGCGGCGCCGATCAGCGCGATCCAGAGTTTGTTCATGTTCTTGTCCTGTGATTTGCGCTACGCCGAGCGCGACAGTGGCATGCGGTCGTTGTCGTCCGACAGTTGGTGCAGTATCCACTCGACGAAACGCCGCTCCATACGCTCCATGTTGGAGAAGGGACCCGGCCGGTAATAGCGCGAGTTGACGCCTTTCCAGTTGTTGACGATGATTTTCTCGTCCGCATGCGTGGTGACGTCCCATAGCCAGATCAACGCATCGAGATCGTAATCGCGGCCGGCAACGGCATCGCCGCGCACCAACCAGTAGATTTCACAGACACAATGACCCGGGTCGACCGGTTTGAATACGTAGCCGACGACATGATCGCTGTAAGCCAGCAGGAAGGAGAAGGGGCCGAACGAAAAGTCCGAAGCGCCGCCGTCGTAGCCCTTCAACGCGCCCAGTAACGGCGCGACCGGTTCGCCGTCGCGGCTGCCGGTCTTGTAGCCTTCGAACAATGCGGTGCGGCTGTAGCCGTAACCCTGTTCTCCAGGCCGTGCATAGGTGTCGACATGATCGTGTTCGATATTCTTGAGACCACAGGCTTCAAAACGCGCAATCATCTTGTCCTGCATGCGATCGCGTCGCGCAGGGTCCAGCATCAGCGTGTGCATGCGCGCATATTCCGGATGTGCGGTCGCGCAGTGATAGCACTCCTGGTAGTTTTCCACCGCCAGCTTCCAGTTGGCGGCGATCGGGTAGGTTTTGTGCGCCGCGACCTTGAGATTTTCGAAGTCGAACATCGCCAGCGGTTCTGCCAGGTCGCGCTTCGCGCCTTCGAGCGACGGAGGATCGTCACTGAAACAGACGAATATCAGGCCGCCCAGCACGTCGACCGAGACCGGGTTGAGTCCGTAGGATTTCTTATCGAAGTCCTCAGGCATGGAACGCGCGGCCATCAGGTTGCCGTCGATGTCGTACATCCAGCCGTGATACGGACACTCGAATTTTCTGACTGAACCGCTCGACTCGAGGCACACCAGCGAACCGCGGTGGCGGCACACGTTGGCAAACGCCTTGACCTTGCCGTCCGAGCCGCGCACCACGATGGCGGACTCGATGCCCAGTCGGGTGACAAGAAAATCGCCGGGCTCGGGAAGCTGCGTGACATGGCCGGCCAGCACCCAGTTCCGGCCGATAATCCGCTCGAGCTCCAGGCGGTAGATGTCCGGATCAGTGTAAAACCGTTGCTCGAGCGGCCGGCCCGGCTTCTGGCTGGCCACGAGTTCGGCGATTGTTCGGGTGTCCTGCATGATCCGGTTCCTGACCTGCTGTGTGGTCCTTCCGACAGTGAATAATGACCCTATCACAAGCACTTGAGCCTGAAATCGCGACATCCATCATCTGAAACCGTCCGCCGCCCCTGCGTAGTCCAGCGCCAGGCCGACCAGGGTGCGCACGCCGACGATCAGGGTCTCTTCGTTGACATGGAACAGCGGCGAGTGATTCGACGGCGCCTGTCCCGGTCCGATTCCTTCGTCATTGATCCCGAGCATCAGGTAGAGACCCGGAATGCGTTGCTCGAACCAGGCGAAATCTTCCGCCCCGGTGATCAGCGGGTGTTCCACGACCTGGCCCGCGCCGGCTGCCCATGCGAGCGTCGGCATCATCTTTCGGAGCAGTTCGGGGTCGTTGCCCGTGACCGGGCTGTACGGATCGATGGTCACCGTTGCCTCGGCACCGGAGGCTTCGGCAATCAGGTTCACCGTCTTCTTCAGTTTCGCGTGCAGCTCTTCGCGGACGCCGGCGTCGAAAGTGCGAATCGTGCCCAGCATGTGCACCGCGTCCGGGATGATGTTGCCGCGCACGCCACCACGGATGCTGCCGACCGTGATCACTGCAGGGCCTTTGGTGATATCGAGCTGACGGCTCGGAATGCCCTGCAGTGCGGTTACGATCTGTGCGGCGACGTAAATCGGATCGACGCCGTGCCACGGGGATGAACCGTGCGTCTGGCGGCCACGAATCTCGATCTGCAGATTGTCGGATGCGGCCATGAAGCTGCCGGCGCGGTAATTGAGAGTGCCGGCAGGGACGGGCCATGCGTGGAGGCCGAAGATCGCTTCGGGCGCATCGGGTCCGTCGAGTATTCCTTCCGCGACCATCAGCGCGGCGCCGCCTTCTTCGCCGGCGGGTGCGCCTTCCTCTGCCGGCTGGAAGATGAATTTCACCGTACCCGCGAGCTGGTCCCGGTTATTGGCCAGTATTTCCGCGGCGCCCATCAGCATTGCGACATGCGTGTCATGCCCGCAGGCGTGCATGACGTCGACGGTCTCGCCGTTGTATTCGCCCTTCGCCTTCGATGCGAACGGCAAGCCGGTCTGTTCGCGCACGGGGAGCGCGTCCATATCGGCGCGCAACGCGATGACGGGTCCGGGCTTGCCGCCTTCGAGAGTGCCTATGACTCCGGTGTGTGCAATACCCGTCTCGATATTATCGAGCCCCAGACTGCGGAGATGATCGGCCACCTTGGCGGCCGTTTTGAATTCGCGATTGGACAGTTCGGGATGCTCGTGAATGTCGCGCCGCCACGCGATGACTTTCGGTTCGATCGCCGCGAATGCGTCGTCCAGATCGTGTTGTACCGGCTGCGCAACGGCGTTGGCGGCGATGAGACAGCCAACGAAAACGGCTGGGCGGTAATTCATGCGACACTCTCCCTTTCATTGATTCCGGGACTCTACCCCAATCGACGCTACGGGCGGCACTTTACATAGCACTTTTCACGAAACCGCAAGTCAATGACACTGTACGATCGTCAAGGCGTCGGACGTCGCCGCGCGGCG
>JBOHZD010000144.1:0-7203 GCA_050738315.1 Woeseiaceae bacterium
GGCATGATCGTTGAAGATACCGCTCCTCAACTCATCATTTCGGAGACGCGGGTCAAACATGTCGTTGATGGTTTCGGGATTGAAGTCCTGGATGTTGATAAGCCGCCGCCAGAACTTGGTCAGGAATCGAAAGACGACCTCAACGAGAGTATCGATCGGCAGCAAGTTGCCTATATCTACTACACGTCAGGCACTACAGGGCAGCCGAAAGGCGCGGCGGTGAGCCATTCGAACATGATTCACTTTATCAACACGTCACGCCATCGCTATCGAATTACCGCGAACGACGTGATCCCGGCGGTCGCCAGCTTCACGTTCAGTATCAGCATGTTCGAGCTGATGTCCGCGCTGTCGGTCGGTGGAACGCTGTTGATTCTCGAGCGACAGCACGTGCTGGATGTAGAACGGATGGCTGCAACCTTGCAGCAAGTTACGTTGTTCCACATCGGCCCGTCACTGCTCAAGAACATCGTCAAGTACATCAAGCAAAATGTCGCGGATTACGCGGTGTTCGGCAATGTGCGCCATGCATCCTCCGGCGGGGACATGGTACCCACCGAACTGCTGCGGGATATGCAATGGATATTCTCCTCAGCAGAACTGTATGTCATCTACGGATGTAGCGAAATCAGCCTGATGGGGTGTACCTGGGAGCTGCCACGCGAGCCAATCGAGAGAACATACGTCGGCAAGCCTTTCAGTGGCGTCCACCTGCTGGTGCTGGATGATGACGATAACCAGGTACCTCCGGGCGCGATCGGAGATGTCTGTTTTGGCGGGCCTGGCGTCGTCAATGGGTATGTATCCAGCACCGCCCGAACGGGCAATCTGTTTTTCGTGCGCGACGGCGTGCGCTATTACTGCACCGGTGACCGTGGACGGCTTGGCGTAGACGGCGATCTCGAACTCCTGGGCAGGCGCGACTTTCAGATCAAGATTCGCGGAATGAGGGTCGAACTTGCGGAAATCGATTACCACTTGCGCCAGGCGCAGCGCGTTCGCGACGGCCTCGTAGCGGCCAGGCTGAACAACCGCGGAGAGACCGTTCTGGTCGCCTATTATGTCGCCGAAAACGCGACGACGATACCGCGTGAAGACTTGCGCGCGCACATGGCGGCGCGATTGCCGGATTACATGGTACCTGTCTTCTACGTCCGCCTGGATGCACTACCGCTGAACTACAACCTCAAGGTAGACAGAAAAGCGCTGCCGGATCTCGACGTGTCACGGCAACCCGTGAAGAATCCACCGATCACCGCGACCGAACTTGCTATCGCCCGGATCTGGTGCGATCTGTTGCACATCGACAACGTCAGCCTGGACGACAACTTCATGTTGCTGGGGGGCGACTCGCTCGTCGCCATGGAGATGATATTCCTCGTTCAACAGGAATTGGGATTCAAACTGGACGGCCTGGAAGTGCTCCGGGAGTCTCTGTGGATCCTTTCGAGGATCGTGGAAGCGGAAACCGGCGCTGTGCCGGAACGCGAAGAGGCCCCAAGGGGAGCGGTATTGCGGCCGATTTCGCCGATGTCGTCTTTCTATTTCGGGCCGTTGGAGAGCCTGTATGGTTTGTATAACCCTGCAATCGGCGAAATCCGTTCGCTACCCGTACTGATTTGCCCGCCGATCGGCTACGAGTACATACGATGCCAGTTCCTTTTGCGAACACTGGCAGAAAGGCTGGCGGAGGCGGGCGTGTCGTCGCTCCGATTCGACTTCTTCGGCAGCGGCGACTCGCTCGGAACAGACATCGAAGGAACCATTGGACGATGGCAGCAGGACTTGTCGGCTGCCCTGGACGAACTCAAACGGCGCACGGGCATGGATCGCATCCGCGTATTCTGTTTTCGCCTGACGGCACTTCTCGCCCTGCAATCGCTTTCCAAGGATCAAATCGACCGCTGGGTCCTGTGGGACCCCGCCGTCGAAGGGGCCGGGTACTACCGTGAACTAAAGCGAATGAACCGCGAGAAGGTGCATAAATTACTCGTAGCGAGGAGCTTGCGCAGGCCGCGGAGAGTCCCGGGCGGCGAAGAACTTGTCGGCACGGCATTCAGCTCGGCAACGATCGAAGCGATCAAGGCTTTGTCACTGCGAGACGTAGACCTTGCGGATAAGACAAAGGTTCGACAGGTACTGTCGGCGGATTATGCTCGGACGGAGGTGGCCGGGAACGGCTTGCTTGATGGATATCCATGCCTGAAAGTGACCTCTCGAACTCATTGGTTCAAGTCGACCCGGGTCACTCTGGCGATTACCAACAAGGACATACTCGATGGCATCCATGCGCAGTTGCGCGCTGACGATCGATGAAAGAAATAGCGTGTCAATTCGGTGAGAACAAGAGATTGCACGGCGTGCTTACGGTGCCGCGCGAAGCGCGCCGTCCGAACCTGGCACTCGTCCTGGTATCCGCCGGGTTTACTGCAAAGAGCGGGCCTTATCGCCTCTATACTGACATTGCACGCGCGCTGGCTGAGCTGGGATTCATGACGTTGAGATTTGATCTGGGCGGCATCGGTAACAGCCAGATTGCTCGTCCCGACCAGCCTCTGCAGGAGCGGACGAAACAGGATATCCGGGATGCCCTCACTTACCTGGAAACAAACCGGGAGATCAACGATTTCGTCATCGGCGGGCTCTGTTCAGGTGCGGAAGACGCATTTCGTTATGCCGAAACCGACGAGCGCACGCAGGGCGTCATACTCGTGGATCCGCATGCCTATCGAAACTTCGCCTGGCGCGTACGGGGTATTCTTACCCGTTACTCCTTTAACCGCATCGTCTACAAGGTGCTGCGCACGACCAAGGTGATTAACGTTGTCGTAGATACCCAGGACAACTCGAATGTCGAAGGATTTGAAGGCAGCTTGATTGACTATCAATACATGGCGCAGAAGGAATCGACAAGAATCCTGTCCACCCTGGTGGATCGTGGCACTCATGTTCACTACATCTACACGGCGGGAAGGATTGATACGTTTCACCACAAGAGTCAGATCTATTCGATGTTTCCGACGGTCGACTTCAAGGACCGACTGGCCATCGATCACTTGCCGCACATTCAACATGTTCAGATATTCGCCGAAGACCGGCGTATTCTTGTCGATGCCATCGTTCGGCGGTTTGCAAGTCTGCACTAGTCTGGCTTGGTGGGTGGGAAACCGTACTCCGCTGCCCATGCCAGCCCGCGGCCGACCGCCATTGCCGCCCGCGCCGTGGCCCGGTCCTCGTCTTCCGGGCACTTGTCGAGATAGCCGCCGCGAGCGGCGTTGACCAGAAACGGGCGCGGGTCCCGCACGATGCCGAAATCGAGCCGTTCCGGAACGGAGTGGGCGGACACGACGCGATATGCCGAAAGACAACGGATGCCGACCGGACTGATCAACACGAGGGCCCGTATCTTGTATAGCCGACGGTTCTCCAGCATTCGGGATCTCACATAGCTTTGATAGACACCTTGTTTGTCGGTGACTGAATGCAGAACGCGTTCCTGAAGTTCGCGCTTCCTCGGTGCGTGGATGGCGTCATTCAGGAGAGTCCGGACGTGCTCGGCCGAGTGTGCCTTGAAAAAATAAACGCCCCGGCCCTGTTCCACTTCCGGGAGTTTGTACGCCACATTGGGAAAGGGCTCGTCCGGAGCCGCATCGGCCAGCAACGGCTCGGATCCTGTCAGCGGCAGCAACAGATCCGGATCGCCGGTCTGCTGCCGGTACATCGAAAGTGCCCTGAAGGTGGCGCGTTTCGTGTTGAACAAATAATCGATGGCGGACGGATAACCTCGATAACGCACCACGAGCGTACCGTCTTTTGACAATGGCGGTAGGCCGTAGCAGCGCGTCCGCCCCTGGCCGGGAACGTTCGGCAGTTCCACCAAGGTCAATTCGATACAACGCGCCTTCGCGTCCGTCGCGAACTGCTGCATCATTCTTGGCGGAATGCCCGAAGACGTGTTGTCGAGTACGGTCAAATGGCGGTAGCCGTGCTGTGCAGCAAAGTCGAGGAGATTGCAGACCACCGGATCTTGCTCATGCAGGTCCACCCGCGGACCGTCCAGTTGCGGGCTGACGTTGCTTTCTATGTACCAGCAGCCCTCCGGGGCCGGCAGGAAATCGATGCCGATGACACGCCCGACGGTGATCTGCCGTGACGGGTCATGCCAATGCCCGCGATATCGATCGGCCTGCGGAACACCGGTCGCGTAACAGACCGCAAAGTCGCGGGGGTTGATACCGGCCAGGTTCATGGCCTCGTGCACGGTCGGCCGGGCTGCGAGGCGGCCTCGCGCCGCCAGCCATTGCCGGTGCAGCATTCCGAGGACGTACGCCGGCGCCTTCCTGGCGCCGTAGGCCAGTACATCCGTCAGTTCCCGAGCCGTTTGGGCCCACCGCGCGTCGGCGGGTTCCTGGCGCCAGGCCCGGTGGCGGAGCCGCCACAACAAGCGCAGCAGATGCGGATGCCATGGACCCAACTCGTGTCCTCGAATGTCCCATCGATCGCGATCGACGATTGCAGAGACGATGGCATCGCGCGCTGCCGGCGGCAGTTCCTCGAATGGTCCCAGATGCTTTTCCGGTTCGAATCCGATACTCGATGTCGAGCTCTTGTCGGCAGCGGCGTATGCCCGGCGCAACGCATGCGCCGCATCCGTCGACATTCTCTGGTCGACGTCGAGTTGCCGCAGAATCCCGGCAAAGACGGTTGCAAAGTCCGATGTGATTGCACTGTCAGGTCGTTCCGGGTCACGTGTCACATTCATTACTTTAGAATGACCAGGGCAAGCGCACTTTCAGGAAATCAAAAAACACTATACCAGAACGGCAGTAACGGGACGGGCAAGAGTATTTTCTCGCGCGGCGGAACAGCAAATGGCCCGCGGCAAAACGGAACTAGAGAATCGAGCGGACCACTTCGTTGGAGAACGCGCTTTCGACACCGGCCGAGTCGATCGCTGTTGCGACGAAATACCATTTGCCCGGTACCAGGTCTTCGATCACGTAGGTAACGACGCCAGGGTTTTTGATCTCGACCTCGTAGTCGTACGTTTCAGACATGCGGCCGTAATAGATCCGGTAACCCGCGAGATCCTTCAGCGGCGCGCCGTTGGTTCGCTGGGACGGAGCATTCCACGAAATCGTCACAGACTTCTTGCCGACACTTTCACGATTGACGACAACCTGGTCTACCGTTGAGTCTCCATCGGCAGTGGTTGCGGAAACGGTGATCGTGTTCTTGCCGAGTTTCAGCGGGATGCCGGTTGCTTGCCACGCCGCTGTGCCGGCGGCCATTCCCGAACCGCCAAGATCGTTTTCCCAGGCAATCGATGCAATCGCGACGTCGGCACTGGCGGTGCCCGCGATATCGATATCGGTGTCTTCGGTGTCGACCTGTGCTGTGCCGGGCTTTGTAATGGCCACGGTAACGCCCGGCGTTTCGCCGGATGCATCGTCGATGTATCGGACGTCCTGGACCTTGTCGTCGTCCATCAGGCATGCGCTGGCGGAAAGCGCCAGAACAGTAACAATCAAAGATTGCCAAGCGAATCGGTATGTCATCGTCGTACCTGCCATTGCTTTCGGGTGGCAGCAAACCGCGATTACAGGGACGATCGGCCGGCGCCGGAAATGGCACGGTCGGAGGGACAGGTCCGGAGAGGATGCACGGAGCGCTGGAATGCTGCGCTTAAAGCCGCGGGACGCTTGACCGTGGCTTCACCTGGCAACCCCGCTGTCGTAGGACGAATCCCGTAGACCGGTGGCTTTGCGTCCCCGTCTTTCGACGGGTTTGCCTTTATCTTCGAGTGAGTATCTTGAATCGGGTCTATCGATGCAAACTGAATCTCACGTCAAAGCGAGAACTCTGTCACAAATATCCAACCGGATTTTATTATGTAAGATGAATGCATCTGTCGGCCGATTGAATGCGTTATCGCAGGGCTCGTCTTTCGAGACATTGTACAGCGCGACCGGCCGTGCGTCCGTCCCAGAGCGGCGGGCACGAGCCCTTGTTCCAGTGACCGTCGAGAATCTCCTGCACGCGCTTCGGCAAGTCGGCGGCTCCGACGAGCTTGTTCGTTCCTTGAGTCACGGTAACGGGCCGCTCGGTATTTTCGCGCATCGTCAGGCAAGGGATTCCGAGATAGGTGCTTTCCTCCTGCAACCCGCCGGAATCCGTAATGACCAGGCTGGCCCCGGTCACGATGTTCATGAAGTCTATGTAGGGTAATGGATTCAGCAAATCGACATTGCCGGTCTGCGTCAATCGATCCGACAATTTGAAGGCCGCCAGATTTTTCATGGTCCTGGGATGTGATACGAACACCAGGCGCAGATGCGCAGCAATCTGTTGCAGGGCGCCGACGATGGTTTGCAGCGTATCGGGACTGTCGACGTTCGACGGACGATGCAATGTCAGGAGAGCGTAGTCGGTGTCCATCAATCCGAGGTTGCGGCGGGAAGTCGAGCTTTCGATTTTGTCTCGCAGCAGTTCGAACGAATCGATCATGATGTTGCCGATCAGGTCGATCTTGTGCTTTGCAATACCTTCACGCAAAAGATTCTCGTCGGCGTCGGCAGACGGTGTCCACAGGACGTCGGCAATCGCATCGGTCACAAGACGATTGATCTCTTCCGGCATACGCCGGTCGCCACTCCGCAGCCCGGCTTCGAGGTGGATCACCGGAATCCAGAGTTTGGTGCCGACCATGGCGCATGCCGCGGTTGAGTTGACGTCGCCAACCACGACTATCCAGTCCGGCGGGTTCTCTTTACATACTTTCTCGTAGGCGATCATGACGCCGCCCGTCTGCTCGGCATGCGAACCGCTGCCTACCCCTAAATGAAATGCCGGAGCCGGCAGCCCGAGGTCCCTGAAGAAGGCATCGGACATATTGAAGTCGTAATGCTGGCCTGTATGCACGATCTTCGGATCGCACCAGTCGGTCGCTTTCAACGCGTGATAAAGGGGGGCGACTTTCATGAAATTCGGCCGCGCGGCGGCAATGAGGTGGATGGTCTTTCTGGACATGGCGCTGGTTGCTCTCCGCCCCAATTTACGGCCCGATACGGCGTGGAAGCGTACAGGCTTCAAGAATCGGAAGCCAGCACACCTCGGTGCCGGGCTTCGCATTTTCGCATTTCGGTGCCAGCCTTCGGAAACTGTCGACTATGCCCTTGTGCGCCATTGGGGCACGGGCTTTAC
>JBOHZD010000145.1:0-3238 GCA_050738315.1 Woeseiaceae bacterium
CGCTGGAATCGTTCGAGTCGGAGCAACCGGACCTCGCTGTATTCGATATCAACATGCCGAAAATGAACGGCTTCGAACTGGCGCGCAGACTGCGCGAACGAAGCGCCATTCCGTTGATGATGCTGACCGTGCGTCACGAGGACGAGGACGTGGTGCGGGCGCTCGAACTGGGTGCGGACGACTATCTGGCGAAACCCTTCAGCCCGAAAATTCTCGTGGCGCGCATCCGGGCGTTGTTGCGCCGAGTCGGCATCGAGGAGGAGGGTGCGGTGACGCTCGGTCCGTTGACGTTGCGCCCCGAGGATCTGACGGTCGACGGTTTTCGGCAAGGGACAGTGCGTCTGACGCGCCTCGAAGCGAGGTTCCTGCAATTGCTATTTGCCAACGGCGGTCGTACGGTGCCTACGGAGCGCATCCTCGCCTATGTCTGGGGCAATCGCGCCGGCGGCAACCGGCAGCTCCTCAAACAGCTGGTGCACCGGCTGCGCCAGAAAATCGAAGCGGACCCGAAGAACCCGGCCGTGATCTGCACCGTGCCGAATTCCGGTTATCTCATCGACATGGACGGGGTGCAGAGAACCCCGTAACAGGTTCCGCGCTACAGGCCGTACACGATTGGCAGGACAATCGAAATGCCCAGCCACATGATGAGTTGTAACGGCAGGCCTACCCGGAGAAAGTCGGAAAAGTGGTAACCGCCGGCGCTCATCACCAGCAGATTGGTCTGGTAACCGACCGGTGTCAGGTAACTCATATTGGCGCCGTAGAGCACCGCCAGCACGAACGGTTCGACCGGCGCGCCGAGTTGGTGGGCGACGCTGATCGCGATCGGCGTCCCGAGTACACCCACCGCATTGTTGGTGACGACCTCCGTCAAGAGCGCCATGATCAGGATGAAGCCGCTCAATATGACTACCACCGACTGCCCTTCCGTCAGGGACACGAAAACCGCGGCGATATATTCCGCGGCACCGGTCGCCGTCAGTGCAAGCCCAAGCGACAGGCTCGCAACGATCACCATGATGATCCTGCGGTCCAGGGCGTCGAAAGCATCGCGCCACGTCATGCAACCCGCCAGGACCATCAACAACAAGCCTGTTAACGCAGTCAGCGAAATACGAAACACACCGAAAGCCGCAAACGCCACCACGCCGAACATGATGCCGATCGCGATTGCGGCCTTGCCGGTTCGCGGCAGGTGAATTCGCCCGTCGAGGACCAGCAGCTTGGCGCTGCGTTGCAGGCGCTCCAGGGCCCGAGAAGTCCCTTGGACCAGAATCACATCGCCGGCGCCCAAAATGACATTGCCGAGGTCTTCCGTGGTCTTGCGCGACGTCCTGCCGGGGCGATGCAGCGCCAGCGGAACGAGGCCGTAGTTCGAGAGCTGACGCGTCGCATCCAGCGTGTTGTTGTCGAGTATGGAACCGCGGGTTACGACCACTTCGGCCAGTTGCTCGTCGCTCTTCAAAGGTTCGTCGCCGCCTGCGTGACGTTCCGACTCGCTGGCGAGCAAGGTCGCACCGAGCAAGAGCTCGTATCGTTTCAGGTTTTCCGGCGAGTCGCTAACATGCAGCGTGTCTCCGGCTTTGATTCCGACGAACGGGAGTTTCATCAACGCCAGGTTTCCGCGCACGATGCTCGCGACTTTCATGGCGCCGTTTGTTTGCATCAGGACGTCGCCCAGTGTCTTTCCGTCAGCGAACGTTCCTTCATTAATCTTGAGGCGGGAATCGAAGATTCGCGGTTCCACGTCCGTCAAAGGCGGACGGCGGTCGGGCAGCAATCCCGGCGCGATCAGCCAGAGGTAGAGAATCGCGATACCGCCGACGATGAATATCGGAAGCGCAAAGTCGAACATCTGCATTTCCGGCATTCCCAAATCGGCGGCGATCGACGTCACGAGCAAGTTGGTCGACGTACCGATCGTCGTTGCCGACCCGCCGATGATCGTCGCAAATCCGACCGGCATGAGTATGCCCGAGGGCGACACGCCGGACTGCAGCGACACGGCGATGAGCAATGGCAGTATCAGCGCGACGACCGGCGTGTTGTTCAGAAACATGCTGAGTCCGGCGACGGTGAGCAGGGTGGCGAGAAATGCGAGCCTGGGACGAACTTTCCACAAACCGGCAAGTACATGGCCGATGGGCTGCAGGGCGCCGGTCGTTTCGAGGCCCTTCGCGAGAATCATCAGGGCCGAAATCGTGATCAGCGCTTCATTGCCAAAGCCGGCAATCACGTCGCCCGCGCGCAAGCGGGCGCCGTTGTGTTCGATCGTGAACAGCTCGAACCAGACGAGGACGAACAGCAGCACCATGAAACTCGACGATTCAAGCTTCAGTTTTTCTCTGGTAAACAGAAAGATAGCCGCGAAAGCTAGAACGATCGCCACGATGGCATGCGGGCTGGGCGGTGCTGTCATCGTGTCTGTCCTCGCGAACCTCCGCCTTGCGGAGGCGCCGTTTCGCATCCATGCTAACGAAGCGCGGTAACAGAATCGGTTTTCGGGCGGTTACAAAGCGGTCGCATTGTAAAGATGCAAAGTAGCGGAAAATTTTGCCGATCGTGCCGGCGCAATGTCGGCGTTCGGCAACAGTCTGGTCAGCCCTCGACCAGGCGAGCCGTCTGCTTACAGGGACACTGCGCTGTTCAACTGTCTTTTCAGGCGAAATAACTGTAGTCGTTCGGCGACAGGTTGCGTGTTTTTATCAATGATGTATTTTGCTGGCCGGCAAACGCGACGTTCTGGCATGGTGGTTGCAACAGATTCAACAATGAACACTCACTGGACAACGACATTCCTGGCCCTGGGCTTCTCGGGCGCCGCGTTGTTGCAATCGGCAGCGTCGTTCGACGAAGTCGACCAGAACGACGACGGCTCGATCAGTCAGGAGGAAGCCACCATCGTCGGTCTGGACCTGTCTTCTGCAGACTCCAACCAGGATCGCGCGCTGGATCGCGACGAGTATCGTCAGGCCACCGGCGAAGACTAGTGCACGAGCCGGTTTACCTGTCCCATTGAACATGCCGTTGGGAGGTTGTCGTCACGACATTCCTATCCCCCGCCTTCTGACGGTTGCCTTGAGCCCGGCTTTTGCCGGGCTCTTTTTTATGTGCGCCCGGCAGGGCGCACCCACTTGGAGGTGAAAGTCCTCTACCGGCCCGACAGGGGGGACGGTTAGCCGAACGGCAAGGGTGCCCATCGTGAGGTGGGATCTGAAGGAAGCCGAAGGCAAAG
>JBOHZD010000146.1:0-10914 GCA_050738315.1 Woeseiaceae bacterium
AGACTGCGCGCATGTACCAGTCGAAGTCCACGTCGCTGATGGTGTTGTGGAAGCGGCGCGCTTCGTCGCGGCGGTTCAGCACGTAGGCCTTGCAGTAGTCGGCGCCGAGATAATCCGGGAGGATCTTGCTGCGGGAAAACTTATCGATGGAGGCGTCCCAGCGATTCGGAATTTTCCGTTTCAATTCGATAATTTCGCCTTCCTGTACCATGCGTCCTGGATCGCAGCGGTTTTTGATGCCGTAGTGGACTCCTGCGAGTATGGCTGCCGTGACGAGATAGGGGTTTGCGTCCGCGCCGGAGGTGCGGTGCTCGATGCGCAGGTTCTTCTCGTCGGAAACCGGGACGCGTAACGCGACATTGCGATGGTTGGAGCCCCAGTTCGGTTCGACAGGCGCGAACTTTTCGGGGCGCAGGCGACGGTACGAGTTTGCGTTCGGTGCGAATATCGCGGTCGCTTCGGCCATCGTTTTTGCGAGTCCGCCGATTGCGTGACGAAAAGCTGCACTGTAGGGCGGCGACGACGCACGTTCCTTGCCTCCTGAGAAGAAATTTTTTCCCTTCTGATCGACGAGACTCAAATGGATGTGCAAACCTGAACCGGCGCAGTGTTCGAACGGCTTTGCCATGAAGCAGGCGACGAATCCGTGTTGTCTCGCAACCGCCTTGACCGCCCGCTTCAGCAGCACGGCGTGGTCGCAGGCGAGCGCCGGATCCTTCACGTGATGCAGATTGATTTCGAACTGGCCGGGTGCAAATTCGGACGTGGTTGTGCCGATGGGAATGTTCTGTGCAGCGCATACGTCGTTGATGTCGTTCAGGAAATTGTCGATATCCCAGAGATCGTCAGGATGATAGACCTGCGGGCCGGCCTGCGGTCGCCCGATTCCGGGAACACGCGACACCTTTGCTTTCGGCCGGTCTGTGTTGGCATCGAGCAGATAAAATTCGAGCTCTGTCGCCATAACAACGTCGAGCTTCAACTTGTGTAACGGTTCCGCCGCACGTTCCAGAACGTGTCGTGGATCGGCGAAGAAAGGTTTGCCGTCTCGCGTGCGCAGACGGAACAGCGCCTGTGCACCGGGCCTGTTCGCCCAGGGGACCGGCGCGAGACTGCCCGGCACGATGGAGGCATAAACATCCGGGTCGCCGTCCTCGGCAGTATACGGAATGCCGCTTACAACCTCGCCGAGTGTATCGAGAAGTACCGCCCCGCCGGGCAGGCAGAAACCGTTGTGGAACGTGTCTGCAAATTCGTTACCGCGAATTCGCTTGCCTCGCAATACACCAGCGAGATCGGCGATCAACAATTCCATGACATCGGTGTCCGGGTGCTTCTTCATGAACGCACGCAGCTCCGCCGTTGTACCGTTTCTTCGATTTGTCATTGGCCGGACGTTCCTTATTTATTCGTCTGTGCCGCGCGCCATGCCAGTGCAGCTTTCAATCCTTCTTTCTCCATGACTTTTCTGAAGGCTGCCGATTCCGGAGTATCCGTCGTTTCGATGCGGATATCGTATTCGAGTGCTTCCGCGAGCGCCCGGCGAAAACCGGCTGCAACCAGGCTTTGATTGATCGCTTCCCTGGTCAGCCGCACTGCAAGGGAGTCATTGGCCGCGATTTGCCGCGCCAGTGACTCGGCTTCTTCCCGCAGTCGACTCGGCGGTACGATGCGATTGACCAGGCCCATGGACATCGCCCTCTGCGCGTCGATCTCCGTGCCGGTCAACAGCAGTTCGTTCGCGTTTTTCATTCCTATCACCCAGGGCAGCACCAGGCACACGATACCGCTGCCGTATTTGACCTCGGGCACGGCGAAGCGGCAGTCGTCTGCCGCGATCGTGATGTCGCAAACGGCGCTGATCTCCAGTGAACTGCCGAAGCAGTACCCGTGCACCGCGGCAATAACCGGTTTCGGACAATCCCGGAAACGCATGATGACGTCGAAATCACGCTGGAGTTCACGCCGTATTTTTTCGGGGTCGTTGCCGGAGTCGGCAGCCTCCATGTCGAAGCCGGCGGAGAACGCGCGACCGTTGCCGCACAGAACGACCGCGCGCACATCCTCGTCTTGCTCGGCGCGATCGAGGGCGCGCTCCAGCTCGTCCTGCATTGCTGCGTCGAGCGCATTCAGCTTTTCGGGACGGTTCAGCGTGACAAAGGCAATGCTGCCCGACACAGCGAATAAAACGGTGGGCATATCAATCCGGAGGAAAGTCGCCACCCAGTTGCCTGGCGATGTAGTTCCGTATGTCCAGGCTCAAATCTTCCATCGGGGCATACAGGCCCCGCGTAAACGGGCGCGCATGCATGCCGCGCTGCACGCGTTCGCAGATGGTCCAGTCCTGCTGATTGACGAGATCCCAGAAATCGGCGGCATCCGACGGGTCGAAGTCCGGGTGATTGCGGGTGTCGGGGTGAAACAGCAGGCGACAGTCGATCAAGGTCAATTCCGGACCGCGTGGCCAGATGATAAATGCGGCGACATGGTCCATCGCCAGGCTGAGCAGCAGGTTCGGATACACGAGTTCGCCGAAATGTCGCTCTTTTTCCACCTCGTTCAGGCCGGGGAAGGGCGGTCGCCGGGTCGTGCCGGTCGACGTGAACGTGTTCGTGCCGGGCTTGTGCGGTATGCCAGCCGCCCAGTCGAGTCCCGCGCCGCCATTCTTGCGGAATTCCGGGACGATTTTGCACAGTTCGGGGTGCACGCCGGCGCAGTGATAGCATTCGTTGTAATTTTCCAGGATCACTTTCCAGTTGGCGGCCACCTGGTACTCGAATTGCCGGCCGACCACGAGTTCGTCGAGCGGATAACGTTGGACCCGCTCCGGCATCGGGCCCAGCTGTGCGTCGAGCCCCATGTCATTGTCGCCGATCTTGAGGAAGACGAATCCGCCCCAGCAATCGAGTTTGACTTCGTGCAGCGCAAACTGCGGTGCGTCGACCGACATGTATGGGGCATGATGCAGTCCGCCGTCGAGCCGGTAGGTCCACGAATGATAAGGACAGCGAATATTGGCGAGGAATTGACCGCGCTTCTGTTCCGGCCGGGTCGAATCGATGAGCTGACAGCCGCGGTGTCGGCAGACGTTGTGAAACGCCCGTAGTTTCCAGTCTTCGCCGCGGACGAGAATGATGCTCTGCCCGGCAACATCCACGGCCTCGTAACTGCCCGCGGTGAGCAAATCGTCTTCCCTGGCGACACAGGTCCATTGATCGAAAAAGACTCGCTCGCGTTCCCTGGTAAACCAGGACGCCTCGATGTACAGATCGCGATGCAGCGTCGCTTCCATTTATTGCGGGTGCCGATAGGGGGCTGGCCGCCAAGAGTAGCACAGGCAAATACCGGGCCGCAGCGCGACTGTTTCACATCGTGACGACGACGATTGCGGAAAAACTCGGCGCGTACGCTATGCTTCGGCGGCTACCTTGAGCAGAAAACATGTCCCAACTTTCCGGTTTTGATGTCGTCATCGTCGGCGCAGGCCACAACGGATTAACGACCGCGGCGTATCTTGCGCAGGCCGGGCTCGCGACTCTCGTTCTCGAGCGGCGGTCGATTGTCGGCGGCTGCGCGGTGACGGAAGAAATCGATCCGCTGCTCGCGCCCGGTTGCCGCGTATCGACGGCATCGTATATCGCCAGCATGTTGCGGCCGGAGGTGATTCGAGATCTGAAACTCGATAGTTACGGACTGAAAATGATTGCCTGCGATCCCGGCGTGCAGACCGCGTTGCCGGACGGCAGTGTCATCTCGTGGTGGGCCGAGGCGGCACAATTGAGGGAGGAACTCCGCACCAAAGCGCCTGCCGATGTCGAGCGGTTCTTCCAGGTCGACGCAGACCTGAAACGCCTGGCCGCCTATTTGCAGCCGTATTTTCTGGAAGCACCGCCCGATCCGGGCAAACGTGGTTTCGGGCGGTTCGTCGAACTCCTGCGAATCGGCCGCCGGTTCCGCGGCATTGCGGGAAGTGACGTCTCGTCGTTGCTGCGCTTCCTGACGGGTTCCCTGGGCGATTTTCTCGATCGCAATTTTGAAAGCGATGCCATCAAGCGACTGATGCTGTCCAATAGCTTGTACGGAAAACACGGTGGCCCGTATCAGCCGGGTTCTGCAATGGGCCTGCTGTTCCATCTTCTCTCCGGCGGGGATCAGGCGCGCCAGGGATTTGCAGGACATGTCGTCGGCGGCATGGGTTCGATCACCGCCGCAATGGCGGCGTCGTGCCGCGATTCCGGCGTCGAAATCCGGACGGATGCGGAAGTCAGACAAATCAATCACCACGGCGGGCGCGTCGCGGGCGTAACGCTGGCGGATGGTTCCGTCGTCGACGCGGACATCGTGGTGTCCAACGCGGATCCCAAACGAACTTTTCTCAGTCTGTTGCCCGACGGACTTAGTGATGAATTTCGTCGTGAGATCGCGGCCATCCGGATGGCGGGGCCCTGCGGCAAAGTAAACCTGGTGCTGTCGGAAGAGCCGCGCGTTCGGGGCATGCCGTCGAGTCACGACAAGTCGCAGCGCAGTCTTTTCACGTTGGCGCCGTCTTTGGAGGAGGCGGAGGACAGTTATAACGAGGCGCGACGCGGCGCGCTTCCCGAGAAGTTATGGGTCGATTGCGTGGTCGCCTCCAACGTCGATCCTGACCTCGTGACCGACGGCCGGCATGTCATGACTTGCTTTGTGCAGTATCTGCCGTATCGCCCTGCAACAGGGGACTGGAACCTGCGCCGCGACGAACTCGGTGACAAGGTCGTGGCGACCATCGCCCGTTACGCGCCGAACGTACCGACATCGATCGTTGCCAGGGCGGTCTACACCCCGCTCGATCTCGAGCAGACGTTCGGCATCACCGAAGGCAACATCTTTCACGGTGACATCAACCTGGAGCAGTTGTTCTTCATGCGCCCCGTGCCGGGCTGGGCCCATTACGGGACACCCATCAATGGCCTGTATCTCTGCGGTGCCGGGACGCATCCTGGCGGCGGCGTCACCGGTGCGCCCGGCTATAACGCGGCCTGGCGCATTTTGCAGGATCGCCGTTGACCCACCGGGTTCGTTTGTCGGGTTGATTGACAAGCACGATCAATGGCTTGGCATGGTGCTGGGGATTACGAAACGATGGATGTCCCGAAATGCAGGTTGGTGGGTGTCCCGGAATGCCGGTGCCGAAATGCAGGTTGGTGGGTGTCCCGAAATGCACCCGAAAACGCACCCTCGAAATGCACCGAAATCCAGATTGGTGGGTGTCCCGGAATGGCCCCGGTGGGTGTCCCGGAATGGCTGTGGGTGTCCCGGAATGGCTAGATTGGTGGGTGTCCCGGAATGGACTCCGCCCGGAATGGCTCCGCCGTGGGTGTCCCGGAATGGCCCGGAATGGCCGGAATGGACGGAGGCGTCCTGATCAGGCTCGCCAAAAGGGGACTGCTGATGCCATAATATGGAACCTAAAATCATAATATGGTGCAGGGATCATGCTGGAAACACGTCCTCCGCAGGGGGCGCAGGCAGCGCTGCGGGCCATCCGCTTGCTCAAACTGTTCACGATCGAACGCTCGGAGCAGTCACTGGCGGAGTTGAGCCGGGGGTCGGGCCTCAACAAGACGACCACGCACCGCCTGTTGCGCGCATTGCAGAGCGAGAACCTGATCGAGCGGAATGCCGCGACCAGTGCCTACAGCCTGGGGCCGGGATTGATGGCGCTCGGGGTGCAGGCGCTGGCGAGCAGCGATCTCAGGCGGCGTGTCCGCCCCTTGTTGAAGGCGCTCGCCAGGTCAAGCGGCGAGACCGCGACGCTCGAGGTGCCGGTCGGTGACAGCATGCTGATTCTCGACGAAGTCGCGGGCAGCTACGTAGTCGGAGCGACCGGCAACGTGGGAACCCGATGGCCGCTGCACGCCACGTCCACCGGCAAAGCATTGCTCGCATTCGACGAAAACGGCCTCGACCGCCTCGGCACGCCGCTCAAGGCGCTGACCGCAAAAACGCTGGTGGACAAACAGGCTTTCCAGCCACAGCTCATTGAAATCCGCCGCCGCGGTTACGCCATCTCCGTAGACGAGCTCGAGGAGGGTTACGCGGCGGTTGCGACGATCATCCGGGGTGTGTTGGGGGAGGTGCAGGGGACGCTCTCGATTGGCGGTCCGACGCAACGCCTGAATGCCGCACGCCGCGCTGAACTCGGTGCCGCCCTCTGCGAAGCGGCGCTACACGTCAGCGCCGACCTGTAACGACTCGGAATTTCACGTCAAACGAATCCACGCCGATTTCGATTGGGTGTAGCTCAGCAAGCTCTCGATGCATTTGTCGCGCGCGTTACCGGATTGCTTGTAACCGCCGAACGGCTGCGTCATGTCGCCTTCGTCAAAGCAGTTGACCCAGATCACCCCGGCTTCGATGTCTCGAATGAGCCTGTGCGCACGGTTCAGGTCTTTTGTCCAGACTCCGGCGGCCAGGCCGTAGATCGTGTCGTTCGCAATCCGGACTGCCTCGTCTGCGTCCTCGAAGGGAATGACCGCGGCAACGGGTCCGAAGATTTCCTCGCGAGCAATGCGCATCGAATTGTTCACGTCCGTGAAGAGCGTGGGCGTAACGTAGGCGCCGCCTTGCAGATGCTCGGGCGCGCTGCCGCCGAACTTTAGTGTCGCGCCTTCTTTCCGGCCGGCTTCGACATACGACAACACCCGCTGCTGCGCTTCACGGGTCACCAGCGGGCCCAGGTTGGTCGACGGGTCCAGCGGATCGCCCGGCATGTAGGCATTCTGGCCCGCCGACACGAAGCGTTCGATGAAATCCTCGTAAATGGATTTCTCCACCAGCAGGCGTGAGCCTGCATTGCAGACCTCGCCCATGTTGGCGAAGACGCCGTTGTACGCCGCGGCCACGGCGCGATCGAGATCTTCCACATCGCCCATGAAAAGCTGCGGAGATTTGCCGCCGCACTCGAGCGATACGCGTTTCATGTTGGACTGGCCGGCATACTGCAGCATCAGCTTGCCGACCTCGGTCGAGCCGGTGAATGTGATCTTGTCGACGTCCGGGTGTAGCGCGAGCGCTTTTCCCGCCACCTCGCCGATGCCGTTGACGACGTTGAACACGCCCGGCGGGCCGCCGGCCTGCACGAACAATTCGCCGAGCCGCAGGCAGGCCAGCGGCGCCTGCTCCGCGGGCTTCAGCACCACGCAGTTGCCGGCCGCAAGCGCCGGCGCTGCTTTCCAGGCCGCCATCAGCAGCGGGTAGTTCCACGGCGAGATCGCGCCGACGACGCCCAGCGGTTCGCGCAATACGAAATGCATGACGTCGGCCGCGGTATTCGTAACGCTGCCTTCGATCTTGTCGATGCACTCGGCCATGAAGCGAAACGTCTCGATAACCGAAGGCAGATCGATTTGCAGCATGTCCGTGATCGGCTTGCCCATGCTGAGCGTATCCAGGACCGCCAGTTGTTCCGAGTGCTCGTCGATCAAATCGGTAAATCGATAAAGAATTTCCATGCGCTCGCGCGGCGCCATGCGCGGCCAGACGCCGCTCTGAAAAGCGCTGCGCGCGGCAGCAACGGCGGCATCGATATCCCTGTGACTGGCGGCGGCGACGGTCGCGATGACCTCCCCGGTGGCGGGGTTGACGCTGTCGAACCGGCCGCCGTCGATGGCGTCGACGTAGTCACCGTTGATGAAATGCCGCGTTTCCACCCGCTCGAGTTCGCGTGCCGCGGCTGCCTGCCAGGTCGACAAGGCGTTTTGTGATACTGCTTCGATATTCATGGATCAGTCCTCTCCGGAGTACCGCGCCGGCCGATGATCAATGCGTCCACCGCGATGCACGCGTGCGCCGCGACGATGACCGGGTTCACGTCGATTTCCTCGAAATCGTCCCGCAGTTCGTGCACCAGCGCCGAAAAACGGGCAGCGAGATCGCAGAATGCGTCAACGTCACAGGGCGGATGCCCGCGCTGTCCGTCCAGCAATTTCCGCATTCTGAGTGTGTCGATTCTGCGCCGTGCGTAGTGTTTGTCAAACGGCGGCAAGGCCGTGACCACGTCCTCGAGCACCTCGGCATGGACCCCGCCGAACCCGAGCAGTACCACCGGACCGAACTGCGGATCCCGCCGGGCGCCGAGCAGCATCTCGGTGCCGCGCGCAATCATCGGCGCAACCAAGGCCCTGGGCCCGAGGCGCTTTGCAAGATCGCGGTACGCCGACAGTAGCTGGTGCTCGTTTTCCAGTCCGGGAAACACGCCTTGCCGCTCGGTCTTGTGCAGGAGTCCCGGCATTGCCGTTTTCAGCACCACCGGGAATGTCACGACCGGGGATAACGCGGCGAGCTCGCTCTCCGATTCAATGACACGGCACGTATTTGCCGCAATGCCGAAATCACGCAGCAGGTCCAGCGAACGCACTTCATCCAGAACCGCACCCGCGGCGAGTTCCTTTCGCCAGCCTGCGGCCACACCTTTTGGCGTCGCCGGCGGCTCGGACGGGATGATGTTTTCAAGGAAGTCGCGATACCCGAACAGCGCGCGCACGCCCGAGAGGAATGCCGGAATGCCGTCGAGTACGGGAAAGCCGGCGTGCGTGGCGCCAACCACCTGCGCATCGCAACCCGTGCCCTGGCGCGCCGCCACGAGCGCGACCGGTTTGCCGGACGCTTTGCGCGCACGCTGCATGTAACCCAGGTAGCTCGAATAGATCACGCCGCCCGGTGCTCGGTCGTGCACGAGCGCGCCCATCGCCGCACCCGGGTCCTGCATCATGATCGACAGGCAATCGGACATGCTGTCTCCCGCCCGCTCGCCGCCCCGGCTCCACGCATCGAGTGGATTGATCGCGGGCAGTTCCGGGTCGAGTACTTTCTCCAGCGCCGTGATCGTGCCGGCGCCGAGATCCGTCAGCGGCACACCGGCCTGATCCGCAAGATCGACCATCAACTGCCGTTCGCCGCCCGAGTCATGCAAGGTGACGAGTCCACCCGGACCGGCGGGATGCAATTCGGCGAACAGGATGAGCGCCGTTGCAAGTTCGTCCATGTCGCGGACTCGTTGTACGCCGTAACGATCGAAGAGTGCGTCGTAAGTGGCATCGACGCCGGCCATGGCGCCGGAATGCGATAGCGCAAGCTGCGCAGATCTTTCACTTCTGCCCACCTTGAGCGCCACCACGGGTATCCGCTTGTCGGCGGCTTTAGCGAGCGCGGCCCGGAACCCCGCGGGATTGCGCGCGGTTTCGACGAAGAGTCCGACGACCCTCGTTTCCGGAAGGTCGAGAGCGAAATCGAGATATTCGTCCATCGTTACGCCGATTTCGTTGCCGGTCGAAACCGCGAAGTTGACGCGGATGCGTTCGTCACAATCGATGATGCCTGACATGCCGGAGCCGGAATGACTGATCAGGCTGACGTTGCCAGGCGGTTCGTGCCGCCGGCTGTCGAAACCACAGGCCCATACGCCGTCGCGGACGTTGTAGAACCCCATGCCGTTGGCACCGCAGACCAGCATGCCGGCGTCTCGCGTTTTTTTGCGGATTCTTTCCTTGAGTCCGGGTGGATCGTCGTTCTCGAGAACGAGCGGCGACATCAGCAGTGCGGCGGGCGCAGCGACGGCGATGACATCGTCCAGCGCCTGCTCGATGCGACTGTCGGCGATCCCGAACATGACCAGGTCCGGTACCTCCGGCAGATCCCGCAGTTCTGCATAACAGCGCAGTCCCTGCAGTTCGGTGTAGCGTGGATTCACCGGGTAGATATTGCCGGCAAAGCCGCCGCGCAGCAGGTTCGTGAGCGACCATTCGCCGAGCGAATCGGGACGGGCCGAAGCCCCCACGACCGCCACGCTACGCGGCCGCAGCAGTCGATCGAGTCGGTGTTTCATGTGGATGCCAACTGCAGAATAACTACGACGCTGTCCCGGCACTTAACTACGAGTTTAATAGGGGCCGGGTGGGGTGGCGCGGCGCCGGGGAGGGTCCCAGAACGGTTTATCGACCACCGTCGCTTTGGCCATTACGCGGGACCAGTGCATTTCCCGTTGATAATAGATCTCGACCAGCAGCTCGTTGCCCGGTGTGCCATGGGGTGCACGGACCGTGCCCAGCGCGATGTTCTGTTTGCATACGGGCGACCAGCATGCCGAAGTGATGAAGCCGACCTGTTTTCTGCGGCCGCCGCTCGCGCCCTTGTAAATATAGGAGTGATGGGCGGGCTTGTTGCCTTCGATGTCGAGCTTGACGAGTTGCCAGGTGGAGCCGCGCCGTTGCTCTTCCGCGAGCGCCCTGCGGCCGTTGAAATTCGGTTTCTTGAAATCAACGAGCCAGTCGAGGCCGAGTTCGAACGGCGAACGCGAGCGCCCTGTCCGTACGGTGGCGCCCGCGGGCAGGAAGTCGACGCCGGCGGTCAGGAACCCGGCCTCGATGCGCGCGAGATCGAGCGCATCGGTGCCGATCGCCGCAATACCATACAACGCGCCCGCTTCGAACAGCGCGTCCCACAGCGGTTCCGCTTTCGCATTCTCGATCCAGAGCTCGTAGCCCAGGTCGCCGGTAAAGCCGGTGCGGGAAACCATCAGTTCGCTGCCTGCAAAGTCGAAGTGCATCAAGCCGAACGGTTTCAGGTTCTCCAGGCCGTCGAGCTGCAAGTTTTTCAGGACGCTGTACGAGGTTGGGCCCTGGACCGCGAGCGCGGCGATATCGCCGGTCTCCTCGACGATGTGCACGTCCATGCCGATCGCCGCGGCAGTCAGCCAGGCGAGGTGCCGCTCCTGCGAACAGAGACGGAATTCACCTTCACGCAAGTGAAACAGCGTGCCGTCGTCGATGACCTGACCCTGATCGTTGCACCAGGCAGCGTAGGCAACCCGACCCGGCCTGATCTTGTGCATGTCGCGAGTGACGAGGCGATCGTCATAGGTCAGCGTATCAGGTC
>JBOHZD010000147.1:0-14136 GCA_050738315.1 Woeseiaceae bacterium
ATCAGGTCGCAATGCGGCAGAAAGTCGCGCAGAACGGCCGTGATCTCCGGCGCTGCGACGAAGCGGCTGGCGCCCTCGGCCGCACTGCCGAGGCCCCATAAGACCGGCCGATAATCGATGTCGAGCAGGATGCGCGTCTCGTTTGCAGCCGCAAACCTCGCGGCCTTTTCGACCGCCCGTCGCGTGGTGTCCGTCGACAGGTGCGTGCCGGTGACGGCAAGCACACGCGCCGATGCAATCAGGGTTTCGTCGATATCGCCTTCGCAGAGCCCCATGTCGGCGCAGCGTTCGCGAAAGAAAATGTGCGGAATGTCGCTTGCGCTGCCGATCCCGAGGACGACGAGTCCGGTCAGGCGCGACGGATCGGTGTGCACAGGACGGACGTCGACCCCCTGCCGCGCGAGTTCTTCGCGCACGAAGCGGCCCATCTGTTCGTCCCCGACGCGGGTCAGCATGGCGCTCCGCTGCCCAAGCCGCGCGAGTCCGGCAGCAAGATTGGCCGATGACCCGCCCAGGTACTTGGCAAAGCTCTGCATGTCTTCCAGCCGTCCGCCGACCTGCTGGCCGTAGAGATCGACCGCGGCTCTCCCTAAGCAAACGACGTCGAGTGTCTTGTCAGGCACGCGGGAGGCCGGCCGGCCACCAGTAGGCGGCGTCGGGGTCCAGGGTCCACGCGTGCGCTTCGGTGAAGTCGGGCACGGTGTACGGATCTCCCGGCAGGTGCCGGATGACCCAGGAGTAGTACATGCCGTAGCCGGGTGCCGCGCATTGCGCGTGGTCCTGGCCCGGCGGAATGCACACGGTGTCGCGGTCACGCACCTTGTAGACGCGCTCGCCGAGCTCCGCGTGGCCGTAGCCTTGCGGTTCGGTGAAGCGGTAGTGGTAGATCTCCGGCTGCCGATGATGGTGCGGCGGATAACTGGACCAGCCGCCCGGGAGCGTGACGACCTCGCCCAGCACCATTTCAGCGTTCCCGGGTGACGTGCTGCCGTCGAATATCGTGCGCACGAAGCGCAGGCAGCGCCCGGCGACCTGTCCCTTGCCGCGGTGCTCGTTCGGGACCTGCCCGGGTGTGAACACCCGGGCCGGGAATTGCTTGCGGTTCCGGCACTGGTAGACCGTCAGTTCACATGCCGAAATCGCTTCGAGCACGATGTCGGTACTGGCGGACGCGTGCACGCAGCTCGCGGATTCGTCGAACAGCGAACGCCGCTCCAGGGCAAACTCGCGTTCCTCTACCTGGCCTCGAAGCTTCCCCTGCATCAATAGCCACGCCGTTTCCGTGTCGGTGGTCCTCGCGAGGGTGTCGCCTGCCTCGAGTACCAGGCCGGACAGGGATAATTCGGCGAACTCGGCAATCGGGCGGAGTCCCGCAGCCTTCCCGCCGCCGTGCCGGATCACATCGCCTGCCATTTCGTCCATAGTGCTCTCCAGCCGTCGTCGCGCGCCGTCAGTCCAGCGTGACCCAGGCGCGTTCCCGGCTCGATTGTTCGATGGCCGCCATCACCTGTTGCACGAGAAGTCCCTCGGCGAAATCCGGATAGAAGTTTTCGCCGCGTTCGATTGCGCGCACGAGGTTACGGATCTCGATCGTTTTCAGATCGTTGATGCCGAGCCCGTGTCCCGGAGCAGGACAGAAGCGCGCGTAATCCGCATGCGCCGGTCCTGCCAGCACGGTTTTGAAGCCTGCGCGTGCCGGGTCCGGGCCAGACGCGTACAGGCGCAACTCGTTCATGCGCTCCTGATCGAAGCCCAGGCTGCCGCGGGTGCCGAGGATCTCGAAGCGGAGGCCGCACTTGTAACCCGTGGCGACGCGGCTGGTCTCGAGCGTCGCCGGCAATCCGGACTCCAGTTCCACGAAGGCGCGGGCGTAGTCCTCGTTCTCGACCGTTCTCATGGCGCCGCTCACCGGGTCGCGCCGCGCCGCGATGACGGTGTGCACGTCGCCCAGCAGGCGTTTCGGGGTGCCGAGCAGGAAATGCAGCATATTAATAAGGTGCGAGCCGAGATCGGCCAGCGCGCCGGCACCGGCGAGCCTCCGCTCGCAACGCCAGGACCAGGGTACGTCGGGACTCGCCATGTAATCCTCGAAATAGCTGCCCGAAAAATGCACGGGCTCGCCGATCTCGCCCGAGGCGACGATTTCGCGCGCCGTCTGGATCAACGGGTTGGTGGTGTAATTGAGGCCGACTGCATGCACGACCGGTGAACGGCTCGCCACTCCCGCCAGTTGCGCCGCCTGGGCGACGTCCACGGCCAGCGGCTTTTCACAATAGACGTGCTTGCCGGCCTCGAGCGCCGCCAACGCCATGTCGAAATGCAGATGATTGGGTGTGCAGATGTCGATCACGTCGATGTCCGGATCGGCCAGCAGCGAGCGCCAGTCGGCCGTGCTGCGGTCGAAACCCAGTTCGCGCGCAGCGCGCGACGCGCGAGCGCCCTGCTGATCGGCGATGCACACGCAGGCCGGCGCCTCGACCTCGTCGAACACCGCGCCGACGGCATGCAACGCAATGGCGTGCGCGCGGCCCATGAAACCTGAGCCGATCAGTCCGAATCCGAGCTTCGCCATGGGGCCGTATGCCTCTTGTTTCGTGGTTCAATCTCGCGCCGCGTCCCGCAAGATACGCGGGTGAAATTCAACTTTCAAATTGCAAGAAAAATGAAATTAACATTTCACACCCGCCCTCAGCGTGTCAGCAGGACGACCTCGTGCGTCCGGCGCGACCGTTCGGCGGCGTCTGCCAGCTCGAGTGCCCGGACCCCGTCTGCCCCCGATGCCAGGCCGGTCGCCGCGCCTTGCACGGCGTGTATGAAATCGTTCATTTCGAGCGAGTAGGCTGCCCGGTAGCGCTCGAGGAAGAAGGGCAGTGCCGGCTCGCGCAGAAAACCGCGTGCCCCGGCGTGCTCGACCCGGGTTGCCGTTTCATTGTCGGCCCGCACCATGCCATTCGCGCCGAAGGCTTCGATGCGCTGGTCGTAGCCATAACTGCAGCGTCGGCTATTGGTGATCTGGCAAAAGGCGCCGGCGGCCGTCCGCAGCACGATGACCACCGTGTCGATGTCACCGGCGTCCGCGATCGACGAGTCGACGAGGCAACTGCCTGCGGCGAACACGGCAACCGGCTCTTCGCCCAGCAACCAGCGCGCCATGTCCAGATCGTGAATCGTCATGTCGCGAATGAGACCGCCGGAGCGGCGGATATAGTCGGCGGGCGGCGGGGCAGGGTCGCGGCTCGTAATGCTCAAGACTTCCACCGCACCGATGGTGCCGTCTGCGATTTCGTCCTTCAGCCGGCGGAACGAGGGGTCGTAACGACGATTGAATCCGACGTAGAGCGCAATGCCGGCGTCGGCGGCAAGCTTTGCAGAGCGGCGCGCGTTCGCGGCATCGAGGTCCAGCGGCTTCTCGCAAAAGACGGCGAGTCCGGCACGCGCGGCGGCTTCGATCAGCGGCAAATGCGTGTCGGTCGAGCTCGCGATGACGACGGCATCGAGGGTGTCGTCCCCGAACGCGGTCGCTCTGTCGGCGACACTCGCGCCGGTTTGCTCCGCAAGCCGGCCGGCCGCGCCGCGGTCGATATCCACGACATACTTCAGACGCGCGCCGCGATGCGCGGCAATATTGTCCGCGTGGATGCGGCCGATGCGCCCGGCGCCGAACAGACACAGGTTGATGGTCACTGGTTCACTGCCTTCTGTGTTTCGATCCTGTGGGCATAGCTGATCACGAGGGTCTGCGCGAGGCACAACGAACCGGTCAGGGAACGAAACTGGCGAACTTCGGCGTCCTTGATTTCGAAGGACACGTCGGCCTCGCGGGAGATCGGGCTCAGCCGGCTGTCGCTCAGCGCGATGACGCGGGAACCGGCTGCCTTCGCCTGCGCGACGATTTTGGCCGTTTCCTTGGCGTACGGCCGGAAGCTGATGGCAAACAGCAGGTCCCGGTGCGTAATCATCGAACTTTGTTCGAGCAGCATGCCGGCCAGGCCGTCGACCAGGTGCACCGGCTTGTCGACATGCCGTAGCGCGTACGCCATGTAGGCAGCAACCGGAAACGAGCGCCGCAGGCCGACCAGGTAGACCGCGGCTGCCTGCTCCATGAGATCGACGGAGCGTTCGAGCAGCGCGCCGTCAATCGTGTCCTTGATGTGTTCGAGGGCGATGATGTTGCTGGCGGCGAATTCCTGCATCAGTTCATGCGCCGTCAGCTGGTGCCCGTCCCCGGTGCGGTCGTTGAACTGGCGGATGCGTTCCGCGTAGCTGGGGCTCGGCGTCGAATGGATCAGTTCGTCGCGGAACAGGCGTTGCATCTGGCTGGCGCCGTCATAGCCGAACGCCTTGGCGAAGCGCACGATGGTCGACGCCTGCACGCCTGCGCGCTCGGCGATGACCGCGAGCGTCTGCAGGCCCATGTCGTTCGGATGATCCAGGACGTAGGCCGCGACCTGTTTCAGGCGCGGGCTCAAGTCGTCATGGCGGGCGACGATCTCGGCCCGGAGCTTGTCGATATCGCTGGAGCTGTCCACCGTCGGTATTCCTTCAACAGGTTCACACGCAGACGATATTAACGAGGTTGCAACAATAATTCCAACAATCGAATATTTGTTCTAAAAAGAGCGGCGGCGGGGCGGCTGGCACCCGGCCTGGCCCACCTCGATCCCAAAATGAA
The DNA here is from genome assembly GCA_050738315.1 of Woeseiaceae bacterium. GTDB lineage: Bacteria > Pseudomonadota > Gammaproteobacteria > Steroidobacterales > Woeseiaceae > IDS-8. The sequence continues at coordinate 4,673 of JBOHZD010000147.1, forward strand.
ACGCCAATTTCATATTTGCATAATACAAAATTTTTGTTCTATACTCCATCGTCAACGAACCGTCACATTGCCATGGAAGTATCGAACCGACTCCACGGTTCGTCACGGATGGACGGCGACGCAACGTTTCTTCGACAGGGGTCGGCGGTTCGCAGCCCGCGGAGCCGCAAGGGGGTAGATGTCGTGCACTGTATGAGTGGCAAGCAGGTCCTGAATCTGCTCGTGTTGGGCGGTTGTTGCGTTTCTTCATTCTACCTGCCGACGGCCCACGCGCAGGAAGACGAACCGCTGGAAGAAATCGTCGTGATCGCCGAGGTGCCGATGCGCAATCGCACCGAGGCCGTCGCGCCGGAACTGACCTTCGGCCTCGAGTTCTTCCAGCAACTCGAGCCGATTTCGGTCGGCGACATGCTGAAACGTGTGCCGGGCGTCGCATTTACGAGCGACGTCGGTGAGCGCGAGTCGCCACAACTGCGCGGCATGGGACAGGGCTTCACGCAGGTACTCATCAACGGCAAGCCGGTGCCCGACGCCGGTGGAGAAACCGCGAGCGAGCGCTCGGTTCTCGTAGACCGCATTCCTGCCGAACTGGTCGACCGGATCGAGATCATCAGGAGCCCGAGCGCGGACATCGACAGCCAGGGCGTCGGCGGCACGATCAACATCATTCTGAAGAACGGCGCCACACTGCCTCCCGGCGGTTCGATTCGCGGTTCGATCCTGCACTATGTGCCGGAAATCGAGGGGGGTGAATTCGGGGCGGGCGGCTTCAGTTATGCGGGCCGCAGCGAGGACGAACGCGTGGCGTACTCGGTGACCGCGAACGTCCAGGAGCGTTTCAATCCGAAGCTCACCCTACAGGAAGTGTTTAGCGCCGACCGCGGCACGCTGGAGGATGCACTCGCCCTGTTCGCAGAGGACGGCGCGAATTCCGTCATCACCGACGGCGAAGAGCGATCCGTGGAGAGCGACGTGCGGGAAAACCTGGACAAGTCCTTCCACGGCGACCTGAACTTCCGCATGACCGACAGCACCACCCTGGCGTTGACCGGCTATTACATCGACACCGATCGCGAGGAGCGACAGGACACGTTGGTATGGGAGGACTCCCCCGACAACCTGGTGGAACTCGCCTCCGAAGACACAACCTTCGATCAGGAAAACTGGGGAACCGAGGTGGAACTGAGCCACGACTTCAGCGATAACCTCACCGCGTCGGGCCTCGCGTCGTACGCGAAATTCGACAACGATATCGAAACCCTGAACATGGAACTCGACGCCGCGGACGTTGTCGGCACGCCGCCCACCGAAGCGTCGTTTCTCGACAATCCAACCGTGGCGCCGTTCGGGCTGGAGGCCGACTCCATCGAGACGATTGCGAGCGGCGACGAAGAATACCGCCTCGAAGGTGATGTGACGTTGAATCTACCGGGCGTCGCGGCAGGCATGGGCGCGGTCGATATGACGTTGAACTTCGGCATTCAGTCCAAGTTCAAGAGCCGTGACGTCCTGCAGGTCGAGGCCGGGTTCGACGATGGGACACTGGAGGAACCTGAACCGACCGACAACGGCGGCGCGTTCAGCATCGAGGAGGATCGGGTCGACGGGTTCATCCTGGCCGAAATGGCCCTGACCGACCGCGTAACCCTCGAACCCGGCGTGCGCGTCGAGCACACCAATACCGATCTCACGGGGCTGGTGGCGGGCGTCGCGAGCAGCCGCTCGGTGTCCGAAACGGACGTGAACCCGTCGCTGCACCTGCGCTGGGACTTCAATGACCGGGGCACGCTGCGGGCGAGCTATGCGCGCACCGTGCGGCGTCCGGACTTCAATCAGCGCATACCGTTCGCGCAGTTCGATTCGCCCGATGACGACGACGTGACGCGCGGCAACCCGGACATCGATATCGAGACAGCGGATGGCCTCGATCTCGGTATGGAGGTGCAACTCCCGGACCGCGGCATCGCCGGCGTCAACCTCTTTTACCGCGACATCAAGGACCTCATTCAGCTCGTGCGCGGTCCGGACAACGCCGACGGCGGCAGCGACTATACGTTTGCGAATGTGGGCGACGGAGAGGTCTGGGGCTATGAATTCGACCTGAGCACGCCACTGGCCATGATCGGCCTCGAAAATACCGGCATCTACGCAAACTACACCCGCCTGTATTCGGAAAAAGTCGATGTCTTCTCGGGCCTGAGCGACGTCAGGATCGACCGCCAACCGCTGTTCGTCTACAACGTCGGCGTAACCCACGCCATCCCGGTGTGGAACATGAGCATGGGCGTGAGCTTCCAGAAGCAGGGTCGATTCTTCCAGTATCTCCTGAATGAAATCGAGACCGGGGTGCAGGACGGAAATCTGGAAGCGTTTGTCGAAAAGCGGTTTTTCGCAGACCGATTGATCACCCGGCTGACCGCCAGCAATATCATCGACGACCGCACCTTGCAGGCGGAAACGGTGTTCGATGGGCCGATCAGTGATGGAGTAGTGGACGCCTACGAGATCGAGCACGAGGAATCGACGCCGGTGATCCAGTTCACGGTGCGTTACAGTTTCTGACGCGCTCCCGGGACGTCCGGCAAGGTCATAGCCGCTCGTGATGCGAACCGCTGCCTGCGGTTCGTGATGATTTTCATACCAGGAAGGTTCGCGCCTGCGATCGCACGTGGCGCGTCGAGGGGCGTGTCGCTACAATGCACGTCCCTTGTGCCGGCTCGCGCCGGAATTTGTCGGAGTGCGATCGTAACCATGAGACACCGGAAAGCCGCTGAAGAACACCGACCCACCCTGGCCGAGCAGGCCGACATACACGAACTGTACGAGGAAGCGGTCCAGGACGTGGAAATGGAGGTTGGTTTTCTGCAGGAGACGTTCAGGCAACTGCGGGGGCGGACGGCGTATCAGTTCCGCGAAGATTTTTGCGGTACCGCGAGTGTGTCGTGTCAATGGGCTCGCCAGGGCAGGGATTACAACGCGATCGGTGTCGATATCGACCCTGCCGTGCTCGCATGGGGACGCAAGAACAGGGTCGGCCGGTTACCGGTCGAGGATCAGCCGCGAGTGCAGTTGCTGGAATCCGACGTGATGACCGTGGAGACGCCTCCAGTGGATGTCATCGCCGCGCTCAATTTCAGTTATTTCATTCTCAGAACGCGAGAGCAGCTCCGCGGTTATTTCCGGCGCTGTCACGAGGCGCTGAAGGTCGACGGAGTACTGTTCCTCGACATGTTCGGCGGTCCTGAGGCGCAGGAAGAAACGAAGGAAAAAACCAAACACAAGAAGTTCAGTTATATCTGGCACCAGGCGAAATTCCACCCGGTGACTCATTTCGTCCGTTGTCATATTCATTTCAAGTTTCCGGATGGCTCCCGCATCAAGAAAGCATTCTCTTATGAATGGCGACTGTGGACAGCGCCGGAGATTCGCGAATTGCTGCTCGAGGCAGGATTTGCGAAAGCCACCGTTTACTGGGAAGGCGAGGACGACGACGGCGAGGGCAACGGTGAATTTACTTCCGACGAAAAAGGCGTCGCGGATCTGGCGTGGATCGCCTATGTTGTCGGTGAGAAGTAACCGGGGAGTCTGTGACGCGCACACGCATTGTGACCCACGCCTTACCCTAGCACCTGGCTACCGCGCTACTGCGCCGGCCGGGAGACCTGACGACACGAATGCGGCGAACCGCAGGGTGATTGTCCAATGGAGAAGATTCGCAAGTTCGACCCGACCAGCGGGCAGGCGACGCCCGCCGCGGCACCGCCCGGTACGCAGCAAGCCGGCGCCGAACGAACGGATACGTGGATTTCCGAAGACCTGAAGAACTCCATGATCCGGCGTATCGCGCGACTGGAAGCTGCGCTGACGCTGACAGCCGGTACCGTGCACGACGTCAACAACGTATTGACCGTGCTGGCCGGCAACCTGTTCCTGCTGACGGAAAGCGTGCGTGACCGGCCGGAACTCTATGAACAGGCGCGCAGGGCGCGCAATGCCGCGGAGCGGGGCAGTACCTTGTTGCGCGAATTACTGACGTTCGCGCGCGAGCCGGATGACGCAGCGCGCGCGATATCTCCGGCGAATCACGTGCGGGCATTGCAGCCCCTGTTGTCGCGCGCGATCGGTGCGGAACACGAACTCAAGCTCGCGATGGATTCGCAGGCGGTATCGGTCGTAGCCAGTGCTGCTCAGTTCGAAAGCGTGCTCATCAATCTCGTGATCAACGCGCGCGATGCCTTGACCGACGGCGGGTACGTAAAGATCACTGTCTGCAACGAATCGCTGGATGGAGACCGGGCTCTGGCGCTGAAGCTTCCATCCGGCGATTACGTGCGTCTGCAGGTCGCCGATAACGGCAGCGGGATCCCCGCGAAATATCTCCACCGCGTCACGGAACCGCTGTTCAGCACCAAGCCAGCCGATCGCGGCAGCGGTCTCGGCCTCTGCATGGTGCAGCGGTTCGCCGCGGAAGCACAGGGGGCACTCCGTATCGACAGCGTTGAAGGTGAGGGGACCTGCGTCAGCGTGTGGCTGCCTCGTTCCGGGAAACCGGCGGAAACGACGGCGAATATGACCTTGCCGCTGTCCACCTTACCCGGCGGGGACGAGATCCTGCTGCTCGTTTCACGAGACCAGGACGTGCGTGTGTCCCTGCAGCAGATCCTGGAGACCTTGGGCTATACCGTACTGCTGGCGGAGGATGCCGAACAGGCGGAACGAATCATGACGCAAAGGCCGGCTCCTGCACTGCTGCTGGCGGAACGGTCGCGTGGTGGCGCGAGAGTCGAACAGCGCTGGCTCGAAACGCTCCGGGAAACGAACGCGCAATTGCGGCATATTGCCTTGTTGCAGACAGGCACCGATGCAGAGATGGCAGCGCCCGACGCGGACGGGCATCTGTTTCGTCCGGTCAGCGTCTCGGAGCTTGCGCATACGGTGCGTAAGGCACTGGCGAGCTGAATAACGGCAGGGCCGCGTTGCGGGCCCCGTTGCTGGAGGAATGACATGTCAAAGGCACACAAGTCCGCCGGCAGGTTGCTGGTGCTGGACGACGACATCGAACTCGGCGCGCTGATCGGCGAGCTCGGGCAACATTCCGGATTCGATGCCGTCGTGACGCATGACGCAGAAGGCTTCAATGAAGAACTCGGCAGGGCGGCGCCGGATCTGATCGTTCTGGATCTGCAAATGCCGAAGACGGACGGTGTCGAGATATTGCGCGAGCTGGCCGCGAACGGCACACGGGCCGGCGTCCTGCTCGTCTCCGGCATGGACAAACGAACGATCGCGAGTGCCGAATTTTTCGGGCGTCAGGCGGGACTCAATATCGTCGGTACGCTGCAAAAGCCATTCACGCCCGAAACCATGATAGCCAAGCTCTCGTCAGCGCACCAGACGACGCGGCGGCCCACGCGCGACGATCTGGTTCGCGCCATCGAAGAAGGAGAGTTGACGCTCCGTTATCAACCGATCGTCCGAAGGCTGCGTTCGGGCGCGTGGCATGCGGAGTCCGTCGAAGCACTGTTGCGCTGGCAGCATCCGACGCTGGGACTGCTGATGCCGTCCCAGTTCCTGCGCCTGATCGATTCGGATCGCAGCGAACTCATGAAACAGATGACGGATTACGTGTTCGAACACGGTATCCAGCAATTACAGGTCTGGCAGAAAGACGGCCTGCATATCGGCCTGCGGGTCAATGTGGCGGCCGGGCTGATCGCCGATGCCCGCTTCCCGGATCGACTCGAAGCGCTGTTGCGCGAACATGACACGGATCCCGAGTTGCTGACGCTCGAAATTCATGAAACCGCGGCACTCGGGCCGTCCAGCAAGGGAGCGGACATCCTGACCCGGCTGCGGCTCAAATCCATCAAGCTGGCACTGGACGACTTCGGCTCGGAAGGGTCGGCGATGCACGGCTGGTATGCGCTGCCGTTCGGCGAACTCAAAATAGACCGTAGCCTGATTGCCGACCTGGCAACCGTCGCCGGCGCGGCGACGCTGGTTGGCGGACTCATCGGCATCGCGCACAAGCTGGATATGGTCTGTTGTGCGGTGGGTGTCGAGACGGCCGAGCAACTGAAAATTCTGGATCAGGCCGCATGCGATCTGGCACAGGGCTTTTACATCGGCGCGCCGCTCGCCGCTGCGAAATTACCGCAAGCGTTGACCGACTGGACGGCGGAATGGAGCGACCCGGTGGAAGGAGCGGGGCGCTGACGTTCGGCGCGCGTCTGCACGTTGCGCGCTCTGATCGACCTCGCGTCGCCTGAGCCGGTGACAATAATCGCTGCCGGGAGATGTAAAGTCGCAACGATCACGGCGAAAATGATGCAGCGATTTTCTCGCGGAAATAGCGTATAGTCTTTAGAAAAATAGCCTATATTTTAGTGGCTTGCTGTGTATACGAATAAAGCGACTTAATCGCCGCCAATTGAACATAATGTTCCGGAGCAGCGCGCTAAGCGCTTATAATCGCCGGTCCGGCCCGCCGGTGCATTAATAAAGAGTGCGGGTTTCAGGACAAAGAATGAGTATCGCCTGAATGGCAAAAGACCTCGAAGTCGCAATTCTTTTCGCGGATGTCGTCGGCAGCACGCAGCTGTATGACGAATATGGCGATACCAAGGCGAGTGAAACGGTCGCGCATTGTCTCGATGTGATGAAGGACTCCACGCACCAGTTTCACGGCAAGGTCATCAAGACGATCGGCGACGAGGTCATGTCGACCTTTACAACCGTCGACGACGCCATGGGTGCCGCGAGCCAGATGCAGACTCGGATCAGCGCCGACGCGAACTCAGGCGGTGATCATATTCCCGTGTCCATTCGGATCGGTTGCCACTTCGGGCCGGTCGTGCAGGAACACAACGACATCTTCGGTGCAGCCGTGCATACCGCCAACCGCATGACATCGCAGGCCAAGGCGCGTCAAATCGTGATCTCCGGACCGACCGTCGACCGGATGAGTGCCGAATGGCAGGCGCAGACGCGGCAGATCGACGTGGCGACGGTGCGCGGCCGGCTGGACGAGGTCGCGTTGTTCGAGCTGGTCTGGCAGCCCGAAGAGGCGACGAGCATGTTGCCGACGATCGAATGGGAGAACAGGGCCCGCAATGCGAGCCGGCTCGTCCTTCGGTTTCGCGAGCGGACGGTCGTCGTCAACGATCAGAACAAGAACGTCAATATGGGACGCGCGGACGACAACGATCTCGTCATCAAGGGAAACCTGATCTCGCGTCTGCACGCGCGGGTGGAGAAACGCCGCGGAAAATTCATGCTGGTCGATCAGAGTACCAACGGCACCTTCCTGCAGAACGCACGCGGAGAAGAAACGTTCGTGCGCCGCGACAGCACCGAGTTGACCGGTCAGGGCGTCATCGGACTGGGAAGGGTCGCAAAACCGGGCACACCGCTCGCGATTCACTTCGTCTGCGAAGAATAACGACCTGCTTCGAATCAACCTGCCTTTTCCAACGCGTTGACGACCCGCGCGTGTTCGCGCAGCAGATCCTCAGGCATCCGGTCGCCGTAGCTCGCCAAATACTCACCGATCGAGTCCATTTCCTTTTTCCATTGCGACACGTCGATCGACAAAAGATCGCGCATGGTGTCCGGACTGACGTCGAGATCGCGGGTATCGATGTCCTTCGCCTCCGGCAGATGGCCGATCGGCATTTCCCTGGCGCCAACGCGGTTTTCGCAGCGATCGATGATCCAGCGCAGGACCCGCAGATTTTCGCCGAAGCCAGGCCACAGGAAGCGTCCCGACGCGTCCTGGCGGAACCAGTTGACGTGGAAGATGCGGGGCAGGCTGGCGAACCTGTCGGCGAACGACAGCCAGTGCGCCCAGTAATCTGCGAAGTTGTAGCCGCAAAACGGTTTCATGGCCATCGGGTCGCGGCGCACGACACCGACCGCGCCGGTCGCGGCAGCGGTGGTTTCCGACGCGACGCCGGCGCCCACCAGCACACCGTGCGCCCAGCTCGCGGCTTCATAGACCAGTGGCGCGACCTCTTTCCGGCGGCCCCCGAAGACCAGCGCCGAAATCGGCACGCCGTCCGGTGCTTCTGCAAGTTCCGAGTAGCTGGGATTCTTTTTCGCCGAAACGGTGAAGCGTGAGTTCGGGTGCGCCGCGGGACCGTTGGCCTCGTCGTACTTGCGTCCCTGCCAGTCAAATGCCGGTTTGCCCGTCTTCTTGCCTTCCCACCAGGGCTGGTTGTCGGCGGTGATTGCAACGTTGGTGAATATCGTGTCGCTGCGAATCATGTTGAATGCATTTCTGTTGGTTTTGAGGTTCGTGCCCGGAACCACGCCGAAGTAACCCGCTTCGGGGTTGATTGCCCGCAGCCGGCCCTCACTGTCGGGATGCAGCCACGCGATATCGTCGCCCAGGGTCCAGATCTTCCAGCCTGGATGCGACTCGGGCGGGATCAGCATGGCCAGGTTGGTCTTGCCGCAGGCCGACGGAAACGCACAGGCGATGTAGTGCGTGTCGCCGTCCGGATTCTCGACGCCGACAATCAGCATGTGCTCGGCGAGCCACCCTTCCTGACGCGCCTGCCAGCTGGCGATGCGCAGCGCGTGGCATTTCTTGCCGAGGAGGGCGTTGCCGCCATAGCCCGAACCGATGCTCTTGATCGAAAGTTCCTCCGGGAAATGCATGATGAAGCGCCTCTCCGGATCAAGGTCGCCCGTCGAATGCAGGCCACGAACGAAAGTCCCTTCCGTTTCGATGCGCGCCAGGGCCGCGGCGCCCATCCGTGTCATCAGTTTCATGTTGATGACGACGTACGGGCTGTCGGTGATTTCAACTCCGAGACGTGCATAAGGTGAGTCGATCGGTCCCATGCAGTACGGGATGACGTACATCGTCCGTCCCTGCATTGCGCCTTCGAACAACGCGTCGACTTTCTCGTGCGCATCGAGCGGGTCCATCCAGTGATTGTTGGGGCCCGCATCGTCCTTGTTTTTGGTGCAGACGAACGTCAGGTGCTCGACCCGTGCCACGTCCGACGGGTCGGAGCGGTGCAGGTAACAGTGTGGATAGTGCTCCTGATCGAGCTCCAGCAGATCGCCGGAGCGGGTCATCTGGTTGATCAGTCGCTTGTATTCCGAATCGCTGCCGTTGCACCAGTGGATGTTTTCCGGTTGCGTCAGCTTGGCAACGGAGTCGACCCAATCCTGAAGGGCTGCCAGCCTGGTTGTCATAGCGCTACTCTGAATAAGGGGTGATTGCCAGTCCGGGGCGATATCCCATTGTGCGCCCGGACCCGGATTGCGGATACTTTTTGCAGTCCGCAGACCATCGCCAGCCGCCTTCGCGCACGGCGCGGGCCGGCGGGGCGCCATTATACCCGCCCGGCCGATTTGTGCATCCGACCTCAGATTTCGGCGAGTGAGCGCGAAGGTCGGGGCGGCAGGTCGCCGCCGGTGGGGCCGTAGGTTGCGATCGATTCAGCGGGGTT
>JBOHZD010000148.1:0-11646 GCA_050738315.1 Woeseiaceae bacterium
TGCTCCGGCTCCACGAACATCTTCTCGATGACGCCGTCGCGCACCAGCATCGAATAACGCCAGGAACGCCTGCCAAACCCCAGGTCTTCCTTGCCGACGAGCAATCCCATGCCATCGGTGAATTCGCCGTTGCCGTCCGGCAGAAACGTAATGTTGCCCGCCTTCTGGCTTTCTTTCCACTCGTTCATCACGAATGCGTCGTTGACGGAGATGCAAATGATCTCATCCACGCCGCTTGCCTTGAACACCGGTGCCAACTGGTTGAACCGCGGCACGTGCGAAGACGAGCAGGTCGGCGTAAAGGCGCCCGGCAATGAAAACAGGGCGACCGTTTTGCCGCCGAATACATCATCGGTCGTCAGATTGATCCATTCGTGGTCCCTGCGTGTGCGAAAAGTCGCCTGCGGAACACGTTGTCCTTCACGATTTTTGAACATCTCTTCTCCTCTTGAGTCAATAAAAGCCTATGCAGCGAGCATGCTGCGGAGCATCCAGGCATTCTTCTCGTGTACTTGCATGCGCTGAGTCAGCAGGTCGGCCGTGGGTTCGTCACGCGCCGCATCCGCTGCGGGAAACGCTTCCCGCGCCGTGCGCGCGACGGACTCCTGGCCCCTGACGAGTTGCCGGATCATTTCTTCAGCGGACTCGGTACCGCTGCCTTCGTCAATCGACGTCAGCTTGCCGAATTCCGCGTAGGAGCCCGGCGCGGTAATGCCCAGTGCGCGGATGCGTTCGGCGATTTCGTCGACCGCTCCCGCCAGTTCGGTGTACTGCGTCTCGAACATCGAATGCAGCGTGTTGAACAGCGGTCCGGTGACGTTCCAGTGATAGTTGTGTGTCTTGAGATACAGCGTATAACTGTCAGCAAGAAGCCTGGACAGGTGCGCTGCAATCTTTTCGCGATCGCTGTCGCCAATGCCAATATCCGGTTTCATGTTTGTTCCTCCAGTTCAATCCAGACGCAGCCAGTGTACGGCTCACCAAACCATATGAAAAATGGATTATTCATATTAGTATGATCTATTGTATAGATATACCGCCGGCCTTGGGGGATCGGTTCGCGGACTTCGCCGTATCCAGGTCAGAGGTGCGAGTCAAGCCATGAGGTACCCCACCATCAAGCAGTTGCGCTACTTCGTGGCGCTTTGTGACACCGGGCATTTCAGCCGCGCCGCGGAGTCCTGCTTCGTGTCGCAATCAGCCTTCAGCACCGCGATCCAGGAACTGGAGTCGCTGCTCGGCGCGCAACTCGTCGATCGGACCAACCGGCAGGTCACGATTACCGGCGTCGGCCAAGAAGTGGCGACCCAGGCACGGGTCGTTTTGAGGGACCTGGACGACCTGATCGAAACGGCGGGACAACGGCGTGCGCCGCTCTGCGGCACGCTGCGGCTCGGTGTCATCCCGACGATCGCACCGTTTCTGCTGCCCCGGGCGCTGCCGGAGCTCCGTAAGGCCTACCCGGATCTCAAGCTCTTTCTGACCGAAGACCGGACGCAACGCATCCACGAGAAACTGCTCGATGGCAAGCTCGATCTGCTGCTGCTCGCATTGCCCTACGAGATGCGCGGCGTCGAGGAGATATCGTTGTTCCGGGACCGTTTCCTGCTGGCTTGCCGGGAAAACACGAAGCGCGTCGACCCCGCCCGATATCAGTTCAACCGGCTGGACGCCGACAGTATTCTGCTGCTGGAAGACGGCCATTGCCTTCGCGAGCACGCGCTCGCTGCCTGCAAAGTTCGTGACAGCGAAAAAGTCAGCCGGTTTTCCGCCACCAGCATTTTGACGCTGGTCGAAATGGTTGACGCGGACCTCGGCATTACCTATCTACCGGAGATGGCGGAAGGCTCGGCCTTGTTGCGCAATACGCGGGTGAAACTCTATCCGCTCGGCGACAACAGTTACCGAACCATCGGCCTTGCATGGCGGAAGGGCAGCGCCCGGGCAGCGGAATTCAGCCTGTTCGGAAAGTTCCTGCAGGAGCGCTGGTTGCAAATGACGCAGCCGTAGGAGTCCGTGCTGCGCGCGACAACTGCCATGGATCGAAATGCGCGGCGGCATCGTCGCCGTCGAACCATTGCAAGTTGCGGCCGAGTGCAGCCGTTTCCCCAATGAACAGAATTGCCGGAGCGGCGATCGCGGCGGTGAATGCGTCCCTCGCAATCTCGCCGAGCGTCGAATGCAACACTCGCTGGCCCCTCGTCGTGCCGTTCTCGACGATCGCCGCCGGTGTTTCACGCGGCAGGCCATGCCGCATGAGTGCGTCACCGCATTCCTCGATGGAGCCGACACTCATATAAAGAGCGAGCGTCTGGCCCGGCCGGGCCAGCGCCTGCCAGTCCGGCGCCCGCTTCGAATCGAGCTTCGCGGTCGCAAACGTCACACTCCCGCTGGTGCCGCGCAGGGTCAACGGAATTCCCGCGTAAGCCGCCGCGCCCTGCGCCGCCGAAATTCCCGGCACGATCTGATAGGGCAAACCCGCGGTCGCCAGTACCTGCACTTCCTCGCCGCCGCGCCCGAAAACAAACGGATCGCCGCCCTTCAAGCGGCAAACCCGCCGGCCCCGGCGCACGTGTTGTACGAGCAGGTCGTTGATCTGCTCCTGGCTGACCGCTCCGCTTCCGGCTTCTTTACCAACCGCGATGAGCTCCGCTTCCTTACGCGCGAAATCGAGAACGGGACTCGAGACGAGCCGATCGTACAGCACGACGTCCGCCTGGCTGATCAGTTGTTGTGCCCGGATCGTCACGAGTCCGGGATCACCGGGCCCGGCGCCGACGATGTACGCTTCACCGTGCGACCTGCCATACGGCACGATGCCGTCGATCAGTTCGTGACGCAGGAGTTTTTCGGCATGATTTTGCCGGTTTGCCAGGATGTGCTCGGCGATCGGCCCATCGAAGAACCGTTGCCAGAAACGGCGCCGTTCATCCGGCGTCGCAAAACGCTTCCTGACCAGGTGTCGCCAGCGGCCGGCGCGGCGCGCCAGCAGGCCGATGCGCGCGGGCAGCCAGCGTTCGATTTTCGACTTCAACTGTTGCGCGAGGACCGGGGCGTTGCCGCCGGTACCGATCGCGACCATGACCGGCGACCGATCGACAATGGCAGGAAAGATGAAGCCGGAAGCGGCGCCGTTGTCCACGGCGTTGCATAGCACACCGGCGCGTTCTGCCGCCTGTGCGATGTCTTCGTTGAGCCGGCTGTCGTCGGTCGCTGCGATGACCAGTCGTTGATCGGCAAGCAAGGCGCCCTCGAAATGACCGGGGATGTGCAGGATCTCGCCCCGCTCCCGCAGCGCGGCAAGCCCTTCATTCAGTCGCGGTGCGACGACCGTGACGCGAGCTCCTGTGCGCAGCAGCAGGCCGGCCTTGCGTTCGGCCACGGCGCCGCCGCCGACCACGAGGCAAGGCTGCTGCCGCAATCTGACGAAAATCGGCAAGTGCTCCATTGACGCACCCTATCGCCTGACGGGCGCGACGGAAAATAGATAGTTGGACTGTCCCCATAACGCGCCGGAATATCTCCCGGTAGATTTGACATCGCCGCGACAACAGGGCATATACTGATTGCATTCATGACACACGCAGACGGAAAAATCACCGTAATGTGTTGCTGCCGAGTCCACCGGCGGCACGAGTTCTTGTGCGTTTGAACTGACAGACGGCGCGAGAAGAAAACAAGAGCCGCCCGGAACCATCGGTCTGGGCGGTTTTTTTTTGGCGCTGCGGCATGGTCCGCAGTCGGGAGAGACCTGTGACCCTGAAGCAACTGAAATATCTGCTGGGCGTGGTGGACTTCGGACTCAACATCACGACCGCGGCGGAACGCCTGTTTACCAGTCAGCCGGGCATCAGCAAGCAACTGCGCCAGCTCGAGCGCGAAGTCGGCGTGCAGCTCTTTTCACGCAAGGGTAAGAACCTGGTGGCATTGACGCCGGCCGGCATAACCGTCGTCGACTACGCTCGTAAGATTCTGCGCGATGTCGACAATATCCGCAGCCTCGGACAGGAACTCACCGCCGAGGAGGAAGGCACTCTGTCGATCGCAACGACACACACTCAGGCGCGTTATGTGTTGCCGGATATTCTGCGCGAGTTTCACGAGCGCTATCCTCGCGTCAATCTCGAATTGCACCAGGGCACGTCGGAACAGATTGCGGCACTGGTTGCGGACAATCGCGTCGACTTCGCGATTGCGACCGAATCCCGCAATGCATTTCCCGAACTGAACCTGCTGCCGTGCTATAGCTGGGATCGCATCGTGCTGACGCCGCACAACCATCCCCTGGCGACCGACAAAGGTCCGTTGACATTGCAGAAACTGGCCGAGCATCCATTGATCACCTATGTCTTCAGCTCAATCGGCGAGTCGTCGTTCCTGCAGGCGTTCAAGAAAGAGCATCTGGAACCCAAGGTCGTGTTCACCGCACGCGACGCGGACATCATCAAGACCTATGTGCGAATGGGGATGGGCGCCGGCGTGATTGCGCCGATGGCGTTGCAATGCAACGAACTGAAAGACCTCGTGGCCGTGAACGCCAAAGGCCTGTTCCCGCGCGTGACGACGTGGCTCGGGGTACCGCGTGAACGTGTGTTTCGCCGTTACATGCTCGACTTCGTGTCGCTGTTCGCGCCGCACTGGCCGAGCGACCTGATTTCACAGGCGGCGGCCGCGGAGACGCAGGACGAAGTGGACAGGCTGGCCGCCGAGGTGGACCTGCCGCTCCGGAACGGGTGCACGGAAGGGTTGCCGCAGGCGGCTTGAATCGGGGTGGTTTTCACCCAACCAAAAACGCCAACGTCACACCCCCGACAAATCAATCTCATGCAGCCCGCATTCCCGCTGAATACCGAAAAAGCGGATGTCTTCCTCATGACTCACTTCGTGGATCGAGCGGGTCGTATGGTGATCCCCGATGCTCAGGTACCCTTTTTCCCACAACGGGTGATACGGCAGATCGTGCCGCTTGAGATACAGGTAGACATCGCGATCCGACCAGTCGGCGATCGGATGCACTTTCCAGCGATCCCCCGACCAGTCGAGATAACGGGTCTTCGCCCGACTGGCGGACTGTGAGCGTCTCAATCCCGCAAACCAGGTGCCGGCGTCGAGTTCCCGCAGCGCCTTTTTCATCGGCTCGACCTTGTTCTGTTCGTTGTAGGCGCCGAGGCCGGCCGCGCCCTGCTCCCAGCGTTTGCCGTAACGCGCCTCCTGCCAGGCCGGCGACACATCCGCCCGGTAGACCGTCAGGTTGAGTTCGAGCCGGTCGGTCAATTCGTCGACGAATCGATACGTTTCCGGAAACAGGTAGCCGGTGTCGACCAGCACGACCGGTATGTCCGGCTTCGCACGCGTTACGAGGTGCAAGGCAACCGCGGACTGCGCGCCGAAGCTCGAACTCAGGATGTGACGTTCAGGCAGGTTCTCGAGCGACCACTGCACCCGTTCTCGTGCATTGAGCTCCGCGAACCGGCGGTTGCAGTGTTCGAGCGTCAGTTGCCGGCTCTCCTCTTCGTCGAGGGCACGACACTCTGGTGTTGCGCACAACGAAAAATCCGTTTTCAGGGCGGCTTGTGGCATCAGTTCTTCTCCACTGCGGAAAACGCAGTTCTTGCTGCAAAGTCGCCGAAAGATTCGCCGTCATTGCGGGTCTCGGCGAAGCGCTCGAAGAGCTGCTCCAGGACCGTAAGTATCCTGGGTTCGTCGACGTTCTCTTCGGCGAGCCGATTCAGGCGCCGCCCTTCCGCGTCGCCGCCGAGGAACAGGTTGTAACGGCCGGGCGCTTTGCCGACCAGCGCGATTTCCGCGAGGTACGGCCTCGCGCAACCGTTCGGGCAACCGGTGATGCGCAACGATATGTTCTCGCCCGCCAGGCCTTGCCGTTCGAGCAAACCCTCGACCTTAGCCGTCAGTTCGGGCAGGTAGCGTTCGGCCTCCGCCATCGCCAGGCCGCAGGTCGGCAGGGCGACGCACGCCAAAGCCTGCTGGCGCAGTGGCGATATGCTTTGCAGTTGTTGAATACCATGCTCATCGAGGAGTCTTTCGATCGCGGGCCGGTCTTCATCGGCGATGTTGCTGACGATCAGGTTCTGGTTGGGCGTCAGTCGGAAGTCGCCCTTGTGTATGCGCGCGATTTCGCGCAGCCCGGACAAGACGCGATGATGTTCGGTATCCCGGATGCGCCCTTCGGGCACGAACAAGGTCAGGTGCCACCGCCCATGCCGGTCCTCCAACCAGCCGAACTGGTCGCCGCGGGCCTGGAATTCGAACGGCTCTGGAGACGCCAGAGGAAATCCCAGGCGTTCGAACAACGCTTCGCGAAACCAGTCCAGCCCGCGATCGTCAATGGTGTATTTCAGGCGTGCATGCTTGCGGTTGCTGCGATCCCCGAAGTCGCGCTGCACGGCCACGACCTGTTCGGCGACCGCCACGGCCTGCTTTGCCGTGCAGTACCCGATGACATCGGCCACGCGGGGATACGTATCCGCTTCGCCGTGCGTTGCACCCATGCCGCCGCCGACCAGTACATTGAAGCCGGCCAGCTCGCCGTTTTTCTCGATGGCGATAAAGCTCAAGTCGTGCGCAAATACATCGACGTCGTTCGAGGGCGGTATCGCCAGCGCGATCTTGAACTTGCGCGGCAGGTAGGTGTCGCCATAGATCGGCTCGCGGTCGGCGGTGCCTTCGATGCGCTTTCCGTCCAGCCAGATTTCATGGTAAGCCAGGGTCCGCGGCAGCAGGTGCTCGCCGATGGCGACGGCTGTCTTGTACGCGGCTTCGTGAACCACGGACCTCTCGGCCAGTGGCGTGCACATGACGTTCCGGTTCACGTCGCCGCAGGCGGCGATCGTGTCGAGCAGGCTGTCGTTGATGCCGCGGATCGTCGTCTTCAGGTTCTTCTTCGTGACGCCGTGAAACTGGAACGCCTGGCGTGTCGTCAGCCGCAGAGTGTGGTTGGCGTGTGTCGTCGCGAGCGAATCCAGTGCG
Organism: Woeseiaceae bacterium; assembly: GCA_050738315.1. Taxonomy (GTDB): domain Bacteria; phylum Pseudomonadota; class Gammaproteobacteria; order Steroidobacterales; family Woeseiaceae; genus IDS-8. The sequence goes on from JBOHZD010000148.1 coordinate 6,988, forward strand.
AGCCATTGCGCCGGCGTCGCAATGCCGCCGGGAACGCGCACCCGGATCATGAAGCTGTAGGCAGGCTCGAGTTTCTGCCGCGTGCGCTCGGCACGGATGTCGCGGTCGTCCTGCTGATAGAAACCGTGGAACTTCGACAACTGCGTGTCGTCTTCCGCAAGCGCGCCGGTCAGTGGATTGGCAAGGCTTTCCACAATCGTGCCGCGCAAATAATTGCTGCGTTTCTTGATGTGCTCGACGGGAGACAGGACGGTTTCGGTGCTCATTGCCTTTGCCTCAGTACACGTCGCGCTGGTAACGGCGCGCGGCTTTCAGTTCCTTGACATAGTCGACGGCACGAGCCGCCGAAACTCCGCCTTCCTGTTCCACGACGGCGACGAGCGTCTGGTGCACATCCCCGGCCATGTGGTTTGCATCGCCGCAGACGTAAAAGTGCGCGCCCCGCTGCAGCCAGTCGTAGAGCCGGCGAGACTGCTCCCGGAGTCGATGCTGCACGTAGACTTTTTGTTGCTGGTCGCGCGAGAACGCCACGTCGAGGTGCGACAACAGGCCGTCCTTGCGGTAGCGCAGCCATTCGAGTTGGTAGAGGAAGTCGCTGGAGAAATTACGTTCGCCGAAGACGAGCCAGTTATCGCCTTTGTGGCCGTGTTCCCTGCGGTGTTCCATGAAAGCCCGATAGGGCGCGACGCCGGTGCCGGCGCCGACCATGATGAGGGGCGCATCGCCGTCCGCGGGCAGCCGGAACCGGTCGTTGGTTTCGATGAACACCGGCACTTCATTCGCACCGCCAATCAGAAAATTGGAGGCAGAACCCCAGTGCGGCCGTCCGAACCGCTCGTAACGAACGACGGCGACGGTAAGATGCGCTTCCTCCGGATTGGCGTCGGGGCTGGACGCGATTGAATAGAGCCGCGGCGTCAACCGGCGTAGTGAATCGACCAGTTCCTGGGCTTCCCAGGCCTTCGGATAGTCGGTGAACAAGTCGATGATCTGGCGAGTGGCGAAGAATTCCGTCAGCCGTTCGCGATCGGCAAGAATATGCCGCAGCTCCTCATGACGCTGAGCGACAAGCTCCAGCAACGGGCGGCTGACGATGGTGATTTCCTTGTGCCCTGCGAGTGCCGACGACAATTCCGTGCGCTCGCCGTTGACGGACACGTCGGTTCCGCCATCGAGCTTCACTGCATCCAGCAATGCAGCGACGAGTTGCGGCGGATTTTGCGGCAGTACGCCGAGCGAGTCGCCGGGTTGGTATGCCAGTCCGGAGGATTCGAGGTTCAGTTCGATGTGACGCACGTCTTTGCTGGAACCGCGCCCGACGATTGGCTGGTCCAGCAGAATTTCTGCGCGAAACGGATGCTCGCGGGTCGGAACCGTGACCGCCGGCACCGCCCGCAGATGCGCAGGTTTGATAACGGGTGTCGATGCCGCTTTGGCTGACTTGGCTGCAAGTGCAACGACGCGATCGGCCCACGTGGCGGCCGGGGTCTCGAAATCGAGATCGCAATCAACGCGATCGACGACCGCTTTCGCGCCGAGTGCGCGCAATCGATCGTCCAGGATCTGCCCCATGGCGCAGAAATCGGCATAACTGGAATCGCCGAGCGCCAGGATGGAATAGTTCAGTTGCTCGAGGCGCGCCGCACGATCGCCCAGCCAATGATCGAAGAACAGTTCGGTGCCGTCCGGCGCTTCGCCGATACCGTGCGTCGCGACGACGAATAACGCATTGGCAACCTTGGCGAGTGCCTTCGGGCGATAATCGCGCAGGTCCTGCAGCTCGACGGCAAGCCCGGCGCGGCGCGCACGCTCGGCAAGGGCTTCCGCAACCCGCCGGCTGTTTCCGGTTTCTGTCGCGTAGAAGACGGTCCAGGAGTCCGAGCCGGGCGCATCGGCCGGCTGCTGCGCCGGCACCTCTGCCGTACCCGCCGACCGGGCCATCCCCGCGAGAAAACCGCTGGCCCACAGCAACTGGTCGTAGTCGAAGTCCGCGACCACGGCACGCAGCGCCTGCAGGTTCTCGCTCGGCAGCGGCGGCGCAACTCTTACGTTCGGGACAGCGGCCAACGGTACAGCTCCGGATGAGGACGAGCTGTAACGCTACTGGTTCATCGCCCCCCGGTGAATAACCGTTTTCTTATCGCCCGATAACCTGAGGCGATATTGAATCGATACCCTATCGACCCATGGCTTCTGACGCTGCAGGAGCCCGCCATGCGGGCGACTTGCCAAACTCCCCTATCAGGACTAGCGTATCCCCAGGTCCACAAACAAGGAAAGCACATGTATAACAAGACTTTCTGGATAGGGTTCATCGTCATCTACATCGTCATGCAGGCCATCGGTTTCCTCGTGCATGGCATCCTGCTTCAAGAACATTACGCCGCACTTGCCGACGTCTTCCGGCCAGAGCCGGAAATGAATGCCATGATGTGGATGATGTTCGTCAGCGCTGCGTTATATCTGTATCTCTTCTGCAGACTCTTCGTTGGGGGCTACGAAGGAAAGGGCGTTGGAGAAGGTATACGCTTCGGCCTGCTGGCCGGTTTGTTCATGTCCATCCCGATGTCGATCGACCAGTACGTCATCTATCCCATCACGCCGGCCCTTGCGGCGATCTGGTTTGTCACCGGCGTTATCAGCTTCGTGATTGTTGGCGCGATATTCGCAGCGATCTACAAGCCGACCACCGCCTGAAGTGCTTCGAAGGGCTCGTGAAAAGCCTCGCTGATGCGAGGCTTTTCTTTGCTTGGTATCCCACTGCCGTCCTTCCCTGTGCAAGCGCGAATCCAGCCTGGTGCCGGCACTAGGGAAGCTCTGCACAAGTCACCCGGTTTAGTCGATACTTCGGGTGAACTGGTGACGACGCTTTCGGGAGCGATAATCGATGAAGCAAACGACTTTTGCGAGTGCGGCGTGGGCGAACAAAGGCAAGGTTACCCGTCGGGAGCAATTTCTCGCCGAAATGATGCGGTGATCCCGTGGAAAAAGCTGGTTCGACGCATCAGGCCGTACTATGCGAAGGCCGGTGTGGGCCGCCAGCCGCATCCGCTGGAGACCATGCTGCGGATTCACTGCCTGCAGCACTTTTTTAACCTCTCGGATCCGGGTGCCGAAGAAGCGTTGTATGACTCCGAGTCGATGCGCCGGTTCGTGGGACTGGAACTGGGTGAGGAGGCGATTCCGGACGAGAGCACGATCTTGAGGTTCCGGCATTTGCTGGAGCGTCACGGCCTGGCCGGTAAGCTGTTCGCGATCGTCGGCAAGCATTTGCAGGCCAAAGGGCTGGTGGTGAAGTCGGGCACGATCGTCGATGCGACCATCATTGCCGCACCGCCCTCGACCAAGAACCGGGACAAGGCGCGAGATCCGGAGATGCGCCAGGGCCGCAAGGGTAAGGAATGGCACTTTGGCATGAAGTTGCACATCGGCACCGACCCCCGAGGTACCGTGCATAGCGTGTCTGCCACGCACGCGGGAGCCGCCGACATCAAGCAGTTGCCGGAGCTGCTGCATGGCGAGGAGAAAGTGCTGTTTGGCGACCAGGCTTACTGGAGCGAGTTTCATCGCGACTGTGCCAAAGAGGCGGGTGTGCGATATCGGGTGAACCGCCGCGCCAAGCCGGGCAGGAAGCTGACCGAGTACGAAAAACGGGTGAATCGCAGCCGCTCGCGTGCTCGGGCACGAGGCGAACATCCGTTCCGCGTGATCAAGCAGCTGTGGGGGTTCCGCAAGGTGCGTTATCGCGGTATCGCCAAGAACCTGGCGCGTGCCCAGATCGCGTTTGCGCTGGCAAATCTGTACGCGCTGCGACGAAAACTGCTGCCACCGCAGGTGAGGTACGCCTTGTAGACGCGGAATCGGTGGTAAACCGCCTCTGCAGTCCTCTAAAAGGACCAGCCGAGGCCAGTAAAGCTGCCTTCGAGGTTCTTGAAAATTGAATATCGATGTCATCAACTTCTCTTTACCGACTTGTGCAGCGCTTCCCTAGGAGCAATGGCACTTAGTTAAGCGCATGACAGATGACCATGAGCCTGTATCTGACGGCGTGCTTCAGCCCGAGGCACTTTCAGCCACGGGTACGATTTCGGTCGTCGCTTGCGCGCCCGTGGCTCGATTCGTCCCGGTCTGTTGCCAACGGTGAGCTGCGCGATCAGGCGAAAAAAGTCGAGCGGATCCGCGCGCAGCGCGGTCGCCGTCCATTCGGTCCACATCTGTACGGTATGTTTTGAAGCTCAGCGTGCGCGGGTGGACGCCGGCGTGATGCGCTGCTTGCGCCATCAGCAAGCGGATCACGTTGTAGGCCAGCAAGGACACCCACAACTCCTTCTCCGCCATTTGCGGCGTCAGACAGCGCAGCACCTCCATGCCCAGGGAGGTCTTGATGTTGCGGATGTCCAGCTCTACCTGCCAGCGGCGGGCGTAGAGTTCGGAGAGTTCGCCTTTGCACACCTTGGTGCGCATCGAGCATCGTGGTCACCAGCACCCGGCCATCGACCTTCATTTCCCGGACGATCAACTCCTGGGGAAAAGCCCGGTACTGCTGCGGCGTCATCCACGCAGGGCGATGCCTGGGTTTCGACCAGCGCACCCGATGATCGCGTTTACCCAGCGCCTGGCCGCGGCGAAAGTCCGTGATGCGAGCCCCATGCTGCTCAA
>JBOHZD010000149.1:0-14836 GCA_050738315.1 Woeseiaceae bacterium
ATCGCTCGCTGTGCCAAGGGCCAATAGCAAGCCTTCAAGCCGTTCGACTTGCACATTGACATCATCGGACAGGCCGCCACTGTCGCTATCCTCGCCATCAATGTCTCCTCGCGTCAGATGGGCGAGCCAAGGCACGCTCGGCGCGGCGTTCTTAGCAGCATGGAACTGCTCACGCGCCGCCTTGTCGCGACCGTCACCAGGCTTAGTTGATAGTAGCTGACCCGCCGATCCGGCTAGATAGTGCCAAAGTGCACGGTAGCCTCGTAGCTCGGGTGCTGTCAGTTTCGCCGTTGTGGCCCTAGCTTCAGCCAAGACACTTTCATAGTCGCCGCTCCATATTGCCGTCTGATAACGCACCTCGTGGGGCACAGTCTTTTCTAACTCCCCCATCGCAGGATACGGCACTTGCTCGTAGTTGGCCGAATCTTCGACGATATCGCCATTGGCATTTTCCCAATCGACATCATTATCGATAAAGCTCTTAAAGTTCGCCATCAACTCGGCCGCATTGGTCTCCTTCGATTGGTAGACGCCGAAGGCAAGCTCAGCTTGGAGCTCCGGGTGAAAATGGCACCAATTGCGGTCATCAGCGAGATAGTCGAGCAGCTCCTGGCCAGTTACAAACACCGCTGAGCGATCCTGCAAAGCCCGAGTACAGCGACCCGCCGCCTGAAGGATTCGCGTCTGCATTCGTTCATTGAGGAGCGCAGATGCGCCCATCTTGCTCATCAGGAATCGCTCCTGAGCGTTTGTCGCCTTTGGCAGACCATCGAGGCAAAGCAGGCGGCACTCGTCATTGGGAAAGTCGATTCCATCGAACCGTCCCGCCATTATCGCAGCCGCCATATCGGCTTTTATAAAATCAACCTTGGAAGCCTCGATATCGTCCGCGGTGAAGAGCTCGAAATCAGGTTCCTCTTCAAACTGCTTAGCAATTGAGTCAGCCGCCGCATTGTTCGTGGTGAGGACCACTGACCGGCCCGCATATTTCTGCATCTGCTTGCGCAGCTTCTCGCAGGCCGCAGATTCGAGCGAAAGGCCCGGAAATATGAAGAAGCGGCGCCCGACACCCATCGCCTTGAAATCATCTGGCGCCGGGATGCGTGAGATTTTCGCCCGCCCAGTAAGGCGTTCGAGATCGCCACCCGCCCCGAGCGTCGCCGACATGTAAAGTCGCTGTTTTGCATTCTCGAAAGGAGCATGGGTCCAAGTAGGCGGAACTAGTGGCCGGATCAAAATCTCACGTGACGCAAGATAGATGTGACAAGCCTCGAGATGCTCACGGAGCAACGGCCAAGTGAAATGTATCGCATCGCTAGACGCTTCATGGGCGTCAAGCACCGCCGTTATCTGCGGCGTCAGCGCCGCAACAGTTCCGCTCGGCAGCTTGTCGACCCAAGAAGAGTCAAATTGATCCTGCCAATCCCCGACGAGGCGGGCATAGGATTGCGAAGTGATGTGCGGCTTGAGCACACCTGCCAGCGCTGTATGAAGTCGTGAGAGCGGGCCGTCTTCGGACGGAATTTCAAGCGACCACATCTTGGCGACATAATTTTCTGCTGCATGAGTATCATCGAGAATGATCGTGTCAGGGTTGCTAAAGAAAGGATAGGAGTTGAAAAGGCTTGAATATGTGGTAACTGCCAACTTAGCGCCCGTCGTATAATCCGATATGTCATCCGGCGTATAGGCGTGCTTCGATCCTGTGAAGGCTATTGCGTCAATTCCGTATTTTTGCTCAGCCTGCGCGACCGTTTGGTGGACAAGTTGGCGTGTTGGACAGAGATAGACGACGCGATCCTTGAACTTGCGCCTGCGCCACTCGGCGATCAACAAGCCGACTAAGGTCTTACCGCTGCCCGTTGGCAGCTGCATGGCGACATCAGGCTTATCGACCATGTCCTTGGAATAGGCAGCCAACATCTCCTTCTGGTGTGACATCGCATCTGGAATGGACCTGCGGGTAAGGAGCGGAAGGAGGCCAAGTGGCGTCGATGGTGCCGACGCGGCAGATTTTGACTTCTTAAAGGACATAAAATGACGAACCCTTGATTAATTCATAGTGAAATCCCGGGCGGGCAGGCAGCAAGTGTCAAACTGGATAGATCAGATCAACCTTATTAACCACTATTGGCTCGCGAAGCCAGCGAAAATCCTCGATTTCCCAATGGCACTCAGACGGGATCATTCACTGCAATCTTGTGGCCCTGGCAATAGTGCTTCAATCTACTGATTTAAAAACAATTTTTTGTCAATGCCAAAAGCGTGAACCACTGCACTTGCCTTGAGTTTGAATCTGTACGTACAATATACGCACAACAGAGATACCCCATGACTGCACGAGCCACAGAACGATTCAATTTGCGGGCCACGCCGGAGCAGGTGGCCAAGATTCGTGCGGCCGTTGAAATCGGCAATGAGCGCAGCCTGACGGACTACATCCTGACGAGCGCGTTGACTATCGCGGATCAGCGGCTCATGGATCGCACACGCCTGAGTTTTGATGCCCGCACCTACGACGTCTTTCTTAAGGCGCTGGAAGCGCCGCCCAAGAATCTTCCTCGTATGCGGCGCTTGCTCAGTGAGCCCAGTGCGTTGGAGCAGCAAGGTCGTGACGATACGGCCCATCAGACGGCCGAGGCAGCCGAGCGCGAAGCCGGTTGATTGTCGGCCCCGAACCGCTTGCCCGCTATCACTCCTTGGATCAGTTCGACTGCGGGAAGCCGGCCTTGACGGACTGGCTTCGCCGTTATGCGCGCATGAATCAAGGTGCCGGCATGACGCAAACGTATGTTGTTCACGTCGATAACCGGGTCATCGGCTACTACTCGCTCTGCCCCGGCAGCATCGAACGAGAATCCGTCATTCCCAGAATCCTCAAAGGGATCGCGGGACATGCGGACATACCCGTAATCTTACTCGCCAGGCTGGCGATCGATGTGCACGAACACGGCAAAGGGTTGGGCGCCGCGTTACTCAAAGACGCATTTCAACGGGCCATCAACGCCGCCATCGCTATCGCGGGCCGGGCGATTATCGTACACGCCATCGACGAAGATGCCGTCCGCTTCTATGAGCATTTCGATTTTGCGCCTTCGCCGAACGACGACCGCACGCTGATGATTCTGATGAAGGACGTGAGAGCCATGCTCGGCACCTAGCGCTGCCAAGCGGCACTGTCGATATGCGCCGAAGAGACCGTGTGAGAATCGTGTGACACAGCCTTGCACGGTCGTGATGAGTAATGCAGTTGCAACGGGCGTCCTGCGCCGGACTATGAACTAAAACAATTACTTGCGCTTCAAAAACCGTTTTCGGGAGGCAGGGGCCGGAGGTTCAAATCCTCTCACCCCGACCAGGTTTCCCCTGTATTTTTAGCGGCTTACTGGTACACCAGTAGAGCACTACCGGGCCGGGCAGCGCTCATGGCTGTTGTCGATATCCTCATCGGCGTCCTGCCGGATACAGAGCCCTTGTCAAGCCGAGATCGTTGGTCCACTCATCCTGTTAGGGATTCTATTCGCACTGGTTGACAATTATACCTTTTTTGGTCTAGACTGCTTGCTCCATGGACAGGCAGGAAAAGGATGTCATCTGGTTGGGCGACTCTCTGAGCGTACTGCAGCAGTTTCCGAAGTCCGTCCGCGTTGATCTGGGCAGCGATCTCCGCCGGCTTCAAATCGGTGAATTGCCGCTGGATTCCAAACCCGTAAAAACCATTGGGCCAGGTGTCCGCGAACTGCGTGCCAAGGATCGCGACAACCAGTTTCGAACCGTTTACGTCATTCCGAAAGGTGACGATATCGTCGTGCTCCACTCGTTTATCAAGAAAAGCAGGACCACGGCGAAGACAGACATCAACATAGCAAAGGAGCGATTAAAGGCTTTCAACCGAAAATGAGAAACGGAGATTGAATTATGGAAAGCAAGGTTACCAAAGGTAATGTTTTCAAAGACCTCGGCTTTAGCGATGAGGAGGCTGTGGCGCTGGCCATGCGCGTCGATCTGGCGGTCGAGATCGAAAAGTTTGTTCGTCGAAAGAATCTGACGCAAACCAGGGCAGCGAAATACTTTGACATACCACAGCCCAAGATCAGCAAGATTCTTCGCGGCAAGATCGATGAGTTTTCGATCGACTATTTAGTAAAGATGGCTGTGAAGACCGGCAGGACACCGCGTGTTTCCTTCACCAGCAAGAAGCTACTTGAGACGGGGAATACTTCGGCTACGGTAGCGCATGGGGCCTGCCGCTCTCGCATCCATTCGTTGAACAACTCATAGGGACCATCCGGCGGGAGTTTCCAGATCACGACCCATTCTGGGGAGTCCGGATCTGCAGTCGATTCAACAATATTACAATCGAGCCCGTGTTCACAATCGCTCATCCGCCTTGGCAGAATCCGTAGGTCGAACGTGTCATCGGCTCGATTCGCCGGCAATGCCTGGATCACAGGCTTGTCCTGAGCAAGCGTCATTTCAGACGAATCCTCGGAATTTTCTTCGACCAATATCACGGCGCGGACTCATCTCTCCTTATATAAGAACGACAGCGTCAAGAAAGTATCGCTCGTTTAGTGGTTCTCATATCTGCTGGAGCCGGTTGCGCGCGTCGAGGAGCAGAACGCCATCGGCGTTGCCGGCGAGGGCGGTTCGAGCGGGAGTTCGCCGACGTTACCGCGGATCTGGAACCAAGCCTTCGGCATTGACCGTAATGTCGGTGTCGCCGATGAACGATTCGCGCGTGCCGACCACACCCGCCGTCAGTGACAGCCGGTTGGTGTTGGTTTGTATCACGTATCGCCCCAACCCCACGCCGCCTCTTCGCGCTTGAGGCCCTCCGGGGTGAGTTGAAAGGCCCACGCGAATGCGAGTGCCGGCAGGAAGCCTATGGCCAGCACCACAACCAGAAGTCGCACGGCAGCATCGAGATCGAACAGCGGAAGAATGGTTTCCGCAATCTGAATCAGCGGCCAGGCGGGTTCGACCTCGTCGAGGCGGATCTCGAGCGCTCCAACTTTGCCAGGCAGTACATCGGCGGCAGCAAGTGCGACACGTGGCATATGAGTTCCTGGTTCAACGAGAGACGGGTCACAGAATGGAAGTCGGAAGATCGCGAGAAACTCGCTGGAGAGCTAAAAAAGGGTCGGCCATTGTCTTCAAGGGTCGCGACCAATGTCACTCGCCGAGCGTCTTCTTGCTATCCTGGTTCTTTCAGGGGTTTGTGCCGACGCCTTTGCCGGCCACGAACTGACAGGAGATACGATTCAAGCGCCTTTTGAACCGTGCTCCAGGGCCAACCTTAAAACTGATCACCTGGAAATCAAATTTCACAGCGACACCGATTATCATTTGATTAAAAGCCACGAAGGCGACGTCAAGGAGCTACTCGCCTATATCAATTGCCTTGTTGGCGCGGATGTTCGAAGCATCGATGTTTACGTCGTTCCCTTTCTTCAAGAGGCGTCAGAGAATTATCCCGAGCTGCTTGCATTGCAACTGAAGGAAGAATGGGGCGTTGCCAAGTACCGTGCAGCCTATAAGAGCTACTATGGGTATACCTACACCGATTCAAACGTCATCCAGCTCAGGCCAAGCGTCCTGGAAACCTACTATACGATCGATCCGACGAGCGGATATAAGTCGCTGCCGACGGGTGGATTTTTCGGGCAGTTGGGCCACGAGATCCTGCACGTCGTTTTGATGTCCCTGGGTTATCCGGAAGCCCATCAACACTGTTTTCTCTATACCTCCGGGGCAGAGGAAAATATGCTTATGCATCTTGGGGCAAAGAACCTTTTCCCACCGAGCATGATCCACAGTTCAAATTTATCCTCAGAGCGAGGCTGTCACGCGACGGACCCACGAAGAATAAAGCGAGTCAAAAGGGAATTCTGAAAGAACATGCAACGCCTTTAACTGGCACGTCACCGATCCGGCCCGATCAGCTAAAATGATTTGATAAGGCGGTTGGCATGTACACTCGTATTACAGCAATGAGAAAATATTGCCTGGTATTTGCTGCCGTTTTTTTGGGTTGTGAGCCATCAGGCAGCGAGTACGGGTGGATCGAACATACCTTCGAGCAAACTGCGTCACTGCGAGGCATCTCCGTGCTCAATGACCAGGTGATCTGGACAACCGGCTCGGAGGGAACTATCTACAAGACCGAAAATGGTGGACAAACCTGGGAGCAGATTACGATTCCGGAAACAGACCGCCTGGACTTCCGCGATGTAGAAGTCCTGTCAATCGATGAAGTTGTCGTGATGAGTGCCGGCCTGGGCGACAAATCCGGAGTTTTCAAAACCTCGGATCGCGGCAAAAGCTGGACTCAAGTCTTCGAGAATCCTTTCGAACAGGGATTCTTCGACGGCATTGCGTTCTGGAATGAGGAAGAAGGCATTCTGGGTTCGGACCCTGTCAATAGCGAAATGTATTTCCTGAAAACAGTCGATGGCGGCGATACCTGGCGGCGCATCGACCCGGGTTTGTTGCCCGCTTTGCACGAAGGGGAATCCGGTGGATTTGCGGCCAGCGGCAACCATCTTGCCGTCAACGGAAACTCCGTATGGATCAGCTCGGCATTCGGCGGTTCGAGAGTCACCTGGTCCAACGATAAAGGCGCGACCTGGAACGTCGTCAGTACGCCCATGATCCAGGGAGGTCAATCGCAGGGGATTTTCTCTTTGGCATTCGTCGATGAAACGACCGGCGTGGCCGTGGGTGGAGATTACTCGAAGGAAGGCGAAGGCGTAGACAACGTGATTCTTACAGAGGACGGCGGTCAGAGCTGGCAACTAACCGAGGATTTTCCAATCTTTCAGTCAGCCGTTCGGTACCTTACCAGGAACAAGCTGATTTCGGTCGGGCCGAAGGCGGGCTACTACAGCAACGACGGCGGCAATACCTGGCAGCGCATCGAGGGCAACGGCTACCATACCTTGTCGGTCTCGAAAGATGGCAGCATCTGGGCAGCCGGACAAGGTGGAAGAGTCGCTCGTCTGACCATGGAGTAATGGCCGGCGCAGCGCTTCATCCGGCAGGGAATGCCTTCAGCACTTCGCGCAACAGATCCCAGCGATCGAAACCCTGCTCACCGTAGTCGAGTCCGCGACGCACGATCACCAGGTCGTGCGACGGCACGACGATGACGTACTGCCCGCGATTGCCCGCCGTCGAATAGGCATCCTTCGGCACGTCCTTGCGCTCATCAGGCACGAGCCACCACTGGCCCCCGTAGAAGTTGCCGGTTTCACGGGTCGCCGGCGCAGGCGCGCGCACGAAGTCGATCCATTCCCGCGATAGCAACCGCTCTCCATCCCACACGCCTTCATTCAGGTACAGGAGCCCGAACCGTGCCAGGTCCCGGGCGTTGGTGTAGACCTGGCTGCTCATGATGAAGTCGCCGAAGCGATCGACGCTCAATAAGGTGTTGCGCATGCCGATGCGATCGAGTAACGCTTTGCGCGGAAACTCCAGGTACGTCTGCCGGTCTCCCAGCGCGCGCTTCATGGCGTATACCGCCAGCAGCGTGTCGTAATTCTCGTAATCCCAGAACGTGCCGGGCTCGCGGATCAGGCCGCGGTTACGGGCGCCCTCGACGGAGCTCGCTCCGGCCCAGTACGCCAGTCCCGAACCGGTCGCGTATTCCATGTCGAAATCATCCACAGGGTAGAGACCGCTCGACATGTTCAGGACATGGCGCAGCGTGATGGCGTCCCGTGGATCGCCTTGCGTCGATGCAACCTCGGGCAGCCATGCGAAATCGAGCGCCTCGTCCAGGTCGAGTCGCCCGTCGTCGACCAGCATGCCGATGAGCGTCACCGCGATGCTTTTCGCCGTGGACCAGGTGCGGGTGCGCGTCGTCATGTCGATGCCCGGGGCATACCGTTCGTGGACGATCTCGCCGTCGTGCACGACCAGCAAGCTCAACGTAACCTGTTCCGGCGATTTGCGATGCAACGCCCATTCGGAGGCAGCCTCGAGCGCCGCGACGTCGACATTGCCATCCAGCGCAGGAGCTTCGACCCGATCGCCGTTCGGCCAGGGAATGCCGGCAGGATTTTCATCAGGCGGCGGTAAGTCCAGTCGCGGCAGCGTCTCGATGTCGTCCCAGGTCTGGTCCGGCGCGAGGATTACGCAGCCCAGACCCTCGCGGAAGGCGGCACGCATGATCGGCGGGTTGTCGGCGGTGCCGATCGCCACCGCCCGCAAGGCAAGATCGACGGAATAATCGCCGCCATCGGCCGTACCGAGCGGGTCGTCGAGGTATGCGAGTTCCTGCTCGAACACCTGGTCCAGGTTTCGTTCGGATGTAAAGAGCCCGTTACACATGAGCACCGCCTGCACGCCGCGGCGTATCATTTCCCGATTGGCTTCGAAATAGTCGAACCGGTTTTCCTGCGCGGCATGGGCCGAGCCGCACAGAAATAAGGCGACGAACAGCGACACGACAAGACGTTTCATCGGTGATCCTGATTGGTTACTTGAATCCGTTCCGGAGGGCGCATCACTTTACATAACTCGTGCACGGGTCGCGAGTCCTGACCCTTCATCGTCGCACGCCAGCCGTTTCGGGGCGATCTCCGGCCCTTCCCGCCAATTGGGCTCGATCGAGTTCACTGTTCGGGTCCTGCATTGCACGTACACTTCATGTAATGACTCCCCGCTACCGTGCATTGGTTCTGTACTCGCTGCTGCTTGCACTGGCAGCGTCGTCGTGGCTGGTCGTGGATCTGCCGACGGGCGCGGACTTTCCCCCGCTCTGGGTCGCAGCGCTTTGTGTCGCCGCCTGCCTCTTCGTCTGGCAGTTCGGCCTGCCGGTGCCACGGGTGGGCCTGGCATCCATGGAGCGGCTGCCGCAGATCGGCCTGCTCCTCGTGTTGAGTCCGCCGGTCGCCGCAGCGCTTTGTGGCATCGGCTCCCTGGTGTGGCCGCTCTTCAACCGTGATTACAGCCAGGGATCGTTGCGGGTGGCCGTGCTTCGCGGCATTCACAATGCTTCGATGACTGCCCTGATGCTGCTCCTTGCCGGTGAGGCTTACCTGGCGGCGGGCGGCGAGCATCCGCTGCGAAGTCTCGAGCGAGGCGATATATGGCCTTTGACGGTCATGGCAATGACGGTGCAGGGAGTCAACGTGTCCCTCCTGACGTTGTACTTCTGGCTCGACGGGCGCGACGTGCGCAGGCTGATCAAGCCCATCTACTCACTGATCGACCTGATCTTCGTACCCGCGGGCGTGTTGGCCGCACTCCTTTATAACTCGGGCTCGCCGGCCGCCTTCGGACTCTTCGCCGCACTGATGGGCGTGTTCGTGATCAGTTTCAACCAGGTCGACCGCGCGTTGGGCGCCGCGGCCAGCCAGAATGCGCCGCTGGAAATTCTGTCCTCGGCGCGCAAGGCACTGCATGGCGCGCGCCGCATCGATGAGCTCGGCAACCGGATTCTCACCGAAACTCGCGCCCTTTTTCGCTTCGCCGAGTTCCAACTTGCCCTCGTCAACCACGATGCGCAGATGCTCGACGTGCGGGTGCATGAGCGCAACGGGCAACGCCGGCCCGGCGGTCCCAGGCGCCTCAACTCCGGCTTGTTGGGTTGGGTGGTGGAACGGGGCCAGGCCGTGCTGATCGACGATTGGGCAATCGCTCCGGACGAGCTACGTCATCGCGCTGAACCCGGGGACAGGGAATCCGGCTCGCTCATCGCGGTGCCATTGATCGAAGACGGCGCGGTGATCGGTGTGCTCAGCATCCAGCATGCACAGCCGGGTGCCTGGTCACGCGCCGATCTGCACCTGATGCAGCAGCTCGCCGAGCAGGTTGCCGCAGCCGTCGCGGACGCCCGCGCGTTCGAGGATCTGGAGCGATACCGCAAGCATCTCGAGGAGCGCGTCGCCGAGCGCACGGACGATCTGGAACAGGCCAACCGCGAGAAGGAGCGCCTGATCACCGCGCTGCGCGAGCGCAGTCGCGCGCTGGAACGCGAGTCGCAGGAAGACCCGCTCACCGGCATCGCGAATCGCCGTCATTTCAGCCAGCGCCTCGACGCCGAGATCGAAGTCGCACTGTCGGTGGGCCAGCCGCTCACACTGGCCGTTGCCGACCTGGATCATTTCAAAATCGTGAACGACCGGCTGGGTCATGCCGTGGGCGACGAAGTGCTGCGTCAGAGCGCGATGCTGATGCGGCAACTGTGTCGTTCCACGGACCTCGTCGCTCGCATCGGCGGTGAGGAATTTGCGCTGATCCTGCCCGGCATGACACGCATTGCAGCGATCAGCTTTTGCGAGAACCTGCGCCACGCTGTGGAATCCCATGATTGGGGCGCCGTGCATCCGGGCCTGGCCGTGACGCTCAGCATCGGCCTGTCCCAGTGGAACGGCTCCGCCGAGACCGCGGAATTGCTGCAGGCAGCCGACGCACAGATGTATCGCGCCAAGCACGCCGGACGTAACCGGGTCGCCTGACTAGGGGGCAGGGGCTGCCAGTAAACGCCTGATGCTGCGCACGGCCTGGCGAATCCGATGCTCGTTTTCGACCAGCGAGAATCGAACGTGCCCGTCTCCCGACTTGCCGAAGCCGATCCCCGGCGAGACTGCGACGTTGGCGCCGTGCAGCAAGCGCTTCGAGAATTCCAGCGAGCCGAGTTGCCGATGCGAGTCAGGAATTTTTGCCCACACGAACATCGTCGCCTTCGGTTTTTCGATCCTCCATTGACCGCCACCGGTGGCCGCGAGTCCGTCGATCAGGCGGTTGCGCCGCGCTTCGTACGTTCTGGCATGCTCGGCGACACAGTCCTGTGGTCCGCGCAACGCCTCGATCGCGCCGACCTGTATGGGTGTCGGGATGCCGTAATCGAGATAACTTTTCATCCGCGCGAGTGCCTGGATCATCTCGGCATTGCCGCAGGCGAAGCCGACGCGCCAGCCCGCCATCGAATGGCTTTTCGAAAGCGACGTGAATTCGATCGCCACCTCCGCGGCACCCGGCACCTGCAGGATGCTCGGCGGGCGATAGCCGTCGAACGCAAGCTCCGCATAGGCGAGATCGTGCAGGATCATGACCCGGTGTTCCCTCGCCAGTTCCACGATACGCGCAAAGAGCTCAGGCGATGCGACGTTCGTGGTGGGATTGTGTGGGAACGACAGGATGAGCAGTTTCGGCCGGATTTCCGGAATCGCACGCTCGAGCGCGGCCATGAATTCTTCGGTATCCGTGAGCGGCAACGTCTTCAACTCGCCGCCCGCAATCGTGACCGAGTACTGATGGATCGGGTAACCCGGGTCGGGACATAACACGACATCGCCTGGTCCCACGGTCATCAATACGAAATGCGCCAGCCCCTCTTTCGAGCCGATCAGTGCGATGGCTTCGTCGTCGGGATCGAGATCCACGTCGTAGCGGCGTGCGTACCAGTCGCAGATCGCTGCCCGCAGATTCGGGATGCCGCGGGAACTCGAATAGCGATGCGTGCGCGGATTCTCCGCGACCTCGCGAATCTTGTTGACGATGTGCGGCGGCGTCGGCAGGTCGGGATTGCCCATCCCCAGATCGACCACATCCCTGCCTGCGCGCCTTGCCTCCAGCATCAATGCGGTGACCTCGGCGAATACATAGGGCGGCAGCCGATCGAAACGATGGAAATGGAACCGGGACTTCATCGAGTGAGCGCGTCATACGGGACGAATCGCCGCCAGAAAGACCTGTAGTCGCCGATGATGTTTTCGATAGGCATGTACTTTGGCTCATTTGACTGTCTGCGGCTGCGGCGCAATTATAGTGTCCGGTAGCTCAAAAGGAAGCGACGTTGAACATTCCCGGTTCACGTGAATTGCTCGATCTCTCCGAAAAAGTGGCGATCGTCACGGGAGCGAGCCAGGGAATCGGCGCCGGCATTGCGCAACGGTTCGCGGAAGCAGGTGCAAAAGTCGTCGTCCATTTCCGCAGCCGCGCGGACCTGGCTGCGGAGGTCGTCGATACCATCATCGGTGAAGGCGGCACGGCTGTCGCCGTACAGGCCGAGCTGGCGGCAACAGCAGGCGTCGACGAGCTGATCGCGCAAACTTTGCAGGCATACGGTGCGCTGGACATCGCAATCAACAACGCAGGCGAGTTTCCCAATCGGCCGCTGCTCGACATGAGCGAATCCGAATGGCGCGACATGTATCGATCGAACGTCGAAACCGCTTTCCTGTGCACCCAGGCCAGCGCGCGGCACATGAAGGAGAACGGCGGCGGCGCGATCATCAATCTCGGTTCGATTGCGGGATTGAGCCCGGGCCCTGATCACAGTCATTACAACAGCGCCAAGGCCGCCGTCCTTATGCTGACCCGTTCCGCCGCGCAGGAACTCGGCCGGTATAACATCCGTGTCAACGCGGTATCACCCGGACTCATCGCCCGGCCCGGCATCGAAGAACAATGGCCCGACGGCGTCGCGCGCTGGTTGAGCCAGGCGCCGCTGCCGCGGCTGGGGCAGCCGGACGATGTCGCGGACGCCTGTCTCTTTCTCGCCTCCCCCGCCGCACGCTGGATCACCGGCCACAATCTGGTTGTCGACGGCGGCATAATGTCATCGCAGATCTATTGAAAGGAGACGAGCGAAATGCGGATTGGAATGATCGGACTCGGCCGGATGGGAGCCAACATGACGGAACGGCTCCTCCGCGGCGGCCACGAGTGCGTTGTATACGATCGCAACGAATCCACTGTCCGAGAAGTCGTTGCCAAAGGTGCGACAGGCGCGGCTTCCGTTGCCGAACTCGTCGACGGTCTGTCCGCCCCGCGCATCGTCTGGATGATGGTTCCGGTCGCGGCAGTCGAACACGTGATTGCCGATGTGCGGCCGCACCTGGCCGACGGCGACATCCTGCTCGACGGCGGCAATTCTCACTATCGTGACGCGATCGATCGTGCCGGCGCGTTGTCCGCGGCCGGCATTCATTACGTCGACGTCGGTGTCAGCGGCGGCATCTTCGGCCTGAAAGAAGGTTATTGCCAGATGATCGGGGGCGAGAAGGCGATCGCCGCGCGCCTCGCGCCTTTGTTTGCAACGCTCGCGCCCGCAAACGGTCGTTCGGACCGCGATGCCGTCGATCGCCCGGAGAACGGATTTCTCTACTGTGGGCCAAGCGGCGCCGGACACTTCGTGAAGATGGTTCACAACGGGATCGAGTACGGCATGATGGCGGCGTACGCGGAAGGGTTCAATCTGCTGCGGCACGCCGACGCCGGCGACGCCGAGCACGCAGTGGATGCGGAGACCACCCCGCTGCGCGACGCGGCAGCGCTGCAATATGAACTGGATACAGCGGCGATTTCCGAGCTTTGGCGGCACGGCAGTGTCGTCCGGTCCTGGCTCCTCGACCTGACGGCAGAGGCGCTGGCGGACGATCCCGGGCTCCGCGACTTGCGCGGCGAGGTGTCGGATTCCGGTGAAGGGCGCTGGACGGTGCAGGCTGCGATCGATGCCGCGGTCCCGATGCCCGTCCTTGCCGCCGCTCTTTTTGCGCGCTTCAGCTCCAGACACCGGGACGATTTCGCGAACAAGATCCTCTCCGCCATGCGCCGTGAGTTCGGCGGGCACGAAGAGCGATGAACGCCCGCAATGCCGATGCGCTGGTGCTGTTCGGCGCGACCGGGGATCTGGCCTACAAAAAGATCTATCCGGCATTGCAGGCGCTGGTGCGCAACCAGGGATTGTCGCTGCCGATCGTCGGCACGGCACGTGGCGGCAAGACGCTGGATTACCTGCGCGAGCGCGTCGAAAGCAGCATCGCGGAGCACGGGGTGCGGGACGACAAGGCGACTGGGCAGCTCCTGGACCTCCTCGACTACGTCGACGGTGATTATGCCGATCCCCATACCTTCGAACAGCTGCGTACGGCGCTCGGGCCCTCGCAGTCGCCGCTCTTCTACCTGGCGATTCCGCCCGATATGTTCGCGACCGTCGTGCAGAACCTGCACGCCGCCCGTTGCGCCGGCGGCCAGGCCCGGGTGGTGGTGGAGAAACCGTTCGGGCGCGACCTCGAATCGGCCCGCTCGCTCACCCATACGCTCCACGACGTGTTCGACGAGTCCGCGATCTTCCGCATCGATCACTACCTGGGCAAGGAGCCGGTACAGAATCTTCTGTATTTCCGCTTTGCCAATTCCTTCCTCGAGCCGATCTGGAACTGCGATCATGTCGCCGCCGTTCACGTGACGATGGCGGAAAAATTCGGCGTCGAAGGCCGGGGCCGGTTTTATGACGAAGTCGGCGCAATTCGCGACGTCGTGCAGAACCACTTGTTGCAGGTGGTGGCGCACCTGGCGATGGAGCCGCCCGCCACCGTGTCCGCCGACGCGCTGCGCGACGCGAAGGCAGACCTATTGAGCCGCGTGCAACCGCTGTCGGCCGACACACTGGTGCGTGGGCAATATGCCGGCTACCGCGACGAGAAAGGCGTCGCGGCCGACTCCGAGGTCGAAACCTACGCCGCGATGCGGCTGCAGATCGATTCCGACCGCTGGCGCGGCGTGCCGTTTTTCATTCGTGCCGGCAAACGCCTGCCGGTTACCGTGACCGAGGTCGTGGTCGAACTCAAGCCTGCTCCGACCGTGTTCGACGGAGCTCCGATGTGCGCTCCCAATTACTTTCGCTTTCGACTCGGCCCGTCACGCATTGGCATCGCGCTCGGTGCACTCTACAAGAAGCCCGGCACCGTCATGGAGGGCGAGAATGTCGAACTGGTGGTGCACGACGATCCGCGCGACCACATGAGTGCGTACGAGCGGCTCATCGGCGATGCGATCAAGGGGGATCACACGCTGTTTGCGCGGGGCGATACGGTCGAGT
>JBOHZD010000150.1:0-3522 GCA_050738315.1 Woeseiaceae bacterium
ACCATCAGGTGCGCCGGTTCGATGAACTGATGGTCCTGGCCGACGGCGAGCGACTGGGCTTCGGCCAGGGCCATTTGCAGTTTGCTGGTCAGTTTATCCATTCGCATCGCTGTACCCGCTCATAAAAATAGTTGATCGGTGCCGGGGATCCCAACCATAAATTGCGCCGAAACCGCTGATTTCAAGGACTATTCGGCGGGGTTCCACCGTCAAGGCTCCTCCCGAAACACAAAAGTCGCCATACGCCCGCAGGGGGCGTCGCGCCGGTAGGAAAAATAGTCGTCCGGCGCGCCGAAAGTGCAGTGGTCGCCGCCAGAGATATCTCCGATGCCGCAGTTTTCAAGCCGCATGCGAGCGAGGCCGTAAAGATCGGCCTGCCAGCGGCCGCGTTCGTTTTCGCTGAAATGCTCCCCGGCAGCCTCGTCGAGCCGTAGAAAATCGTCCCTGACCTCGCCGCCAACCTCGAAGGCCCGCTGCGAGATGGCGGGACCGAGCCACGCCAGTAACTGCTCCGGCACGGCGCGCATTTCAGCGGCGGTCGCTTCGAGGATGCCGTTGCAGAGCCCCCGCCAGCCCGCATGCGCAACCGCGATCTCATCGCCCGGTGCGGACGCAAACACGACCGGCAGGCAATCCGCGGTCAGCACGGCGCAGACGACATTGGGACGGCGTTCGACCCTTGCATCCGCTGTCGGAGTCAGAAGCTCCGCTCCAGCGGTCGCGACGTCCGTGCCGTGGACCTGGTTCAGCCACAGGGGTTCGGCCGGCAGGCGGCAGGCTTCCCGAAAAAGCCTGCGATTGGTGCGGACGGCGTCGGCATCGTCGCCGACATGTGCGCCGAGGTTGAGCGACGCGTAAGGCCCGGAACTGGCACCGCCCTGCCGCAGCGTCGTGCCCGCGACGACACCCGGCGGTGCCGGCCAGTCCGCGCGCATCCAGCGAACCTCCGTCACTGCCCCGCCAGTGCCGCCAGCAATTCCTGGAAATCCGGCGGAAGAGGTGCTTCGAATTTCATCGGCATCTCTCTGTAGGTCAACTCCAGCCGCGCCGCGTGCAACGCCTGCCGCCTGAAATTGCGGAGCGCCTGTTGCAGGGTGTCGCTTGCGCCCGCCGGGATCGCCAGCCGCCCGCCGTAGACCGGATCGCCAAGGAGCGGGTGGCCACGATGGGCCAGGTGCACTCGTATCTGATGTGTGCGGCCGCTTTCGAGTTTTACACTTATATATGTGTGCGCGGCAAATCGTCGCAACACCCGGTAGTGCGTCACCGCCGGCTTGCCGGACCGGCGGACGCTCATTTTCAGGCGATCGACCGGGTGACGGCCGATCGGCGCGTCGATGGTTCCGCCTCCTGTCAAGACACCGGTGCAAATCGCCTCGTAATGCCGCGAGATGGCGCGCTCGCTCATCAGGCGCACCAGGGCGGTGTGCGATTGCAGGGTCTTCGCGACCAGCAGCAGGCCGCTGGTTTCCTTGTCCAGGCGATGCACGATCCCCGCTCGAGGCAGTTCGGCCAGCGGCGGATGACGGTGCAACAAGCCGTTCATCAGCGTGCCGCGCGGATTCCCCGCGCCGGGATGCACCACGAGTCCGGCGGGTTTGTCGACAACCAGAAGCTCTGCGTCCTCGAACACGACCTCGAGGCTGATCGCTTCCGGTTCGCTGACAACGGCGAGCGTCTCCTGTGGCCGCAGCACGACGGATTCGCCTCCGGATACGAGATCCCGCGGACGCATCGGGCGGCCGTCGAGAGACACGAAGCCCGCCCGGATCCATTCCTGCAACCGGACCCTCGAATATTCCGGCAACATGCGCGCCAGTGCCCGGTCCAGGCGCTCACCGGCCAGGTCCTGTGGAATCGTCAGTTCTCGTGCTTCTTCGGTCATGAGGGTCCGGGGGCGCGTCGGGCAAAACGCAGTTTACGGTATACTCGACGCCCTGTAAGAGCCCGCACTCCCTGGTACAACCGCGACACTATGAATCAAAAGCTCATTTCATTCGCTCGTTCGCTGCTGTGCGCAGCCGCCCTGGTCGGCCTCGTTGCGATGACCGGCTGTGCCGGGAGCGAAGAAAAGGAAGATGCGCTGCTGAAGGACGTCACCAAAGCCTATGAGACGGCGCAGAATGCGATGCAAAGCCAGAATTACCGCCGCGCCATACCGATTTACGAGGCGCTGCAGGCCCGCTTTCCATTCAGCGATTTGTCCAAGCAGATCCAGCTGGAGCTGATGTACGCCTACTACAAGAGCAATCGCCCGGAACAGGCCGTCGACCTCGCGGATCAATTCATGCGCGAGAACCCGATTCATCCGCGAGTCGACTATGCGTTTTATATCAAGGCGCTGTGTTATTTCGAGGACGATCCCGGATTCCTGGAGCGTTGGTTCAACAAGGAAGTCGATAATCGTCCGCCGCGCGACGCTGCGCTGTCGTTCTCGCTGTTGAAGCAGCTGGTGGAACGCTATCCGGCCAGTATTTACGCCGAAGACGCCAGGCAACGCATGGTATTTCTCAAGAACCGGCTGGCGCGATACGAGAACAGCGTCGCGCGGTTTTATCTCGAGCGCGGGGCTTACGTCGCGGCGCTGAATCGCGCGAAAGGCTCACTGGAAGAACATAACGGCGCGACCGGCAACCGGGATTCGCTGTCGATCATGATCGAGGCGTATGAAGGCCTGGGGATGGACAAGCTCGCCGCGGACACCCGGCTGGTGCTGCAGAGTAATTTTCCGGGCGAGGGTTGAGCGGGTCGCCCGCAGACAACCGCCCCTTCACCGGCCGTTGCACCCGCCGTGCTCGTCCCCTACTCCGGAAACGTATACCGCGAGGTAATCGGGTAGCGCCAGTCCCGCCCGAACGCCCGGCCGCTGATGCGGATGCCGGGCGGCGCCTGGCGCCGTTTGTACTCGTTGCGTTTCACGAGTTCGAGCACACGCGTGACCGTTTCGCGGTCGAAGCCGCGCTGCATGATTTCGTGCACCGATAAATCCTCTTCGATGAACGCCGCGAGAATGCCGTCCAGCACGTCGTAAGGCGGCAGCGAGTCGCTGTCACGCTGGTTCGGCCGCAGTTCCGCCGAAGGCGGCCGGGTGATCACCCGCTCCGGGATGACCTTCCCGAGCGAGTTGCGGTAATGCACCAGCCGGTACACCAGCGTCTTGCTGCAATCCTTGATCGGCGCGAAGCCGCCCGCCATGTCACCGTACAAGGTCGCGTAACCGACCGCCATCTCACTCTTGTTGCCGGTCGACAGCAGCATGTATCCCGTCTTGTTCGAGATCGCCATCAAGAGGATGCCGCGGCACCGAGCCTGAATATTCTCTTCAGTCACATCCGCTTCGCGGCCCTCGAAGACCTTTTGCAACTGGCCCACGGTCGCCGCATACATCGGTTCGATCGGCAACACGTCGTAACGGACGCCGAGCGACGCAGCCTGTGCAGCCGCATCCTCCTGGCTCATCGTGCTCGTATAACGGAACGGCATCATCACCGCACGCACCCGGTCCGCGCCGAGTGCGTCGCA
>JBOHZD010000151.1:0-11089 GCA_050738315.1 Woeseiaceae bacterium
GATGTTCTTTGCGCAGTCGAAACTCTTCGACCCGCAGAACAAGCGCCTGTGCGCGACCGCGACCGGCACCTACAAGCGCCAGCCGCGCAATTCGAAACGTCCGACGGAATAGCAGCCCGGGTCGCCCCGACCCTGGGGCGACGCCTCTAAAAAACCCTTGAGCCCTCCCTCCAACCGGCGTATGCTAACTTGCTTGTTGACAACAAGTACTCACATCCCCGTGTCCGCAGACGCCAAACAAACCGCCGCCGACGCCCAGTCCCTCACCCAGTCAGAGCGGACGGCGATCTCCGACAAAGCAATGCTGGAGGCCGCCATCGAGCTGATTCTCGAACGCGGCACCGACAAGACCACCTTGCAGGCGATCGGCGAAAAAGCCGGCTACAGCCGCGGCCTTGCAACCTACCGTTTTGGTTCGAAAGCAGGTTTGTTCGACGCCGTCTGTAAATCGATTTCACGCCGCTGGCTCGAGTACCTGAAAAAGGGCGTCGGCGACAAGACCGGGATCGAGGCGATGTGCGCGGCACTGGATGCATTCCTGAAGTTCGTCTCCGAGTCGCCGCGCGATGCAAGGGTGCTGCAGATACTCTATTGCGGCGCCGCGAGTCCCCTGTCGGAATATCGGGAGACGTCCGTGAACATCCATCAGCGGCAACAGGAGGACGTCGCCGCCTGGATTCGGGCGGGTATTCGTAACGGAACGATCCGGTCCGACGCCGATCCGAAGATTGCCGCCGCGCAATATATCGCCTATATCGGCGGCATGACGTACCTCTGGGTCATCAACCCGGCCTCGATCGATTTCTGCAAGGCCAACGAAAGCATGAAAGCACATCTGAAACTTTCCCTGGCGCCCACTTGAGCAGTTAGTTCGCTCTTGTCGGACGTCACGCACAGGACATCACCATGACAGACGCATTCATTTACGACCACGTCCGAACGCCGCGCGGCCGCGGCAAGACCAGCGGCGCCCTGCATGAGGTGACGCCGATCGAACTTGCGACACAGGTGCTCGCCAGCCTGCGCGAGCGGAATGAACTCGACACGAGCCGCCTCGACGACGTCGTGTTCGGCTGCGTCTCGCCGGTCGGCGAGCAGGGCAGCTGCATCGCGCGCACCGCGGTCTTGAACGCCGGCTACGACCAGAACGTGCCCGGCAAGCAGCTCAACCGGTTCTGCGCATCGGGACTCGAAGCCGTGAATACGGCCGCGGCCCAGATTATGGCGGGACAATCCGACGTGACCATCGGCGGCGGCGTCGAGTGCATGTCGAGAGTACCGATGGGTTCCGATTCCGGGGCCATGCACGCGGATCCCGCCGTTGCGTACAAAACCTATTTTGCGCCACAAGGGATCGGCGCGGACCTGATCGCGACCAAGTACGGATTTTCGCGCGAAGACGTCGACGCCTACTCCGTCGAAAGCCAGAAACGTGCTGCGCACGCCTGGGACGACGGTTACTTCGCAAAATCGATCGCGCCCGTCAAAGACCGCTTGGGCAGAACTTTGCTCGACCGGGACGAGCACTTGCGGCCGGGCACCCGCATGGACGACCTGGCCGGCCTGAAACCGGCTTTCGCGACCATCGGCGAACAGGCGGGCTTCGACGCCGTTGCGCTGCAGAAGTATCCGGAAGTCGAATTCATCGAACACGTGCACACGGGCGGCAATTCCAGCGGCATCGTCGACGGCTCGGCCGTGGTGTTGCTGGGCAGCAAGGAAGCAGGAAAAGCACTGGGCCTCACGCCGCGTGCACGCATCCGGGGCTTCGCGTCCATCGGCAGCGACCCGACCATCATGCTGACCGGTCCGGCTCCGTCGGCCGAAAAAGTGCTGAAGCGCTGCGGCATGACCAAAAAGGACATCGACCTGTTCGAGCTGAACGAGGCGTTCGCCTCGGTCGTGTTGCGTTACATGCAGAAACTCGAGCTGGACCACGACAGACTCAACGTCAATGGCGGCGCCATCGCAATGGGGCATCCGCTCGGCGCGACCGGTGCGATGATTCTCGGCACCGTACTCGACGAACTGGAGCGGCGGGACCTGAACACCGCGCTGGTCAATCTTTGCGTGGGCGGCGGCATGGGCACTGCCACGATCATCGAACGCGTCTAAACGAGAAACCTGCAGATGGTGCGCACCATGAAAACGATTGATTTCAAGATCGACACTGACGGCATCGCGATCGTTTCCATCGACGTGCAGGACCGGTCGATGAACGTCATCACCCCGGAGTTCCTGACCGACCTGTCTCAGGCAGTCGATCGCATCGTTACGGATACTGCCGTGAAGGGCGCTGTCATCACTTCTGCGAAAGACTCGTTCATGGCCGGCGCAGACCTGCATGGCCTTGTCGAGACGTTCGATCAGCGCACGGATGCGGAACAGGTGTACGAAGAGTGCCGCGAAATGCAGCGGGCGTTGCGGAGGCTGGAGACCTGCGGCAAGCCGGTGGCCGCGGCGATCAACGGGACCGCACTCGGCGGCGGTCTCGAAATCTGTCTCGCTTGCCACTACCGCGTCGCGGCCGACAAAGCCGGTTCCGTGTTGGGCCTGCCCGAGGTACAGGTCGGGCTGCTGCCGGGCGGCGGCGGCACGCAGCGGCTGCCCCGGCTGATCGGCATCGAGCCGGCCTTGCAGTTGATCACGCAAGGCAAGCACGTCAAGCCTGCCGAAGCGCTGGAACTGGGTTTCGTTCACGAGGTGGTGGCTCCCGGGAAAGAAGTGAAAGCGGCGCGCAAGTGGGTGTTGGCAGGCGGTAATCCGGAGCAACCCTGGGACAGGAAGGACTTCAAGGTTCCGGGCGGCGCCGGGCTCATGAACCCAGGCGTCATCCAGACCCTGACGGTCGGTACCGCGCTGGTGCAGAAAATGACCCACCACAACTATCCGGCGCCAATCGCCATCCTGTCGGCCGTGTACGAAGGGACCGTGCTGCCGATGGACAAGGCGCTGGATGTCGAATCCCGCTACTTTGTCTCACTGCTGATGAACCCGGTGTCGCGCAACATGATGCGCACCCTGTTCGTCAGCAAAGGTGCGGCGGACAAACTGTCGCGCAGACCGCAAGGACCGGAGAAGCGTGAGGTCGGCAAACTGAGCGTGCTCGGGGCCGGGATGATGGGCGCCGGTATCGCTTACGTCTCCGCCGTCGCGGGGATGGAGGTCGTTCTGCTGGACACAACCGTGGAAAAGGCGGAATCGGGCAAGGATTACTCCCGCTCGTTGCTGCAAAAGCGAGTCGACAGGAAACAGATGACCCGGGCGGAGGTGGATGCAATTCTCAAGCGTATCTCGACCACTGCAGCTTACGATGCGCTCACAGGCTCGCAACTGGTGATCGAGGCAGTGTTCGAGGATCGCGCAATCAAGGCGGATGTGACCGCCAAAGCTGAGGCGCAATTGGCGCCGGATGCGATCTTCGCGTCCAATACTTCGACACTGCCCATTACCGGCCTGGCGAAGGCTTCGAAGAGGCCCGACCAGTTCATCGGCATCCATTTTTTCTCGCCGGTCGACAAGATGCCGCTGGTGGAAATCATCGTCGGAGAAGAAACCGAAGCCACGGCGATCGCGCAGGCGCTCGATTACGTGCAGCAGTTGCGCAAGACACCGATTGTCGTGAACGACGGCCGCGGTTTTTACACCAGCCGTGTATTCAGCGTCTTCAGCCGTGAAGGCATCAACATGCTCGCGGAAGGAATCAATCCGGCGCTGATCGAGAATGTGGCGAAGCATGCCGGGATGCCGGTCGGCCCCTTGGCCGTCACCGATGAGGTGTCGCTCGAGCTTAGCTACCACATCACGGAACAGACCAAAGCCGACCTGGGCAAAGAATACGTCACGTCTCCGGCCGATGACGTCATCCGCCTGTTCGTCGAAGAGCTCGGACGCAAGGGCAAGCGCGCGGGCGCCGGCTTCTACGATTATCCGAAGTCGGGCGAAAAACGGCTCTGGCTCGGCTTGAAAGGCCACTTTCCCCTGGCGGAGCGGCAACCCCAGCCACAGGAAGTTCGGAATCGCCTGTTGTATGCCCAGGCGCTCGAGACGGTGCGCTGCCTCGATGAAAACGTCGTCACGCATCCGGCCGATGCCGATGTCGGTTCCGTGTTCGGATGGGGATTCCCGCCCTACACCGGCGGCACGATCTCGTTCATCGAAACCGTCGGGCTGGCTACGTTCGTCAAGGAGGCAGACCGCTTGACGGAGGCTTACGGCCCGCGCTTCGAGGTGCCGGCCAGCCTGCGATCGATGGCAGCTCGCGGCGAGACGTTCTATGGTCGATCCGGGGCAGGTCGATCCGCGGGAGATGCAAAAGACAGGAGCGTGGCATGAGGAACAGGTCATGAGCGATTTCGAAACGGTCAAATACCGCCGCGATAAAGCGGTTGCGATCATTACGCTGCACCGGCCGGATGCAATGAATTCCTTCAACACGGTGCTGCGCCGTGATCTCCTGGCGGCATTTCAGCGGGCCGCGAATGACAAGAGCGTGCGGGCCGTCGTACTGACCGGCGAAGGGCGCTCGTTCAGCGCCGGCGCCGACCTGAAGGACGGCTTCTCCGGCGACCGCACGGTGGACCAGCTCTTGCAGCTCGAATACCGGCCGGTCTTCGAATGCATTGCGAACATGGACCAGCCCGTGATTGCCGCAGTCGGGGGTTCTGCCGCCGGCATCGGCATGTCTTACGCACTGGCCTGCGATCTGCTGGTCATGGCCGACAACGCGTTCCTGTTGTCGCCTTTTGCGACCATTTCGCTGGTTCCGGACGGCGGCCTGAACTGGCTGCTCGTCCATCAGCTCGGTTACCGCCAGGCGTTTCAGCTGTGCATCGAAGCCGAACGCATCAGCGCAGACCGTTGCGTGGCGCTCGGACTCGCGAACAAGGCCGTGCCGGCCGACGAGCTGCTGAACGAAGCGGTCGCGTGGGCCCACACACTCGCGGAGCGCGCCCCGCTGTCCCTTGCTGCGACGAAAAAAGCGATGCGTCACGCGGCCGGCAACGATTGGGCAAGCACGTTTGACGTGGAAGCGCCGCTGCAGCGCAAGTTGCGCGAGAGCGACGACTGTGCGGAAGGCGTCGCTGCATTTTTCGAAAAACGAAAAGCGACTTTCAAGGGCGGTTAGGCTCCGCACTCCACACAGAGTAACGACTATGACGCGAAAAATTTTCGATGAAGAACACGAGATATTCCGTAACTCCGTGCGCAGTTTCATGAAGAAAGAGATTCAGCCGCACGCCGACCGCTGGCATGAGGCCGGGATCGTCGATCGCGAGGCCTTCCGCAAAGCGGGGGAGCAAGGCCTGCTCCTGATGTGGGCCGACGAGAAATACGGCGGATCGGGAGTGTCCGACTTCCGTTACGAACAGATACTGATCGAGGAAAACGCACGCTACGGCGATGCCGGTTTCTTCATGACCCTGCACAATCGCCTGGTCGGCCCTTACATCGGGGAACTCGGCACCGAGGAGCAGAAAGCGCGCTGGCTGCCGAAATGCGTGACCGGCGAATACATACTGGCGGTTGCGATTACGGAGCCCGGCGCCGGCAGCGACGTGTCGGGAATTCGCACACGCGCCGACGACAGGGGCGATTACTTCCTCCTGAACGGCTCCAAGACGTACACGTCGAACGGCATCAATGCGGACCTGATCATCGTTGTTGCCAGAACGCAAGCCGACAAACCGCACGGACTGAGCCTGTTCGTCGTCGAGCGCGGCATGGAAGGTTTCGAGCGCGGCAGGAATCTCAAGAAGATGGGCCTGAAGAGCCAGGACACCGCGGAACTCTTCTTCAACAACGTCAAGGTTCCGAAAGAAAATCTGCTCGGCGAACTCCATCGCGGTTTCTACCAGCTCATGCATTTTCTTGCCGAAGAGCGGCTGCTCGGAGCAGCGGGCTATCTTGCGGCCGCCGACGCGGCGTTCGATCTCACGATGGACTACATCAGGGAACGCAAGGCGTTCGGACAGGCGATCGCGGATTTCCAGAATTCACGGTTCAAGATGGCCGACATGCGCACCGAAATCGACGTGGCGCAGGCGTTCGTCGACCAGTGCGTCATCGAGCACAACGAAGGTCGACTGTCTGCCGAGAATGCCGCCAAGGCGAAGCTCTATACCAGTGAACTGGAAGGGCGTGTCATGGACAACTGCGTGCAATTGCACGGCGGCGCCGGGTACATGGACGAGTATCCGATCTGCCGGATGTACCTGAACGCCCGTGTGTCGAGAATCTATGCCGGCAGCTCGGAAGTCATGCGGGAGATCATCGCCCGCTCGATCGGTCTCGATCCGCGCAAGAAGAAATCACAGGCCTCCGCGGCGTCGTCGCGCGCAAGCGCCGCCTGACGTCCAGGCGCAATCGACGTACGGTCGCCCGCCATGCGGGCGACCCCCGTCAATGGACCACAACGGGCCATGCTTCCCGGTGGCCCGAACCCGCCGATCCGGCTACCCTCACAGCTTTCCCCCGCAGGATCACAAAAATGCAAGCAGCTTTCGTTGGACTCGGCGTCATGGGATATCCGATGGCCGGCCACCTGGCGCGGTCAGGACACGAAGTCACCGTTTACAATCGCACGCAGGCTACTGCGGATGCCTGGAAAGATGAATACGGCGGCACGCAAGCGAAAACACCCGCCGAAGCCGCAGCGAACGCAGAGATCGTATTCTGCTGCGTCGGCAACGACGACGATGTGAGGTCCGTCCTTCTCGGCGAACAAGGCGTGCTGCGAGGCATCGCATCGGGCGCGGTGCTCGTGGACCATACCACTGCATCGGCCGTCGTCGCGCGCGAGGTCTGCGACGCCGCCGCGAAGCGCGGGGCGGGATTTCTCGACGCACCGTTGTCCGGCGGCCAGGCCGGCGCCATCAACGGGCAGTTGACGATCATGGTCGGCGGTGACCCGGCGGTCTACGAACGCGTCCTGCCCGTCATGCAAAGGTACGCGAAGGCCTGCACGCTGATCGGGCCGGTCGGATCCGGCCAGATGGCCAAGATGGTGAACCAGATCTGCATTGCCGGCGTGGTCCAGGGGCTGTCGGAAGGCCTGCATTTCGCCAAGCGCGCCGGCCTCGATGTGGCAGCGGTCATCGGTGCGATTTCCAAGGGTGCCGCGCAATCCTGGCAGATGGAAAATCGCTGGCAAACGATGAACGAAAACCGCTTCGACTTCGGTTTCGCGGTCGAGTGGATGCGCAAGGACCTCAACATCGCGCTGGAGGAGGCACGGCGAAACGGTGCAAGTCTCGAACTGACGGAACTCGTCGACGGTTTCTACGCGGAAATCGAGCAGATGGGCGGCAGCCGCTGGGATACGTCGAGCCTGATACGCCGCCTGGAAGAGCCATAGCCTCCGGCGTGGACCTCGATCAGGCTGCCACGCCGCCCAGAATTCGGTATAGTAATGCGCACCACAGGGGTGGCCTGCTCCGCATCGTCCGATGGATGCAAAGGAGCGACAGGACGGCCTGAGATCCGCGCTACTGCAGGTGCAGTGGCGAAGCGGGAACCCTTAGAACCTGACCCGGGTAATACCGGCGTAGGAAGAGGATTCTCCAATGCTTCATTCGAAGTTTCTGCGACGAAGCGTCACTGCTTCGGTGGTCGCTTTGCTTTCTGCCATTTTTTCCGTTGCTGCGCCTGCGGACGACGAAATCGACGAGATCGTCGTCACCGCCGATTTCCGTGAACGCCCGGCCGCCGAATTACCGTCGAGCGTCACCGTACTCGACGGGAATGAAATCGACCGGCTCGCCATACAGCACTTCGAGGAACTGGTGTCCGTCATCCCGAACCTCAACTGGTCCGGCGACGGCCATCGCGCGCGCTACTTCCAGATTCGCGGCGTCGGCGAACTGGAACAATATGAAGGTGCGCCCAATCCGTCGGTCGGCTTCCTGGTCGACGACATCGACTTCAGCGGCATCGGCACCATCGCGACCTTGTTCGACATCGAGCAGATCGACGTCCTGCGTGGCCCGCAGGGCACCCGCTACGGTGCCAACGCACTGGCGGGCCTGATTTATGTGCAAAGCACCGATCCCACGGACGAATGGTCAGGACATGTGCAGGCCGGGGCAGGGCAGGACGATGCGCTGACGGGAGGCATCGCGTTCGGGGGACCGCTCAGCGACGCCCTGAAATTCCGCGTCAGCGCCAATCATTACGAAAGCGATGGGTTCCGGGATAACCCTTATCTCGATCGCGACGACACGAACGGCCGCGATGAAACCAGCGTCCGCGGCAAGCTGCTGTGGGAGACCTCGAACGACTGGCAGCTCAAACTGACCGCGATGCTCTCCGATATCGACGACGGCTACGACGCATTCGCGATCGACAACTCGCTGACCGTCCTCTCCGACCATCCGGGCCGCGATGCGCAGCGAAGCTTCGGTACGTCGCTCAAGGCAACCTGGTCCGGATCGAGCCGTTACGAGTTCGCTTCGATCACCTCGGCCGCGGATTCGGATATCGTTTTCTCGTTCGATGCGGATTGGGGCAACGAGGAAGCATGGGCGCCGTTCACCTATGATTTCATTTCCGCCAATGACCGCAATCGCCGAACCCTGAGCCAGGAGTTCCGCGTTGCCTCGACAGACGGCGGCCGCCTTTTCAACGAT
The DNA here is from genome assembly GCA_050738315.1 of Woeseiaceae bacterium. Classification (GTDB taxonomy): domain Bacteria; phylum Pseudomonadota; class Gammaproteobacteria; order Steroidobacterales; family Woeseiaceae; genus IDS-8. The sequence continues at coordinate 8,628 of JBOHZD010000151.1, forward strand.
TCGACGGAGTGGCTCTTCGGTGTTTACTTGCAGGAACTTGAAGAAGAACTGACGACGCTCAACCAGGGTGTCTACATCGACCCGTTGTCCGGCTTCGCGCTCAGCCTCGACGACGCGTTGACGAGCGACTTCGAGGCGGCGAATACCGCGCTGTTCGGACAGTTGAGCATCGACGTCAGCGATGCGGGCACGGTGGGTTTCGGTCTGCGTGCGGAATCGCGCTCTGCGGACTATGCGGATTCGGCTGGCATGCAACTGGGACCGGACGAAACCATGGTCGGCGGCGAGCTGAGCTACACGCATGCATTCGACGACGGCCTGGCCGCGTTCGTGGCGCTCTCGAAGGGTTATAAAGCCGGCGGCTTCAACCTCGGCCCGGTGCCGGACGGCCGGCGCGAGTTCGAGCAGGAAGCCTTGTGGAACGTCGAGGCCGGCGTCAAGACGCTGATGTACGACGGTGCGCTTTCATTCGACGCTTCCGTGTTCTACAGCCGGCGGCTGGACCAGCAGGTGCGCACGTCCGTGCAATTGAACCCGAACGATCCCGCCTCGTTCGTTTTCTTTACCGACAACGCCAGCGAGGGCCGCACCGTCGGTCTCGAAGCCGAAGTTCGCTGGCTGCCGGTCGAGGCATGGGAGGTTTACGCGAATGTCGGCCTGCTCGACGCGGAGTTCGACGAATTCAGCAACGCAGCGGGGAACTTGAGCGGCCGCGACCAGGCGCATGCCCCCAATTACACGCTGGCGCTCGGCGGCGTATACCGGGATCCGTCGGGATTCTTCACGCGCCTGGACCTTTCGGCGCGCGATGCGTTTTACTTCGACGTCAGCCACAACGAGCGCTCCGAAGCGTATGGCCTGGCGAACGCCCGCATCGGCTACGAAACCGAACAATGGACGGTGCAGCTCTGGGTGCGGAACCTGTTCGATGAAATGTACGCGGTGCGCGGCTTCTTTTTCGAGAACGAGCCGCCCGACTTTCCGACAAAACGCTACATACGCCGGGGCGATCCACGCCAGCTCGGCGTTACTTTCGACATGAGGTTTTGATCATGCGTGTTGCTGTCGATATCAGCCTGTACCCGCTGGCGGACGACTTCCTGCCGCCGATTCAGGATGTCATAGAACGATTGAACACCTATGACTCACTGGAAGTGCATACCAATCCGATGAGCACACAAATACGCGGCGAATATGCGGACGTCATGGCCGCGCTCGAACGTGAGATCGAAACAACGTTCGAACGGCTGCCCAAAGCCGTGTTCGCGATCCGGATACTGAATAACCCGCTCGGCGGTTGAGGGCACCCTGGAAACGTTCTCGCGTGTCGTTGCCGGGCAGTTTCAGGCGCTGACGCCGGCTGAACTCATTGCCGTCTTTACCGCGCTGGCCTATCTGCTGTTTGCGATACGGCAGAACATCTGGTGCTGGTTCTTTGCGGCTGTCAGTACCGCCATCTACATCGCGCTGTTTGTCCGGGCGAAGCTGTACATGGAGTCATTGCTGAATGTCTTCTACTTTGCGATGGCCTTGTACGGCTGGTATGTCTGGTACTCCGGCGGCGACCGGGAATCGGAATTGCCGGTGACGAAGTGGAAGCTGCGCACGCACGCGACAGCGATCGGCGTCATTTGTGGCCTTGCAGCGCTCTGCGGCACCGTACTGGATCGCTATAGCGATGCGGCATTTCCGTATGTCGATTCGATGACGGCGTTCTCGGCGATCTGGGCCACGTTCCTCGTTGCGCGGAAGGTGCTGGAGAACTGGTGGTACTGGCTCGTCATCGATACGGTTTCGATCTACCTGTACTGGACACGGGAGCTGCAATTGACGGCCCTGCTCTTCGTTTTCTATGTCGTGCTCATACCGGTAGGGCTCATTGCGTGGACGCGGGCTTACACCGAACAGCGGAACCCCGTGACATCATGACTGACATACTATCTGCCGCGGAAGTTATCTCGAGGATTCCCGACCTGGATCTCGCAGCGGCGACGTATCGAGCGCTCGACGTCGGTTTGACCAACCACACGATTCTCGTGCAGGCAAAGGAACGCAAACTCGTCCTGCGCCTGGATACCGGACACACGGAGTTGCTCGGACTGAACCGTTCGACGGAACTCGCCATTCTCAAACAGGCGGCCGCGCGCGGAATCGCGCCGGATGTGGTACTGGCCGATCCCGATGCCGGCATTCTCGTGTACGAATACCTGCCCGGACGCACCTGGCTTCCCTCCGACCTGGAGGAACGCAGCAACCTGGAAGCGGTTGCGGGGCTGATACGTGCAGTGCATGCACTGACGAAGTCGGGCGTCGCGTTCGATGCAAAAGGGGCGGCGGAGCGGTACGCGGCGGTCATTCGGCGGAACGAAGCGCTGCACTCCTTCGCACGGCGCTGCAACGAAATCATCGCAGGCATGCCGCGAGTCACTGACACGGTCTGTTGCCACAACGACATCGTCGCC
>JBOHZD010000152.1:0-6293 GCA_050738315.1 Woeseiaceae bacterium
CTGGCCGGCGAGGAGTTCGATTTCTCGTTGAGCGACGCGCTGGACAAGGGCACGGTCGTCGTTTATTTCTATCCGTCGGCTTTCACTCAGGGATGCAATATCCAGGCGCACGAGTTTGCAGTGAACATGGATGCGTTCACGGCCGCGGGCGCGAGCGTCATTGGTGTGTCGCTCGACAGCATCGAGCGGCTCAACGACTTCTCGGCCGATCCGGAGTATTGCGCGGGCAAGCTTGCGGTGGCCTCGGACGAGAGCGGTGCGATTGCCAAATCCTATGAACTCGAGGTCCACGAAGGCAGTGCGGGTATCAAAGACACGCGCGGCGAGGATATCGATCACGGTTTCGCCGAGCGGACGACGTTCGTCGTGACGCCGGACGGCAAGATCGCTGAAACGATCGGCGGCATCTCGCCGACGGAGAACGTGCAGAAATCGCTCGAAGCCGTGCAACGCCTCCAGCAAACGGCTGATTAACGATCCCACGCAGGCCGCGCCGGCCGCTGGCGCCGGTTTGCTGCGCGCGCGGCGGATTTATACGGGTTCAGGCGACGCTGGACTAGAAAAATTTACCCGCCAGGTTGCGCACGTCATCGAAATCGAATTTGCCGTCACTGCCTCCGAGTAACCCGGTGAGCGCGCCCAGACCGCCACCGTTGTCGCTTTCCGCCGTCGCTTTGCGACCCATTGCGCCCATGGCGAGAGCCGCGACGATGGGCAGCGCTTTTTTGACCAGCGATGCATCGATGCCGGTGTTTTCCGCGGCGCGAGCGGCAACGTTGCGGCTGACGTCCTTGCTGCCGAACAGGTGTCCGAGAATATTGTTGCCATCCTCGCGCGTTGCTTCATCGCTCAGCCGATCGGGCTCCTCCAGATAGCGCTGATGATTGCCGCTTTCAATGGCGCGCACCAGGCCATCCCGGGATTCGGCCGATTGCGCCTGCTCCTTCAGGCCGCCGAGCAATGCCGGAGAGAGCGCACCGATCAGTTTGCCCGCATCTGCTTTGTCGACACCGAGTTGCCGGGCCAGGGTCGCGATGCTGGCGCCGCCGCCTTCCTTCTCCAAAAGATCCATTAGATTCATTGCGATATCTCACAGTAGATTGCTTAAATGCAGGGACCCGGCAGTGGAAATATGACCGACGCCGGTTTGGTACTCGCTCAACGCTGCTCGGCGACTGTCGGTCGAAGCCGATAAATCGAGTCTAGACTATTGGTGACAGTCCTGGGTAACCAGAAAATACAACCGGCTGTTGTAAGCCCTGCGCTCCCGAAATCAATTGAGAGTCGGCCGCTCCAGTGCCTCGTCAGGCGTCACGCTGCGAGTCAAAGCGGTTTGGACAAAAATCGGGTCGGGACCGGCTTGCCCACGACAAAGTCGATGAAGCCGTAACGTTCATAAAGGTTGCGAGCCGGGAGGTTGTCCTCGCGAACTTCAAGCGTGAGCTTGCAACAACCGCGACTGACCGCCTGTTTCTCGGCCGCTGCCAGCAGCGCCCGCCCGATGCCTTTGCCGCGGTAGTCCGGAACCACGGCCAGGTCGTGAATATTGAGCAGGGGACGCGCCTGAAAAGTCGAAATACCCATAAAGCAAATTGCCATTCCCACGGGCCGGTCGCCGGCAAATGCCAGCAGCACCAGAGCGTTCCCGTGTTCGCGAAGGGCAGGGACCAGGCGTTCGCACACATCTTCACTCAAGGCCTTCCCGCCGCCCACCGGGTCGGAGGCGTAAGAATTGAGCACGTCGACGATTCCGGCTCGATCGAGAGCATCGTCGAAATCAGCTTCGCGGATTTGTAGTGTCACGTAGTCACGCACCTCTTAAGATTTGGTTCGCTGGCACAAAGCCAGTGAATCCTATCACCAACGCCCGATTACCGGGTCGATGCGGGGGAGAGTTCAACCGAGCACCCACTCTTTCGTTTCCACGAATGGCCCATCCAGCGCGGACCGCTTCCTTCCCGATGGCCCCGGCGCCAAGGCAAACCGCTCGCGTTGTTGGCCGCGGAAATGATCATTCCAATCGATCTCCAGACATCCTTCACCCTCGACATTTTCGTCGAGCGTTATCCTGCTACACATGTTCAGGCTTCTCACGATTCGCTCTCCTGTTCGATGTCGCACGCCGGCGGCGGCGATCATCGGAGCGAATCGTAGGGACCCCGCATCATGGCGGCGTCGGGGAGGTCCCTGATGCCGATCCCTGAAATTAGGCGCGCGGCCGGCGCCGGCGATCAGCGTTTGGCGGGTGGTTCTGCCAGGCTACGAGCAAGCTGCACGCGACCGGGAATGTCGAGTTTGCTGTAGACGCGGCTGAGGTGGGTTTCGACGGTTTTGCGAGTCACGAACAAGGCCTGCGCGATCTGCGGATTGCTGAGCCCCTTGGCTGCAAGCTCCGCGACACGACGTTCCGACACGGTCAATCGATTCATGCCGGTGTCTGTCGGGTCGCTCGATCGTCCTCCGGCAGCGCGCAGTTCTGTGCGGGCTCGATCGGCGAGGGCAGTTGCGTTGCAGCGACTGGCGAGTTGCAGCGCTTCGTGAAGGGTGCGCCGCGCGTCGACGCGGCGATTGGCGCGTCGTAACGCCGCACCGAGATCGGTCAGGGTGCGGGCATGTTCGAGCTTTGCAGGCGAGTGCCGCAGCACCTCCGCAGCCTCGCGCAGGCGTTCCATGGAAACTGCGCTGTCGTCGACCAAAGCGATCGCGCGTAGCGCAACGCCGATGCCGCTCGCAGCGCCCCAGCGCCGCGCCCGCTCGAGGTCTTCGGCCGCCATCTCGCGCGCCTGTTCCTGCTCACCCGCGGCTGCGAGCGCGAGGCACGCGCGCGAACGCCAGCGCGACGCAAGCGGGTTCGCAGCGCCCCACAGTTCGTCGCGTCGCCCGAACTCGAGCAGGTCGTCCAATCCCTCACGCGTCTTGCCCTGATCCAGGCGCAGCAGTCCGCGCGCTTCCAGTAAAGGGTTGTTCGCCAGGCCCGGTGCGATCTCCGCTCCGAGGCCGCTGCCGTCGAGTGCCTGCGCCGCGGCCTCGATGTCGCCCGCCTCGAGCAACGTCTCGACGAGCAGCGCCAGCGCGAAGCGGTTGCCGAGGAGAATGTCGTGCGTGGTCAGGAGTTCGAGCGCCGTGCGTGCATCGGCCTCAGCCTGCGCCACGGCGCCACGCCGAAAGCTGAACCATCCGCGATGCACAATCAGGAATGCCATGGCAGGGATCGAAGCCACGGCGCGCGCGTCTGTGAGTGCCTGCTCCAGCCACTGTTCAGCGACATCGAGCGCGTCTGTTGAGAGCAAGCCGATGACCAGGGCGTAGAACGGGCCGACGACGTCCATGTTCTGCTCACCGAGCAAGCGCCCGCCGTCGAGCGCGCGCTGAATATATTCAGCCGCTTTGCGGGCCGACTCGCTTTCCCTGGCGCGCCCGAAGGCGATGCTCGCCAGTACCAGGCGCTCGCCATGAGTGACCCCATTCAGGCTGCTGTGCCGGACCAGCCGATTCGCCGCCGGCGCACGCGCCTCGTGCCGGGCCTGCAAGGCTTTTGCCGCTAGCTCCGCCTCGAGGATCAGTGCCAGCTCACGATCCTCGGGTTCGACGACTGCAATGGCCGATTCGATCACCGCGATGGCCCGATCGGCGCTGCCGGACATGCTCAGCGCGTTCGCGAGATGGCGTACCGCCGTCGCGAGTTGCCGCGGTTCCCGGATCGTGTCGACCGCTTCCGCAAGGTGTTCGACCGCCGCCGGCATGGCGAGACGCAATTCCGCGGCGCCGAGTTCGAGGAGCACCGCCGATCGCGATTCCGGTGGTGGAGGTTCGGCAAGCGCACGACTCAGCCAGGCGACCGCAGCGGCGGGCGCCCCTCGCGCGAGCGCACCCGACGCCACCCGGCGCAGCAGTTCGACGCGTCCGTTTTGACCGTTCGGCGGAGCTGCCGTGATTTGTGCCGCAATCCGCTCCTCGGAGGCGCCGCTTCCGGCGAGGATCCGGGCTGCATTCGCGTGCGCCCGGGCGCGTCCGTGCGCGCCGATGTCCGCATAGACGGCTTCCCGGACGATCGGGTGCGCAAACTCGATGCGCTCCGCCGGTTGCAGGATCGAGAGAGCAATCAGGCGGTCGGCGGCATACGTCGCCTCATCCTCCGGGAGTTCGGCGAGGTGCGCTGCCTCGGCAATGCGCGCGCCGTCGCCGAGCACCGCGGCGGCACGCACGAGGGCGGTCGCGGCGGGCGGCGCCGCTGAAAGGCGCAACACCACCGCGCGGGCGACCGCCGCGGGGCCGATGCGGCGCACGCGTGCAGCTTCGCGCGCGTGGGTTGGAATTTTTTGTTCCTTCACCTCGCGCGCCAGCGCTTCGAGGAGAAAGGGATTGCCGCCGGTGACCTCGCGGCAAGCCGCGGCAAAATCCGCGGGCACGGTCGTAGCGAGCCTTTGTTCGCAAAGCGTTACCGTCGCCTCGACGCTCAACGGTTTCAACCGCAGCACCTGCGTTTCCGGTCCCGCGAATAGCCGGGCCAGGTCAGCCGTGACGTTCTCCCCGGCGCGCGTGGACGCAAACACTGCCAGTGGCAGGCCGTCCAGGCGCGGGGCCAGGTAGTTCAGGAAGCGAAGTGATGCGATATCGGACCAGTGCAGGTCGTCGACGCAGACGATCACCGGACTCTCGCCGACGAGGTTGTTGAGCAACCAGTACAAACCGTGCAGCACCGAGAAAATATTGTCTGCCGTGGACTGCGATTGCGAAGCGTTTCCGCCTTCGAAAAGGGGCTGCGAAAGGACTGCGGCGCCTTCGAAGAGACGATCACGCTCGTCGTCCAAAGCCTTTGCCACGACCGGCTCAAACAACTGGCGAACGCAGCCATAACCAAAGTCACGCTCCAACTCGCTCGCGCGTGCACGAAGAGAGCTGAAGCCGTTTGCGGTGGCGTTCCGCGAGGCCGCATTGAGCAGGCTGGTTTTGCCGAGGCCGGCAGGACCTTCGACCAGGACAAACTGACCACGGCCCCGTTTTGCCTCGGTCAACGCATTGCCGAGTACCGTGAGTTCGTGCTCACGCTCCAGCAGCGTCGGAACAGGGTCGATTGCCACAGTATCAGCCATGCGCCTTTGACAACTTCGACATCGACTTGCTTATGCGGCCTGTAGTTTTCTCTTCAGGGTACGTCAAATGGCCGGGTTTTCCAGTCCCGAACCGGCCATGTGGCCACGGTCCGGGGTGTGCGCTCATTCCGCTGGCCGACACGCCCTTATACAATCGATGGTTTTCTGCTTCGCCCTCATCTGGCCCGAATCAGCCGACACACCTCCTGGAGCTTCCGGCATGACCCTCGAAAAACTACGCGGCCAACTGGACGGGATCGACCAGCGCATCCTCGAGCTGATCGCCGAGCGCCAGGCGACGATCCGCGACATCGCCAAGGTCAAGCGCTCCACCGGCTTGCCGCTACGCGACTTCAAACGCGAGCGCGAGGTGTTCCAGAACGCGCGCACCAAGGCCGAAAGGGTGGACGTGTCGCCGGAGGTCGCTGTATCGCTCATGCGCCTGCTGATTCGCTACTCGCTCACGCAGCAGGAGAAGACCAGCCTCGATGCCCATCGCGGCGGCGGCGGCCAGCGCGCGCTGGTGATCGGCGGCGCCGGGAAGATGGGCGGGTGGTTCTCGCAGTTCCTGTTTTCGCAGGGCTTCGAAGTCGAGGTGGCGGATCCGCGCGCCGCGGCGGGCGCTTCCGCGATTGCGGACTGGCGCCAATCCGACCTCGAGCACGACTACATCATCGTTGCCACGCCGCTCGGCGCAACCAATCTCATCCTTCAGGAACTGGCAGCGCGGCGGCCGCGCGGCGTGGTACTCGACCTGGGCTCGCTCAAGTCGCCCCTGCGCACTGGATTCGAGGCGTTGCGCGCCGCAGGCGTGCGTGTGTCGTCAATTCATCCGATGTTCGGGCCGGACGTCGACCTGCTTTCCGGCCGGCACGTCGTTTTCATCGACCTCGGCAACGCGGACGCGCTGGACCGTGCGCGGGCGTTGTTCGCGCCGACGATGGCCGAGCAACTCGTCACCAGCCTGGAAGAACACGACCGGCTGATCGCCTACGTACTCGGATTGTCGCATGCCGTGAACATCGTGTTCTTCACGGCGCTGGCCGAGTGCGGCGAGACTGCGCCGGAGCTGTTGAAGCTCTCGAGCACGACCTTCGATGCGCAGTTCAATATCGCGCGCGACGTTGCGCAGGAAAGCCCGGCGCTCTATTACGAAATCCAGCGGCTGAACGACTTCGGCGCAGAGTCGCTGGACGCCCT
>JBOHZD010000153.1:0-4235 GCA_050738315.1 Woeseiaceae bacterium
GGAGCCGTCGTGTGTCGGCAGGCGAATCGTGCTCTGCAGATCGCAGTCGAGCGCCACCGATGGATCGATGGCCGCTGCCGCGCCGGCCCATTGCACGTCGACAGTCGCATAACCCGGCGACCATTCCAGATTCGCCTGCTCGCGCTGCGCCAGGGTGTAGCCGGAGAGCATCCAGTTGTTGGTGAAATCGGTGGTGAATCCCAGCGACAGCGGCGCGCCGGCGAGTTGCGGCAACTTCAGGCGGATGTTCTGGCCGAGCTTCTGGCCGCCGAATCGCGTGGGCGATCCCGCATTGACGGCTTCGGGGTTGCCGGCCGCGAGGAGATCGCCGGGTTCGATGGAATAGGACGCCTGGTACCGCAGCAGTTCGTCATCGAGTCCGACACTGAATTTGCTCGCGAGCCAGGCGTCCCTGTCGTCGGCATCCTTCTGCATCAGCGACAGCGCGCTGTCGACATTCAAGCGAAAGATTTCCGCGGAATCAGTACTGCCAGTGACTGGCGATTGCGGAACTTCGGCTTCACGGGAGACCGGTACCGCGGCAGCTTCACCCTTCGGGCTGGCTGGCGGCGGCGACGCACAGGCCGCCGGCAACAATGCCGCCAGCACGCACAGCGGTCTGTGCATTCGAAAACCGGACAACGATAAGCCCTCCCAAGGCACTCATGAGGCAGAACCGCATTCTCACTGCATCGGTGTGCCCGAGACGACGAACTCCGTCACGTCTTCGCAGCCAGACCGCGAGCACCCGCACCACGCGAACTACCAAATTACAGTGCGGCTCTATGGCTGGGCGCGGGCTCCGGCGCGGTACAACAGCCAACCGACGACTGCGAGTACGGCGAGGCCCACCCACTGGCTGAAATGCCAGGCTTCGGGCAATGCCAGCACGTCGGCGCGTTCGCTCAACACGATCGGGACGGCGATCGCAATGCCCATCAGCGCCTCGCCGGTGATGAGGCCGGCGGAGAACAGTGTCCCCGGGCGGTGGATGCGATCGCGCTCCTCGCCGTCGCCTTCGAGGTTGTGCCTGCGCTCTACCAGGTAGGACAACAGGCCACCCAGGAAAATCGGCACCATCAGCTCGAGCGGCAGGTAGATGCCGATCGCCGCCGCCAGCACCGGCACGCGGATTTTCGAGCCGCTCGCTTTCAGCCACTCATCGAGCGCGATGGTTACCGCGCCGACACCCGCGCCAATCCCGATCATGATCCACGGCAACTGGCCGCCGAACATGCCTTTGGCCACCGAGGCCATGAGGGTCGCCTGCGGCGCCGCCAGCGAATTCGGGTGATCGGGCGTCGGCGGACCGATACCGTAAGCGGCAGCGAGCAGATTCAACATCGGCGCCATGATCAGCGCACAGGAGAACGCGCCGATGGCGAGCATCAGCTGCTGCTTCCAGGGCGTCGCCCCGACCAGGTAACCGGCTTTGAGGTCCTGCAGGTTGTCGCCGCCGACCGCCGCCGCGCAACAGACGACCGCGCCGATCATGATCGCGGCGACCGCACCGATCTGCGACTCGCGGCCCAGCAGAAGCAGCAGCACCAGCGACGCGAACAGGATGGTGGCGATCGTGATGCCGGAGACCGGATTGTTCGAGGAACCTACGAGGCCGGCCAGGTATGCCGACACCGACACGAAGAGGAAGCCCGCAACGATCATGATGATCGTCATCGGGATACTCACCGTCCACTGCCCGACGATCGCCTGGTACAGGAGACCGAGGGGCACGACGAACAACACCAGTGCGACCAGCATCCATTTCATCGGCAGGTCGCGCTCGGTTTCGGCAACGACGTGGCCGGCCCCTTTGCGCGCGGCGGCAAAACCGCTCTTGATGCCGGAGGCCAGCGATTTCCGCAGTGAGAACAGCGTCCACACGCCGCCAATGAGCATCGCGCCGACGCCCAGGTAGCGGATCTTCGCGTTCCAGATCGCGAATGCCGTATCGGTCGCGCTCTGCCCGATCGTCTGTGCGGCGAGCGCCGTGTCGCCGGCAAGGTAGAACGCGTTGTAGATCGGGATGGCGATGTGCCAGGAAAGGATCGACCCGGACACCACTACCGTGCCGACGTTCACGCCGACGATGTAACCAACCCCGAGCAATGCCGGCGACAACCCGGTACCGAGATAGCCGAGCACCTTGCCGTTGCCGAAAAATCCGGAAATCGCCCAGCTGTCCGGTATCAGCCGCATCCCGCTCTCCGCGGAAGCCTTGATCACCGCACCGATGACGGCGGACATCGCGAGTATCCGGAGACCCGGACCGGGGTTATCGCCCGCCTTCAGCACCTCTGCCGCGGCTTTGCCCTCCGGGAACGGCAGCGGATCCTCGACAATCATGGTGCGCCTGAGCGGCACCGAGAACAGCACGCCGAGCAACCCGCCGAGTCCCGCGATGACCAGCACCCAGGAATAGCGAAAGTCCTCCCAGTAGCCGAGGATCACCAGCGCGGGAATCGTAAAAATGACGCCCGCCGCAATCGACGAACCCGCCGAGGCGCCGGTCTGCACAATGTTGTTCTCGAGGATGGTGCCGCCGCCCAGCAAGCGCAGCACGCCCATCGACACCACCGCGGCCGGGATCGCCGTGGCGACGGTGAGCCCCGCGAACAGCCCGAGGTATGCGTTCGCGGCAGCAAGGATCATGGCGAGGAATATGGCCAGGATCACCGCACGCGGTGTCAGTTGCGGTATGCCGGCATTGTTCATCGAAGCACTCCCCCTGAACTTGTTTTTTGTGTGCCTGTTCGTCGTTGGCGGCGCGGACCGGGTCGCCCTGACCGACGCGACGGTAGCGCAAAACCCGGCCGTTGTCTTGCCCTGTCGGGCAGCGCAAACAAAAAGGCTGCCCCGAGGGGCAGCCTTGATGCTTCAGCTCACGCGGCGCGTGCGCTCCCTAACCGGAATTCATCAGAATTCCAGGGCGACGCCAAGGCGATAGAACCGGCCGATATCGTCGTAGGCGAGGTGGCCGGCCGATATGCCGTTTGCCGCTCCGGCGGCGATGGCAACCGGATCGGGCTCTTCGTCGAACACATTGTTGATATTGAGCTGTACGTGCATCTGCTCGGAGATGTCGTAGACAAACGCCGCATTGAACAACCATTGCGCATCGACCTCGAGGAAGTCACGCGATGTGGCAATATCCTCGTTGTCGACCTTCGCTTCCCCGATGTACCGCGACTGCCACAGCGTGGACCAGTTGTCTCTGCTGAACAGCAGATTGAGCTGGCCTTGCACGTCGGAATTGCCGATTTCGCCCTTGTCGTCGTCGATCGATTCCTTGATCTGCACGATGTCTTCCTGCGGCAGGAACAGATATCCGGCGACACTCAACTGGCCCCAGGGAAGGTCGCCGCTCCATTCCGCGTCCACGGTGGTGCCGCGGAAAGTGCGTAGTCCGGCGTTGACAAAACCGGAGGTGAACGCGTTGACCGCAGGAAGCTGGCCACTGGGCAGCCGGGTGAAGCTGGTGCAGAACTCATTCGGAAAGTCGGTCTGGTCGTAACAGGACTCCATCAACTGCGTCAGGCTGAACTGCTCGATGGACTGCGTGAGTTCGATTTCAACGTAATCGATGGCAACCGTCAGGTTGTCCACCCATCGGGGCCGGAGCACCACGCCGACTGTCCAGGCTTCGGCCGTCTCATTCAACAAATCCAGGTTGCCGCCGGTGCGCCCCTGCACGGTTGCATTGACAACGTTCGATGCGAAGGTGTCCGGATCGATGCCGTCCGCAACGCAATTCGCGCGGCGTGCCGCCGGGTTCGGTCCAAGGTCGACGAAGTTCAGGTCGCAGGGGTCCTCCGCGAAACTGAAGACGCCCGCGAGCGGCAAGAACAACTCGACCGGCGCCGGCGCCCGGACCGATTCGGTTACGTTGCCGCGAAACTCGACGTCCTCGATCGGCGAGAATCGCCCACCAATGGTCCAGATGTTGTCCGTTCCAGCGAACGAATTGAATACGCGTCGAAACGCGCCTTCCACCGACGCGGATGCCATGAACGGAATGTTCATGTTGTCATTGACAATCGGTGCGAAGAACTCTGTGTACACCTCGTCGGTCCGGTATTTTCCGTCAACCGGCGCGACGGGCACGCTGCGTCCCCGTCCCTGCTGCAGGAAGCCGCCGGGTGTGAAGTTCGCCTTTTCTTCGCGATGCTCATAGCCTAAACCGAGCGAAAACGCGCCGGCCGGCAACTCGAAGAGATCCGTGTTGACATTCGCCG
>JBOHZD010000154.1:0-8386 GCA_050738315.1 Woeseiaceae bacterium
ACCGGTCAGGAATCGGTCGCGGCGATGCCCTGCCCGGAGCTGGAGCCTGTGACGGTGACCACCTGACCGGCCTGCAGCCGCTCGCCGCCGCGGATGACCAGACGGTCGCCGGGCTCAATCTCGCCCCTGATCTCGATCAGGCCTTTGTGTGAAGCGCCGGTGTCCACGCTCACCCGTTCGATCGTGTCGTCGTCACCCACCCTGACGACGTAGCTCCCATTGCTGCGCAGGATCAGTGCATCCCGCGGCACCGCGACGACCTGCCGCGGCGCTGCGTTCGGCAAAGCCACCTGGACGGCGGTGCCGATGCTCCAGTCGGTGTGAACCAACGCCACCCGGACTTCGAGCTGCCGTGACGCCTGATCGCCCACCGGCACGACGCTGCGGATCCGCGCTTCGATCAACTTGTCGTCCTGTCGCACGCTGACCGGATCCCCGGCTTTCAGCCGCGGCGCGAGCGAGACCGGCGCCTGGGCGCTGACCTCCAGTGCCACGGTGTTCACCAGCCGCACGACCGGTGCTCCGGTCGCCAGGTATTCACCGACCTGGATGAAACGCTCCGCGACCACGCCGTCGAAGGGCGCGCGCACGACGGCCATGCGCCGCCGGTGACGCGTCTGCTCCAGGCCTACGCGAGCACCTGCAAGTTCCGCCTCGAGCACCTGGCGTTGCGATCGAGCCTCGTCGATCTGTGTCACGGAAACGCTGTTCTGCGTTTGCAGCTCGTGAAATCTCTGCTCCTGTTTGCGCGCGTAATCGAGCTGCGCCTCGATGCGCTTGATGCTCGCGAGGCCGTCCTGCTCGAGCAACTGCAACATCGTGTCGTCGAGCCGCGCGAGCGCGTCGCCGCTCTCGATCCGTTCCCCGACTTCGGCGACCGAAATCACGCGACCGTCCTGCTCGCCGGCCACGCGCGCATCTTCGCGGCTCAGCACGCTGCCGGGCGACCACAGCACCGGCGCGAAGTCGGCGAGCCTCGCTTCGGCAATTTCCACCGGCGCAGGCGGCATGACCGAATCCTGGGCACGGGCAGGGCCGCTGCAGACGGCAGCCGCGAGCGCGGCAGAGACGATGCGGCAACGGCGAACGTTCACGATGATCATTTCGGACTCCTCATGCCGCGTGCTCCAGTGCCCCGGTCGCGGACGGCACGGCGGCGGTGCGGCGTTCGCCCGCGAGTCGCAGCAACGCCGGCATCAACAACAGGGTAAATACGAGCGACAGGCCGACACCCACGACGGTGATGGCGGCGAGGCCGCGGTAGATCACGCTGCCGGGGCCGGGATTCACCGCCATGGGCAGGGCACCGACGACGCCGGTCAGTGCGCCGATCAGGATCGGCCGCAACCGTTGGCCCAATGCCTGCTCGACGGCTGCTTCGATCCGCAAGCCCTCCGCCTCGCCGACACGCGTCTGCGCAACGAGCAGGATGGCATTGTTCACCACCATGCCGAGCAGCATGATGAAGCCGATCATCGACAGTAGATCGAGCGGCTGGAAGGCGATGAAGCCAAGCAGCCTCAAGCCCAGCACGCCGCCTAAGACGGCCATCGGCAACGCCAGCATCACGAACAGGCTGTCCTTGAGCGACTTGAACATCGCTGCCATGAGCATGAACAGCACCAGCAGGGCCATTGCGAAGTTGCCGCTCATGGCGCTCACCGCTTCGTCAAGGCGGTCCGCGCTGCCCGACACCCGCACGCCGCTGCCCTCCGGCAGCGCCTGCCGCAGGACTGGCACGACTTCGTCCTCGACGATCGCGAGTGCCTCTTCCAGCGACACCGTCGGCGGCGGATCTACCGTCAGCGTGACGGTGCGGCGGCCGTCGACGCGCCGTAACTGGCTCGGCGCCATGGTCGTCTGCGTCTCGACCAGCTCGCCGAGCGGCAATACGCCGCCCAGCGGTGTCGCGAGCGGTAACTGCGCGAGCGCTTCGGGGGCGTTCCAGCCATTGGCGCGCAAGATAATCGCTAAACGGCGCTCGCCGTCGAAATGCTCGCCCAGCCACATGCCGTCGCCGACCGTGCGCACCACCGTGCCGATCTCGGCGCGGTTCCAGCCGACCTCCGCGAGCCGCCGGTCGTTGGCAATAAGTCGAAGCTCGGGCTCCGCGGCGTCACCTGCAGGGAATGCCTGCACGTTGGCGCCCGGGAATTTGTCGCTCAGTAGTTGGCGTCCCTGCTCAGATACCGAGTTGAGCGCTTCGGTATCGGCGCTCTGCAGGTGAATCTGGATCGCCCGCGCCGAACCTCCGAAGCCGCCGAACAGATCGCCTTCCGAAGCAAACGCGCGCGTGTCGGGGAAGCCGACGATGACTTCGTCACGGACGATCCGTTCGAGCTCGCCGATCTGCGTCTCGTCCTCGACGCGCGCACCGATCGTGCCGCCGCCGGGCCACAGCAGCAGGTACCAGTTCTTGAGTTGCGGCTCCTTGTCGCCGCGCATATAAGGCGCCATGCGATCGAGCAGCTCCGGCGCCATTTCGCGATCCACGGCAGCCGGGCTCATGCCCGGCGGGAAGCTGAAAAAGGCGTCGATCGCAGCACGCTTGACCGGCGGCAGGTAGTCGAGCCGCGGCATGAGCAGCCACGCACCAACGGCGGGCAGCAGCACCAGCGCCGCGATGCACGCGAGCTGCTTCGGCCGCGAATCAGTCCAGGACATCAGCCGCCGGATCACGTTCGGATAGCCGTGCCCTTGCAGGTTGGCGAGACGCTTCGCCTTGAGCCAGCCGCTGGCCGCCGCCGGCAGCACCGTCACGGCAATCAGCAGCGAGATCGCCACGGCGATCGAGATGGTCAGCGCCAGGTCGGAAAATAGCTGCCCTTCGACCCCTTCCATGAAGATCACCGGCGCGAACACCGCGATGGTGGTCAGCGTGGACGCAAGGAGCGCGCCCGCGACCTGCGTGGTGCCGATACGCGCGGCCTCCATGGGCACCTTGCCGGCCTCGCGCAGCCGCACGATGTTCTCGGCCACCACGATGGCTGCATCCATGACCATGCCGACTGCGAACGCGAGGCCCGCCAGCGAGATCACGTTGAGCGTGCGGCCGGAAAGGTCGAGCACGATGAAGGTTGCGAGCAGCGAGACGGGGATCGCGCTCGCGATCAAGAGCGTTGCGCGTGCATCCCGCAGGAACCACCACAGGCAGCCGACCGCCAGCAGGATGCCGGCAAACAGGTTGCCCGACAGCAGGTTGATCGCACGGTTGATGAACAACGACGAGTCGAAGCTCTGCTCGATGCCGAGGCCGCGTTCCTTGAGCACGCCCTCGCGCAGTTCTGCGACCACCTTCTTTACCTCTTCGAGCGAGCCCAGCACGTTGGCGCCGTTCTCGCGGAACACCTGCAGGCCGATTGCGGGATTGCCGTTCTGGTAGACGAAGAACTGCTTGTCCGGACGCTTGAGCTCGATCTCTGCCACGTCACCCAGGCGCACCGGACGACCGCCACGCCACGTGAGTATCAGGTTGCCGAGTTCTTGCGGCGCATAACGGCCGGCGAAACGCAGCGTGTACTGCCGCCGGCCGGCCTCAAAGAAGCCGCCGGAGACGTCGTTGGCACGCGCGGCCTGCTGTGCGACATCGGGGATCGTGATGCCGAGCGCGGCGGCGCGGTCGAGATCCAGGTCGATCAGCAACTCTTCCGGGGGTCCGCCGTTGACCTGCACACCGGCGACGCCGGGCACGGCCTCGATCTGCGGCGCGATGCGATCTTCGACGAAGCGGCCGAAATCCTCGATCGTTCCCGGTGTGCCGGGCAATTTCTGTACGAAGAACCAGCTCAAGGTCTGGTTGGCGTCCTGGCCGTTCAGTTGCACCACGGGCGGATTGGCGTCGGGCGGGAGTTGCGGCACGCGATTGAGACGCCCCAGCACTTCAACGAGCATCTGGCGCATGTCCGTGCCGACGGCGAAAGTAAGATTTATAAAGGCGCCGCCCTGCCCTGCATTGCCGTCCATCTGTTCCAGGCCGGGCAAACCCTGCAGCACGTTTTCCTGCGGCTCGAGAATCTCCGATTCGATTTCCTGCGGCGACGCCGCGCGCCAGCCGGTCTGGATCGACATTTGCGGCTCTTCGATGTCGGGAAAGAGCTGGAGCGGAAGGTTCACGAGACTGAGCACGCCGAACAGAAGGACCATTCCGACGACCGCGGCGACGGCGGCGGGATTCCTCAAAGACGCTTCGGTGAGCTTCATCGACGGCTCCGGCGTAACAACACGGGTTCCGGCGCTGGAACGCGGCCGCCGCCCCCGGGGATGGTTGCCTAAGTGAGATGTCGGCGGGGGCGAATTAGTTGCATGGTTGCGGCGGAAACGTGGGTGGGATTCTGCGAATTTTCAGCTATATGCTGTTATCGGAAAAACACAGGGGACGTGCGGAAGTGGGTCGATCCCGCCGGGCGACGTTCCCGGCGTCGCGCGGTGGCTGGGCGAAGCTCATGGTACAGACAAAAGCAGCGAGTTCTCGCCTCCCCTGGACGTGCGCGTGTTTTGTGTCCCGTGCGCCTTGGCGAGCATCGTGATCGCGATACTGGCTTTGACGGGATTGTGGACGTTGCTGAGCTAGCGGCGAGAATCGCCGGCTTCGTCTTCGGCTATACTCGAGTCAAAGTACACGCGCGATTGTCGAGTGCTATTCAATTGGCCAACTCAGAAAGAGCTGCAATGCTCGTATGCGCGCTGCTGATCGCCGCCTGCGAAGCAAGGACGTCCGTGCAGCCCGACTTCGATGCTGCACTGGAGCGACATCTTGGCGCGATCCAGTCACGCAACCTCGAAGCCTTCGCATCGACGCTGACATCCGGCGACACCCTCTACATGATTTTTCCGGACGGCGAAGCGCTGACGACACCCGCGCAGGCGATTGCCCTGCACAAGGAATGGTTCGCGGACCGCGACTGGGTCTGGGAGGGAGAAGTTGTCCAAAAGACCGTCGGCGCCGAACTGGCGACCGTGCTCATGAAATACGACTACCGCGACACGCCGGAGAGCGCACCGCGCTCGTCGTGGCTCGTGCTGGTTTTCAGGCTCGAGGACGGCGAGTGGCGCCTCGTTCACGATCAGAACACGCGAATTGGCGCCGCGACAGTAGAATGAGGGGCCCGGCCCTGCACCTCTGCGGCACGATCGCCGTCGGCTTGTTGCTCGGCTCTCAAATTGCGGCTGCGCAGGAGCTGGCCGACGAGGAAGAATGGATACCGCTCTTCAATGGGCACGATCTCGACGACTGGACCGTCAAGATACGACACCACCCGGCCGGTGAAAATTTCGCAAATACATTCCGGGTGCAGGACGGGACAATCACTGTCTCGTATGACGGTTATGACGGCTTCGACGGCCAGTTCGGGCACCTCTTCTTCAAGGAGCCGTTCTCGCATTACCGGCTGCGCCTCGAGTACCGGCTAATCGGCGAAACGGCGCCGGGCGCACCCGAGTGGGCCATTCGAAACAGCGGCGTGATGCTGCATTCACAAGCGCCCGAGACAATGACGCTCGAGCAGGATTTTCCAATCTCGCTGGAGTTCCAGTTTCTCGGCGGCATGAACGACGGCGAACCCCGCCCGACGGGGAACCTGTGCACGCCGGGTACCGACGTGGTCTACCGGGGGGAATTCACGACGACGCACTGCATCGAATCCACTTCGCCCACTTTCGATGGCGACCAGTGGGTCAAGGCGGAAGTGCTGGTGCTCGGCAGTGAGAAAATCGTGCATTACATCAATGGCGAACGCGTGATCGAGTACTCAAACCCGACCTATGGCGGCGAAGGGGCGACCGGGCATCGGCCCGAAATGATGCCGGTAGGGGAGCCGGTGATAGAGGGTTACATCGCCCTGCAAAGCGAAGGCCACCCGGTCCAGTTTCGCCGGATAGAGCTGCTGAAGGTGGTGCCGGGCTTCGTATATTCGCATCCGCGCGGCGAAACAAACAAGTAAGCAAAAGCCGGCACCATGATTGACGTCGAGCCCTATCGCATCCTGCCCGGCTCCGCCGTCCGCCTGGCTGACCGTGCTTCGGATGCAGCTCCGGGCCTGACGAAAGCGGAGGCGAAAGCCCGCCTGCGCGAGCTCAAGGACGAGATCGACGGCTTGCAGGAGCGGCTCTACGCCGAACACGCGCAGGCATTGCTCATGGTCTTCCAGGCGATGGATGCGGGCGGCAAGGATTCGACCATTCGACAGGTCTTCGGCGGCATCAACCCGCAGGGCGTGCGCGTATGGAACTTCAAGGCACCTACCGAGCTCGAGCTCGATCACGATTGTCTCTGGCGCGTGCACAAGCACGTGCCGGGTGCGGGCTACATCGGCGTCTTCAACCGTTCGCACTACGAGGACGTGCTGATCGTGCGCGTCCACGGCCTGGCGCCGCCGGAGACGATCGAGCGACGCTACGACCACATTGCCGCGTTCGAGCGTTTGTTGGGCAACGAAGGCACACGGATCGTCAAGGTGATGCTGCACATCTCCCGCGAGTACCAGGCCGAACGTTTCCGGCGCCGCCTCGAGCGACCCGACAAGCACTGGAAGTTCAACCCCGGCGACCTGAAGGAGCGCGAGCGCTGGGGCGACTACATGCGTGCGTTCGAGATCGCGTTGGAGCGGACCTCGACCGATGAAGCGCCGTGGTACGTGGTACCGGCGGAGAAGCGCTGGTTTCGCGACGTAGTCGTCGCGACCCTGGTGCGCGACGCGCTCATCGCACTCGATCCGCAGTATCCTCCGCCGGACTTCGACCCGGCGGACTATCCGCCCGATTCCGTCACTTGACCGGTCCGATGGAGTGGTGGGTTACCGATCCCCGCACAACTCTCCCCGGCCTACGACCTGATCCCCTCGACGCCCGTCGGCATCGAAGGGCGTTTTCTCGCGCTGTCCTGCGGCGACCAGGGCCGTCTCGCCCGGGCCGCGAACCTGCTCTCACAATGTGCGCGCTTTCTGCTCAAGCGCGAAGAGGCGAGAACAATCATCGGCGAGATGGAACAAACCGTTAGATCACAATGGCACACCATCGCCCGCCGCCAGGGCGTCAGCGAGAGAAAGACTGCGAGACCATCAGCACAGCGTTCGCCTATGAGGGCTTCCGGCTGGAGCCTGAGGCAGCGTCATAGCACCATAGGTACAGGTTGCGCATGCCGCCTCGCCTGTTCAGAATCGGGCGCTCGATCTTCCAATCCACCCCGGACCCCACTCATGCGCATCGATGCCATCGCCATCGGCCACAACCCGCCTGACGACGTCAACGTCATCGTCGAGGTACCGCTAGGCGGCCAACCCATCAAGTACGAGATGGACAAGGAGGCCGGCGTGCTGGTGGTCGACCGTTTCCTGCACACGCCGATGGCTTACCCCGGCAATTACGGCTTCGTGCCGCATACGCTGTCGGAAGACGGCGATCCGATCGACGTGCTCATCTGCAACATGCGCCAGCTCATTCCGGCCAGCGTCATCAACGTGCGGCCGATCGGCGTGCTCATCATGCAGGACAACTCCGGGCAGGACGAAAAGATCATTGCCGTGCCGTCACACGCACTGACCAAGCGCTACGACAAGGTGATGACGCACTCCGATCTGCCCGCGATCACGCTGCTCCAGATCGAACATTTCTTCGAGCACTACAAGGATCTCGAACCCGGCAAATGGGTGAAGATCGGCGACTGGCACGGAGTGGACGATGCAAAGCGCCTGATCCGGGAAGCGATCGAGCGCGCGGCAGCTTGATTGGCGCCGGGTCTCGGCCCCGGCACCGGAAACCACCCGGCGCTGGCGCTACCTCCTGCTCCCCGCAAACCCTATACTGCGCCACAAATGGCCGCCTTCAGCGTCAACGAGTTCTACCAACGCAACCGGCGCCTGGTTATCTGGGTCATTCTGTTCGGACTGCTGTGGCTGCTCAGGGACTTCTTCGGGCTCGTCTTCCTGACCTTCGTCCTGGCGACATTCGCGGCGCCGCTCGCGGAGTTCGGGCGCCGCCGGATAAAGCTCGCGCGCTGGGTTGCATTATCACTGGTCTACCTGTTGTTTTTCATCGTCCTCGCCTCCTTCGTGCGTTTCGTCGTGCCGAGCGTGGCGAGCGAGCTGAACCGGATGATCGACAATCTGCCGGCAACGGAGGTACGGCTGCTGGAAGCCAAGAACCGCTTCATCGATCGTTACCCGACGCTGCGGCAGCCGCTGGGCGGGTTCCTGGCCAGTGCGCTGGACGACGAGATGGCAACGGCTGTCGCGGAACGGCTCGCGTACGAACGCGCCCGGCTGTCGCTCAGCCAGGCCGAAATCGTACGGGCTGTCGAGACGGACGTTCCGCCCGAGGGCCCTTTGGCCGAGTACCTGGCCGTTCGGGACCAGCTGTACCTCAATGCGCTCGTGGACGAGGTGTTCCAGCT
>JBOHZD010000155.1:0-5877 GCA_050738315.1 Woeseiaceae bacterium
TCGCGCTGCACTTCGCCTTCCGGCACGTAACCCGTGCCGCCGAAAGTCACGCGCCCGCTCGCGGTCACGACCGCGCGCACGGTCATTTCATTCCTGGTCAGCGTGCCGGTCTTGTCGGAAGCAATGACGTTCGCCGAGCCGAGCGTTTCGACGGCCGCGAGATGACGCACGATCGCATTGCGCTTCGCCATGCGCTGCACGCCCAGCGCGAGTACGGCCGTCACGACTGCCGGCAGTCCTTCCGGTACCGCGGCGACCGCCAGCGCCACGCCGAAAATGAGCACGTCGAAAAGCGCGGAGAAACCACGCACTTCTTCCACGAGGACGATCGTCACGATCATCGCCACGGCGATGGCAATGACGACGATTCCGAGCAATTTGCCCACATGGGCAAGCTCTTTCTGCAGCGGCGTCGTTTCCGGCGGCGCTTCCTTCAGCATGCCGGCGATGTGTCCCATCTGCGTCTGCATGCCTGTCGCAGTGACCACTGCCTTGCCGCGACCATAGGTCGCGGCCGTACCGCTGAAGATCATGTTGTGCCGATCGCCGAGCGGCACGTCTTCCGTGATCTCGACGACATCTTTTGACACGGGCAGGCTCTCGCCCGTGAGCGCCGCTTCCGCGGTCTGCAACGCTGTCGAGAGGATCAAGCGCGCATCGGCAGGGATCGTGTCGCCTTCCTCGATGACGACGATGTCGCCTGGCACGATCCCCGTCGCCGGCACGCCCTGCCGGGCGCCGTCACGCATCGCCTCCGCGTGTGCCGCCGACATCTGACGCAGCGCCGCCACGGCCTGCTCTGCGCGCGCCTGCTGAACGTAGCCCATGATTGCGTTCAGCAATACAACGGCGAGGATCGCAATCGCCTCGTAGGGCAGCGCCGAATCGCGCTCCAGGAACCACAGCGTCGCCGAGATCGCCGTTGCGATGAGCAGCAGGATAACGAGCGCATCCTGGAATTGCAGAAGGAACTTCCGCCACGCCGGGACAGGCATCTCCGCGGTCAGCTCGTTCCTGCCGTACTGGTCGAGACGCGCGCCTGCCTCGACCGCACTCAGGCCAGCATTCGCATCCGAGGCAAGCTCGCTTAGCGCCGCGTCAACCGATTGCCGATACGCCGGCGTTTCGACGAATGGATCTGCGCGATTCATGAATTCCCGGCCGCCTTGTGAAGCAGGTTCAATCCATGGACCGCCGCAACCCATTCCTCGTTGGTGCGTTCGACAGCGACGGCGACCCTGGAGCGCGAAGCCGATATCAGCGGCGCATGAACGGCGTTCCGGGCGTCGTCCAGGGTCACGCCCAAAAAACCGAGTGCACGGCAGACCCGTTCGCGGATCACGGCATTGTGTTCGCCGATGCCGGCGGTGAAGACCAGCATATCAAGGCCGTCAAGCACGCCCGCGAGCGCGCCGATCTCGCGCACGATGCGTCGCACGTAGAGCGCGAGCGCCAACCGCACTCGATCGTCGCCGGCTTCGCGCGGCAGCAACTCGCGTGGATCGGAGGACACGCCGGAGACGCCGAGCAAGCCCGACTCGTGGTAGAGCACGTGACCCACCTGCTCCAGGCTCAGCTTCTCGATTTCCATCAGGTAAAGCAGCGCGCCGGGATCGAGCGAGCCGCAGCGAGTGCCCATCATCAGGCCATCGAGGGACGAGAATCCCATCGTGGTGGTGACGCTTTTCAGGTCCTGCATTGCACACAGGCTCGCGCCGCTGCCCAGGTGAGCGACGATCGAGCGACCGCGTGCCCGATCGCCATAACGTTCAGCCAGCGCGATCGACAGGTATTCGTAGGAGAGTCCATGGAAACCGTAACGGCGCAGTCCGCGCTGCCAGGCGGCGTACGGCAGCGCCAGCACCTGTTCCACTTGCGGCATCGTGTGGTGGAATGCCGTGTCGAAGCAGGCAATCTGCGGCAGCTCGGGATTTGTTTCGTGCAGCGCTTCGATCGCCTCCAGCGCAAACGGCTGGTGCAGCGGCGCGAGCGGGATATACGACCTGAGATCGGCCAGCACCGCGGCATCGACCCGGACGGGCTGCAGGTATTTGCTGCCGCCATGCACGACCCGATGTGCGACGGCCCGCAAATGGCCGCCGCCCAACCGCTCCAGTACGCATGCGCGGATGTGGTCCAATGCAGCGCGATACGGCTGACTTTTGTCCAGCGTCACAGGCGCCGGCTCGACCCCGGTTTCGCCGAACGTCGGAATGGGCCCCAAGATGCCGTCGACCTTGCCGTTCCACAGCGGTGCGCGCGGCAATGGCGTCTCTGCGGCGTCGAACAGGGCGAACTTGATACTCGACGAACCGCAGTTCAGTACCAGAATCAACCCAATCGTGTTGTCGGCATTCATGGTCTTAACTTTACATCGATCCTGTGTTGTAAATGAGGTCGAACAGCCCGTGGAAAACGACCGGGAATCGCCCTAGACTGAGATGCTCCCCTTCTCTGCATACACTCACTTAATGTGTCGCCGACAGTCAATCACCTGTGACGATCAATCACGGTCAACGGGAGGATGAGATGAGCCAGACCGCCGAGAATGTAAATCCCGCCACGACAATGCCGCTTTCGAAAACGGAACTCCAGAAGATGGACGCCTTCTGGCGGGCCTCGAACTACCTCTCGGTCGGCCAGATTTATCTTCTCGATAACCCGCTCCTCAAGGAACCGCTCAGGCGCGAGCACATCAAGCCACGCCTGCTCGGGCATTGGGGCACGACGCCGGGCCTGAATTTCATGTACACGCATCTGAACCGTGTCATCAGGCACCGCGACCTCAACATGGTCTACATCACCGGTCCGGGCCACGGTGGCCCCGCGCTGGTTGCCCAGGCCTGGCTGGAGGGCACGTATAGCGAGGTATACACGGCTGTAAGTCCTGACGAGGAAGGAATGCAGCGGCTGTTCAAGCAGTTCAGCTTTCCTGGCGGCATCCCGAGTCACGTGGCGCCCGAAACGCCCGGGTCCATTCACGAAGGCGGCGAGTTGGGCTACGCCCTTTCGCATGCCTTTGGCGCCGCTTTCGACAACCCCGACCTGATCGTCGCCTGCGTGGTGGGTGATGGCGAAGCCGAGACCGGCCCGCTCGCGACAGGCTGGCACGGCAACAAGTTCCTGAACCCCGTTCGCGACGGCTGCGTCCTGCCCATTTTGCACCTGAATGGCTACAAGATCGCGAGCCCCACAATCTTCGCGCGTATACCGAAGGACGAACTGCGCAAATTTTTCGAGGGATGCGGTTACAGGCCGCACTTCGTCGAAGGCGACCAGCCCGAGGAAATGCACCAGGCGATGGCCGCCACGCTCGACCGCACGATCGATGAAATTCACGCGGTCCAGAAGGAGGCACGCGAGAAAGGTTTTCAGGGTCGGCCGGTCTGGCCGATGATCGTTCTGAAAAGCCCGAAGGGCTGGACGGGTCCGAAAGAGGTCGATGGCAAACGGACCGAAGGTTACTGGCGCAGTCACCAGGTGCCGATGGGCGACATGGACAAGCCCGAGCACCTCAGCCTTCTCGAGCGATGGCTGCAGAGCTACCGGCCCGACGAACTCTTCGATGAAGGCGGCAAGCTCAAGCCGGAGCTCGCGGAGCTGGCTCCGCAAGGCGAACGCAGGATGAGCGCCAATCCACACGCGAACGGCGGCCTGCTGCTCAAGGATCTGCGGCTGCCGGACTCTCGCCGCTACGCCGTCGAGGTCGAATCGCCGGGCAGCGCGACCACCGGCTCTACGCGGGTGCAGGGGCAGTACCTGCGCGACGTGATGAAGCTCAATCGCGATCAAAGGAACTTCCGCGTGTTCAGTCCCGATGAGAATAACTCGAACCGGTGGCAGGACATTTTGGAGGTCACCGACCGGTGCTACGTGGCGGAGATTTACCCCGGCGACGATCACCTGTCACCGGATGGCCGCGTGATGGAAGTCCTCTCGGAGCACCAGTGCCAGGGGTGGCTGGAGGGTTATCTCCTGACCGGCCGGCACGGATTTTTCAGTTGCTACGAAGCCTTCATTCATATCATCGACTCGATGTTCAACCAGCACGCGAAGTGGTTGAAGGTATGCAACGAAATCCCGTGGCGGCGGCCCATCGCCTCTCTCAATTACCTGTTGACCTCGCACGTCTGGCGGCAGGACCACAACGGTTTCAGTCACCAGGATCCCGGTTTCATCGATCATGTGGTCAACAAGAAAGCCGAAGTCATTCGCGTGTACCTGCCGCCCGACGCCAACACGCTGCTGGTGACCACCGAGGCGTGCCTGCGGAGCCGCAATTCCGTCAACGTGATCGTCGCAGGCAAGCAGCCAGAGCCCCAATGGCTCGACATAGATGCCGCGTTCAAGCACTGCACCGCCGGCATCGGCATCTGGGAATGGGCCAGTAACGACAAGGGCCATGAGCCCGACGTCGTGATGGCGTGCTGCGGCGACGTACCTACGCTGGAGACGCTCGCTGCCGTCGATCTCATGCGGGAGTACATCCCGGATCTGAAAGTGCGTGTCATCAACGTCGTGGATCTGATGAAGCTGCAACCCTCCGAGCTGCATCCACACGGGCTGTCGCACAGGGAGTTCGACGTGCTTTTCACGAAGGATAAACCGATCATTTTCGCGTTCCATGGCTATCCGTGGCTGATCCACCGCCTGACTTATAAGCGGACGAACCACCACAACCTGCACGTACGCGGATACACGGAAGAGGGTACGACGACGACACCGTTCGATATGACAGTGCTCAACAAGCTCGATCGTTACGATCTCGTTCTCGATGTCATCGACCGCGTGCCGCGGTTGGGCACCCGAGCCGCATACGCCAAGCAGGCCTTGCGCGATCGACTGATCGAACACACGCAGTACATACACGAACACGGAGAGGACATGCCCGAGGTCACTGGCTGGCACTGGGGAGCGCGAAAAGTGGCGGATATACGGACCTCGACCGAAGGCGACAATATCTGAGGAGGCGGCAAGCCGTTCTTATGCGTCTGCCAGCCGAAAGCTGACGTAGCATGCCGCAAGCGCGATGGAGCTGAAGAGCGCGGTCGCGGCCGGCACGTGTTCCTGCCATGGGCGCGGGTCGCCGATGTGGTACTGAATCAAAATGAACGACAGCTCGGCGATCAGCACGAGTGCGTTGGCCACGAGCACGGCAAGCACGAGCCAGCCCGGCAGGCAGTCCCAGAATCTCCTGGCCGCGTTTTTGTATCCGAACTGCCGGATCATTGTGCCGAAACACGCCACGGCGTCGGCGAGCGGAATCAGGAATGTCTGCAAAACGAGTAGATCGCGTAAATCGCTACCTTCCGAACCAACGAACGCCGCGACCCATTGAGACAAAGCTGCTGGCCAGCATGGCAGCGAACACGATTGCCAGCCACTTGAACAGGAAAGGTTTCGGAGGCATCTGCCATGGCTACCCGGGCACAACGTTCATTGGCTGTTCATTGCCGGCTGGGTCAACACCGGAAGGACGGCGCGGCACGATCAGTGTGTTGACGGATTCCTGGACGACTTCCTCGTCCTGATTGAGCGTTGTCGTTCTCATCGTGACCAGCCCTTGTTCCGAACGGGACTTCGACTCGCGCACGGCCAGTACCTCGACCTGGACATGGAGTTCGTCGCCCGGCCGCACCGGCCGCGGCCATCGCAGTTCTTTCAGGCCGAGACCGATCAGTCCGCCCGCGACCTTTATGTCGCTGTCGACCAACAGTCGCATGGTCATTGCGCTCGTGTGCCAGCCGCTTGCCGCGAGCCCGGCAAAAATCGAATCCTTCGCGGCCTCCTCGTCGAGATGAAAAGGTTGCGGATCGAAGTCTGCGGCGAAGCGCTTGATCGCCTCCCTGTCGACGTGAATTCGTGTCGAGCCGTGGA
>JBOHZD010000156.1:0-2282 GCA_050738315.1 Woeseiaceae bacterium
GTGCGTGGGAATTCGGCGCGGTCGAGCACGATGACATCGAGACCGGCCTCCCTGAGCTTCCATGCGCAAGTCGAGCCGGCCGGCCCCCCGCCGACGATGATTGCGTCTGCGTATTGCACGGTGTCGCTACCCCGACGGCGAGTCGTACTGATAATGGCGCGTCCAGGGAACCTGATTGTTGCCGTGCGGGGCAAAAACGACTTGATAAAGTTGCAAGGTGCCTGCGCGGAATCCGGCCGACGATCCCGCGAGGTAAAGCCTCCAGGTGCGTACGAACTCCTCGCTGTACATGTGGCGCACTTTGTCCGTCACTGCCTCGAAATTGTGCAACCAGGCACGACAGGTTTTCGCATAATGCAGCCGCAGGTTCTCGACATCGAGAACCGAAAACTTGAACGGCTCGAACACGGTCGCCATTTCACCGAGGCTCGGGATATGCCCGCCCGGAAATATGCGCCTGGCAATCCAGGGGTCCGGCGGCCGTGGATTGCTGCGGCCGATCGAATGGATCAGCCCCAGACCGTCCGGACGCAAGCTGCGTGAAATGACCGATCCCAGGGTGCGGAAGTTCCTCAAGCCTACGTGTTCCAGCATACCGACCGACACGAAGGCGTCGTAGCGGCCGATGATGTTGCGGTAATCGTCTTCGATGAAGGTCACGCGATCGGACAGTTGCCTTGCTTCTGCCTGTTCCCGCGCATAACGCACTTGTTCATGTGAATTATTGTAGGCGGTGACCGTGACGCCGTAATGCTCAGCCATGTGCAATGCCAGCGCGCCCCACCCGCAGCCGGCTTCGACAACGCGCTGCCCCGGTTGCAGTTTGAGTTTGCGGCAGACGTGATCCAGTTTCGCCAGTTGGGCTTCCTCGAGTGTCGCCTCGGGATGCTCGTAGTACGCGCAGGTGTAAACCATGCGTTCGTCGAGCCACATCTTGTAGAAATCGTTGCCCAGATCGTAGTGATGGTGAACGTTGTGCCGCGAGCGGGAAAGCGAATTGGCGCGCATAGCGGCCAACTGAGAACGAACCTTCTGCAGATGGTAACGGCGCGTGGTTTTGTGCGAATAAGCCCGCGAGATTTCGTTGATAAAATCGCAAAAATCGCCGTGTATCTCGATCAGGCCTTTGGTGTAACCCTCGCCGAACGCAACTGGCGGCGAACGAAACAGCTCAAGCAACACCTTGCGGTCCCGGACTTCCATCTGCGCAACCGGCGGCCCGTCGGCAAAGCAATACTCGCTGCCGTTCCAGAGCTTCACCGAAATGCGCGGGTTGCCGACGTACGTCATGCACAAGCGGGCAACCTTCCGGTCGAAGTCGCTGTCGAGCATTTGTTGTTTGGCATCGACTTTCAAGATCATGACCTCGATAACAGCCCGAGTTCGAACGCCGGACTACCCGCCATATTGCGTTCGAACGATCATGCCCAGTTTCGCATCAGCGGGCGAAATCGACAAGTACGAAGCGGACGTGCGCGCGACGCTGTAGTCGCCGCGCGCACCATATCTATTGTAAGTTATTGAATTATTAAGATCTATTTCGCAGAGAATCGCGGATCTCGGTCAACAGTTGTACTTCAGCGGATGGTTTCGGCTCTGCTTCCGGTTGCTCTTCTGCCTTTTTTTTGAGTTTGTTCATGCCGCGAATCACCAGGAAAATCGCGAACGCGACAATCACAAAATCCAGCACGGTGTTGATGAAGACGCCGTAGTTTATGGTTGCCGCGCCTGCTTCCTGGGCTGCGGCCAGAGTCGGATGGTCGGTGCCCGACAGGTTTACGAAAAGCTGACTGAAATCCACATTACCCATCAGCAATCCGATTGGGGGCATCACCACGTCAGCCACCAGCGAACTGACTATTTTTCCGAACGCGGCGCCGATGATGATACCCACGGCCATGTCGACGACATTGCCACGCAAAGCAAACTCTTTGAATTCTTTTAGCATTGTCTTCTCCCGTGATTCGAATAGGACGGGCACGCACAAGCGTCTCGGCACGTGCGGTAAACCCGCAGGAAACCATATTAGACACTCTGCAACGGGCGCACAACGCCGGGTGCGGCGGAGTTCAGACGTGCGTAACGAGTTGAGGCGTCAGCCTGCCGATGCGGCAAGGTACTTGCGAGCCGGGCTCCTGTTCGCTTCGCACCAGGCGAGAAACTCTGGTTCAGGTAATGGCCTGCTGATGAGGAAGCCCTGGCCAAGATCGCAGCCGAATGCCCGGACCAGGTCCAGTTGCTGCGCAGTCTCGATGCCTTCTGCAATGACTTCCAGATTCATC
>JBOHZD010000157.1:0-10328 GCA_050738315.1 Woeseiaceae bacterium
CACGGCGAGGGCTGGCAAGGCGTCCGCGAGGGCGTGGCCGCCGATCAAGGCTGGCCGCTCTACCTGCAGCGGTACGCCGACCGGATGGCCAAGGAGCGCTAGGGTCCGCAGTCACCACCACAATCGATCCACCTGCGGCCGGGGCGATTCGAATGCTGGCGAGAACTCTGCCAATCCGCATCCGCGAAACGGCTCATAGCGCCTGGATTCAACGCCGACCAGCGCGTCGGCGGTCTCAATCAGCACATCGAGCCAAGGGTGGCGACCGCCCGATCAGGGGAACCGCACCTCGTGCTCCAGACGCACGTCTATCGGGGGTCCGCCAGGTAGTCCCTCCAGAAACGCGTGCTGCTCAAGGAAAAGGTCGCGTGCTACTCAGCACTCGCGAACTTCCCTGGCAGCTCATCCCCGGGGGCCCGCGCATGGCAGTCCTTACACAACCAAAAATCAGTGAGATAGCGACATCTCTAAGCCAGGTGGGCGCTAAAGTCCTTACCCGGCGTATAGGGACTCTGGCAATTGATGCCTCGATCCGAAAATAAAGTTGTTTCGCGGGTTTGGTTGTGTTGCTCGTGGGCCCGGCTAGGCCGCGCGGCAGCCGGAGCTCTTCCCTTTGCTCAGAGGGCAGTTCTTCATCATCGTCGGTCTCGTGAACGCCGTGCCGATCATCGGTGGGCATCGGTCTCTACGTCCTGTTGGCGCTCGGCTGAGGACCTCGGGGCAACTCACGCTCATGAGGCTATACGCGCGGGCGGTTAGAGCTCAACATCGAAGCGCGCGCCGTTTATTCAACAGTGACGGATTTCGCCAGATTGCGCGGCTGGTCCACATCGGTGCCCTTCAGCACCGCCACGTGATAGGCGAGAAGCTGCAGGGGTATCGTGTAGAGAATCGGTGCCTGGAAGTCCTCGATCTGCACCGGCATGCGCATCGTGTGGATGCCGACACGGTCGCCGAACTGCACGCGCGGATCAGCGAATACGAACAATTCGCCGCCGCGGGCGCGCACTTCCTGCAGATTGCTTTTGAGCTTTTCCAGCAGTTCGTCGTCCGGCGCCACGGTCACAACCGGCATGTCTTCGTCAACGAGGGCGAGCGGCCCGTGTTTCAGTTCTCCGGCCGGGTAGGCTTCGGCGTGTATGTAGGAGATTTCCTTGAGCTTTAACGCGCCTTCCATCGCGACGGCATTCTGGACGCCGCGGCCGAGAAACAGCGCGTGATGCTTGTCCACGAAATGTTGGGCGAGCGTTTCGATCGCTGAATCGAGACTGAGCACCTGCTCGATCAAGCCGGGGATCTCGGCCAGTTGTGCGACGAGGACTCTTTCCTGCTTTTCCTCGAGACCGTTCCGCCGCGCCAGGGCGATCGTCAGCAACGCAAGGACGGCGAGTTGGGTCGTGAAAGCCTTGGTCGACGCAACTCCGATCTCCGGCCCCGCGCGCGTCATCATCACGAGTTCCGATTCCCGGACCATCGAGCTTTCCGGTACGTTGCAGATGGACAGGGAGGAAATGTAATTCAGTGTCTTTGCCGCGCGTAAAGCCGCCAGCGTATCCGCTGTCTCACCGGACTGGCTGATCGTGACAAACAGCGTGTTTTCCGGAACCACCGGCGAGCGATAGCGATACTCGCTGGCAATTTCGACACTGCAGGGCAGCCGGCACAATTGCTCGATCCAGTAACGCGCGACGAGCCCGGCGTGATAGCTGGTGCCGCAGGCAACGATGTGCACGCCGCGTGTCTGGTCCAGTACCTTCGCGGCGCCCGGCCCGAATGCCGCGTCGAGCACCCGGCCGTTCGCGATGCGCTCTTCCAGCGTCCTGCCAACGGCCCGTGCCTGTTCGTGGATTTCCTTTTGCATGAAATGGCGGAAGTTACCGCGCTCCGTCGCGTCCGCGGTCAGCTCGCTTTCCTTGACGGCGCGCTCGACCACGGTTCCGTTCCGATCGTAGACCGTGACTTTCTTGCGCTCGACGACCGCCACGTCGCCTTCGTCCAGGAACATGAAGTTGCGGGTAACCGGCAGCAATGCCGCGACGTCGGAGGCAACGAAGTTCTCGCCGATCCCGAGACCCACCACCACCGGGCAGCCGGCGCGCGCAAGCACCAGCTTGTGCGGATCGCTGGCACTCATGACGGCGAGTGCATAGGCCCCCTCGAGTTCCGCAACAGTCGCTTTCACGGCAGTTGCCAGTTCTCCGCCGTCGTCGAGGTGATAGCGAATCCGGTGCGCAACCACCTCGGTATCGGTCTCGGATTCGAACTCGTAACCTTTCGCTTTCAGATCATCGCGCAGCTCTTCGTAGTTTTCGATGATGCCGTTGTGCACGATGGCGATGTCGTTGCGCGACATGTGCGGGTGTGCATTGCTCTCACTCGGAACGCCGTGGGTGGCCCAGCGCGTGTGTGAGATGCCGGTGACTCCTCGCAATGGCTCTGCATCGAGCGCGTTCTGTAATTCCTGTACCTTGCCGAGCCTGCGCATCCGGGTGACCGATGCGCCGTTCATGATGGCGATGCCGGCTGAGTCGTACCCGCGGTACTCGAGACGCCGCAAGCCTTCCATCAGGATCGGTACGACATTTCTTTCGGCGACTGCGCCGACGATTCCACACATTTAAGCTGGGTCTCCCTGCGATGCCCGTGTACGGGCCCGGTGGGCGTGATTTACATTTTCGCAAAAATCGCGGCCGGTCAGATTGCACGACTTCACGCTATTGAGCAAGGGGCCGCCGTCGCCCGCCGCAGGTCCCGCGACCCAGCGCATAACCGTTTGAATACTAGGGTTTTCTGTCCAACTTTGCCGGCCGCTTCCAGTCGCTGATGATTTCCTGGCGGGACCGGGCAATCGCCAGAGTGTCGTCCGGAACCGGTTTCGTAATGGTCGATCCGGCCCCGATGGTGGCACCCGCGCCGACCTCGACCGGTGCCACCAGTTCGACACCCGAACCGATGAATGCACCGTCGCCGATCACCGTTCGGTACTTGTTCGCGCCATCGTAATTGCAGGTGATCGTCCCGGCACCGACATTGACGTGCGCGCCGATGGTCGTATCGCCGATATAGGACAGGTGATTGACCTTGCTGCCGTTCGCAATGGTGCTTTTCTTGACCTCGACGAAGTTGCCGATCTTGACGTTCCGTTCGAGTTCCGCGCCCGGCCGCAGCCTTGCGAACGGGCCGATTTCGCAATCGGGGCCGACGGTTGCGCGTTCGATGTGGCAGTGCGCATGGACCACGGCGCCTCTGCCTATCCGGCTGTCGCGAATCACGTTGCTCGATTCCACCTTGACGTTGTCGCCAAGTACCACCGCGCCTTCGAAGACCGTATTGACGTCTATCATCACGTCCTTGCCGCAGGTCAGTGTGCCGCGAATGTCGACACGTGCCGGGTCGGCGAAGCTGACGCCGGACGCCATCAAGGCATCGACCAGGCGTTGCTGCAACGCGCGCTCCGCTTCCGCGAGCTGTTTCCTGTCATTGATTCCCATAAGCTCTTTCCAGTTATCCGCTTTGACGCCGTGCACGGCGACGCCCTCAGCCACCGCCATCCTGATTACGTCCGTAAGGTAATACTCTCTCTGGCTGTTGTCGTTTCGCAGACGACCGAGCCAGCGTTTCAGTTTTTTGGCGGGTGCGCACAGGACGCCGGTATTGATTTCCTTGATTGCCTGCTCCACCGGCGTCGCATCCTTTTGCTCGACAATTTGCATGACCTCTCCGTTTTCGCGCACGATGCGGCCGTATCCCTGCGGGTCGTCCATGTCCACGGTGAGGATTGCCATTTCGTTCTCGCCGCAGCTTTGCATCAGCCGTTCCAAGGTTGACGGCTGCAACAGGGGTACATCGCCGAACAGAATCACGACCCGGTTCTGGTCCGGCGTATCCGGCATCGCCTGTTGTGCCGCATGGCCGGTTCCTAGTTGCTCGGCCTGCAGCGTCCAGCGTATCGGTTCACCCGTGAATCCGGTTTTGACGGCGTCCCCGCCATATCCATACACCACGCACAGGTCGTTGCCGCCGGCCGCTTTCGCACAGTCGATGACATGCGCAAGCAAGGGCCGCCCGGCCAGGGGCTGCAGGACCTTGGGCAGCGCCGATCGCATTCGGGTACCCTGACCGGCAGCCAGTATGACGATACTTACATTCAATCCAGCGCGCCTCCTCGCTCTGCCAGCGCATGATACAGCAAGCCAGAATGGGTTCAGAACAGCCGCCGAACGGCCGGGCGCGCAACGTCATCGCAGGTCATGACGAGATGCGGCTGCGGTTCAGGTTGGATGGAATAGGCTGCACGGGAGGACTTTTCCGGAGACCGGGGCAATGGACCGTTGGCCGCTCTGCTTGCTGATCGCACTGACGTCGGGGGCCTGTGACGGCCGGATTTACGTGCGTGACGGCGTGACTGACGGCGACACCTTTTATCTCGCAGAGCGGGCGCTGCACGACCCCGATCCGGTTCTGCAAAGCTGGGTCAGCTACAGCCTGACACGCAGCGCCTGCCAGTTGCAGATCGGTGGACAGAATCCTGCCCGCGCAACATCGTTCGAGTGCGAGCTGACGGCGCGCGAACACCTGCTGGAGACTTGGAAAGAACACCGCGCTGAAAATCCGGCATTGACGGACGGGTACCTGGACGAACTCCTGCGGGTGCGCGACGCCGGCTATCTCGACGAGTACATACTGCGCCATTTTCGCAAGAAGTCATGGCATGAACCGCCGGGTATCGACAGGGAGAATTTCGAGTCCTGGCAAAAACGTCACTTGCGTCGGCATAAACCTGAAACACGCATCATCGGCTCGTGGAATTACGCGCATAAAGTCAGGCGCCAGGGAAATTCATATTAGGTCATTT
Source organism: Woeseiaceae bacterium (assembly GCA_050738315.1). Classification (GTDB taxonomy): domain Bacteria; phylum Pseudomonadota; class Gammaproteobacteria; order Steroidobacterales; family Woeseiaceae; genus IDS-8. The sequence continues at coordinate 4,856 of JBOHZD010000157.1, forward strand.
TCGATTGGTTCATGGCTCGCGGCGATTGCGCCAATAACGAACGAGAAGCCAGCCGTAAATCGCGGCGTTCGCACCCAGAACGATACCGGCAAGCCACATTTGCATGCTCCGCGTCAGTCCCGGGGGATACAAGAGCGGATAAATGTAATGTTCGATGAAACCGGATTCGTATCCGGCCTCGCCTGCTCTGTGCCTGAACGCATTTTCGACGGGCGTCAGCGGACAAATGCCACCCGTGACTTCGATCCAGACACCCCAGATGAATGCCGGTACATGGACGAATACGAACTTCGGATAACGCATGACCAACAAACCGCCGAACACGACAAAAATCACAAAGCCCATATGGGTGAACAGGACAATCTCGGCAGCGATACGGTCAAACATTGACGAAGCAATACGGTGACATGAGTGACACAGGGTGGCCCTGTGGGCGCGAATCCGAAAGGCTTCAGGATGGAAATTATAGTTCGCGGTGCCGGATTGCACTCGAAAAAATCCGAATCGCAGTTGATCGGACTTTCCCTTCCTTGGTTTTTGCAGGTGCGACACGGTATCTTAGATGCCGATCCGATCACGGGGGAAGCCAGTGAGTTTGATAAAGAACGCGGCGCTCGTCGCTTGCGCGGTCGTCGCCATTGCAGGTTCGCGCCACGGATCGGCGGCCGAGCCGATCCAGAATGCCGGGGCGCCCATGTTCCCGGTCGATGTCCGCTACGACAGCGCGATTCCGACACCGGAAGCCATGCTGGGTCACGAACTCGGACAGGCGCCGGTCCGCTATCACGAACTGGTGAGGTACCTGACGACCGTCGCCGGCCAATCGGATCGGATGTCGGTCGAGGTGATCGGTTACTCGCATGAGCGCCGACCGATCCTGTTCGTGGCTGTTTCGTCTCCTGAAAATATGGCGCGTATCGCCGACATCCGGTCGCAGCATATCGCGCTGACGGAACCGACGCTGGGGCAGGAAATCACCGCGGACATGCCGGTGGTGATCTGGCTCAATTATGGCGTGCATGGCGCGGAATCCAGCGGCATGGATGCGGCTCTGCCGACGATCTACCACCTGGCAGCGGCCGAGGGCGCCGATATCGAACGCATCCTGGATGAAAGCGTGATTCTGATCACCGCCGTTTTCAATCCGGACGGCCATGCGAAAAGAATTGCGTGGTTCGACGCGTATTCCAGCCGGGTCGTGAATCCCGACCCGCAGAATATCGAGCATGACCTGAACTGGCAGTTCGCACGTACCAATCATTACTGGTTCGATCTGAATCGACAGTGGCTGCCCGTCACCCAACCGGAGCCACGGGCATGGATGAACAAATGGCACGAGTGGCGGCCGAACCTGACCGTTGATTACCACGAAATGGACAGCGGCTCGACGTATTATTTTCACCCGGGCGTTCCAACCCGCACCAATCCGCTCGTAACCGATGAGGGTAAGCGCCTGATGGAAGAGGTGGTGAGCTCATCGGAAGCGTTTTTCGACTCCGAGGCCCGGTTGTATTTCCACGGCGAGAGCTTCGACAACTATTACATCGGCAAGGGATCGACATTTCCGTATATCAACGGCGGTATTGGTGTTTTATACGAGGCCGCAACGACGCTCGGCATCGAAATCGAAACACCAAACGGACTGCGCACCTACCGCGAGAATATCCGCAAACATTTCCGCACCGGTCTCGCCAGCATCGAGGGTGCATTGAATCTGCGCCAGGACCTGCTCAATTACCAGAAAGAGTTCTATGCATCGGCGCTCGAGGAAGCAGACGACGCAGCCGTTCGCGCGTATGTGTTCACGGCACCGCGCGACCCCGCACGCTTGTATTTCTTCATGGACATGCTTGATTACCACCGCATCAAGCTCTATCGCCTCGCGCGGGAGATTACCGAAGGGGGCACGGCGTATCGGCCGGGCGAAGCCATGATTGTGCCGGTGGGCCAACCCCAATACAGGCTCATACGCGGCATCTTCGAAACCGTGCATGAATTCGATGACACGACCTTCTATGACATTTCCACGTGGACGATGCCGCTCGCCTTCGATCTCGATTACGCGGCGCTCTCCGGCAGGCGTTTCGATTCGAATCTCGTCGGCGCCGAGGCGATGCCCGCCATGCCGGTCGCCGATGCCCCGGATACCGCGGGTTTTGCGTATGCGTTCGAGTGGAGCGGGTATTTCGCGCCGCGGGCCCTCTACCGGATCCTGGAAGAAGAGTTGCTTGCAAAGGTGGCTACCAAACCGTCTACCGCGAAGACCAGTCGCGGACAGGTGGCATTTTCCCGGGGCAGCATCCTGGTACCGTTCGATCGGCAGACGAAGTCGGCCGGGGATATCGGCGCGATTATGCGGACGATAGCCGCCGAAGATGGCATCTTCGTGCATGCGATCGAATCCGGTGCAAGCGCGGATGGCAACGCCGGCGTCGATCTCGGCGGTCCTTCATTTCGACCGCTCGAACAGCCGAAAGCGCTGCTGGTCGTCGGCCGCGATATGAATCTGTACGAGGCTGGCGAAATCTGGCATCTGCTGGATTTCCGCATGCACATCCCGGTGACGCTGCGCGACCGCGATCGACTGAACGAGTTCGACTGGAAGTCTTATACCCACATCATCTTTGCGGGTGGCGAATTCGGCAGCGAAGAGGAGCCTTATCTGCCTGAGTTTTTGCCACGCTTGCGCCAGTGGGTCAACGAAGGCGGGACGCTGATCGGGCTCTCCGAAGGTGCCCACTGGGCGCGCTCGCAGGTGCTCGATTTTGTCGAGCCGAAAGAGGACGGGACCACAACCGGCGAAGTTGGCGTCGAAGGAGGAGCCGAAACCGCGACGGGCCACGATCCGTACCTGACCGAGGGCGACATCGAGCCTTATCGATTTCCGTATGCGGAGAAAGAGGATCGCGATGCCCGCGAACTCATTGGCGGTACGATTTTCGCCGGGGATCTCGACATCACGCATCCGCTCGGCTTCGGCTACAGCGACAACAGCATCGCGCTGCTCAAGAACTCGGAGACAATCATGCAGCGTACCGGCAACCCGTACGCGACGGTGATCGCCTATGCGACGCCTCCGGTATTGTCCGGCTACGCTTCCGAGGCCAACAGGATCATGCTCGAGGGTACGGCCGCATTGATTGCGGAACGCAAACAACAGGGCAGCATCATCCTGTTTGCCGACGATCCCAATTTCCGTGCCTACTGGTACGGCGCGAACAAACTGTTCCTGAACGCCCTGTTTTTCTCCAAAGCCTTCGATCCCCTGCCGGAGAAATAACCTGGGGTCGCGAGGTCCGACCCCGTCCGCCGTCAGGGTTCGAGGTCGACCGAGTAGCCCAGGGCTACCCGCAGGAAACGGGAGATTTCGAGGATGTCCTGGCCGACGAAGCGGATCGTGTGTGAATTGACCCGCTCGACATCCGGGAGATAGGCAAGCAGCTCCACGGGGCGGTAATTCTTCAGGCTGAGCTCCAGCGTCAGCGGCGCCTCGAGTACGAAGGGTTCGAACTGGTCGATTCTCTCGATAGCGGCTTTGGTGTGCTCGCGAATGACGGCGTATCCGGCATTGGGCGTCAACGTCTCCGCGGAATGAAATCCTTTTGCCCATTTCACGACCGCGCCCTCGATGTCGCCGACCAGCACCTGCGTTTCGGCAACGGCGATATTGTCGCCGGACACCATGATCACCGGCACGCCGAAATGGCCCGCGATCGCAGCATTGACGCTGGCTTCCGACATCGACCGTCCATTGAGTCGCAGCCCGGTCACGTTGGCGCTGGAAAATGTGTGCGCGCGGACACCGCGTTCGTTCGCGGTGCTCGCGTGATAACCGAGAAAGATGACGCCGTCGAAGGATTTGTCGATCCCTTCCATCATGCCGAGCGGCCGCGGCCAGGACCGCACCACCGTGACGTCATCCGGGAGTTTTTCGATGAGCAGGTTCTGACCGTTGCCGTGCGAGTCGCTGACCAGAAACTCGGCCGCTCCCGCTGCACGCGCAGCTTCGATGCAGGCATTGACTTCCGCCGTCATGAACTCGCGAAAGCGCTCGTATTCGAAGCCTTCAGGCCCGAGCTGGTCGCCCGTGACGGCACCTACGACGCCTTCCATATCCGCCGAGATGAAGATTCTGAGCCCGTCTTCTGTCGTGGCCTCCTGCTGCGGCTCCCCTTGCTCCTCCGGCGGCGGGGGCGGCGCCGGTTCCGGGCCGGTTGCTTCCTGCGCCGTCGCCGTCACCGCGAGCAGCGCCGACAACAGGATCGAGCGGCTCATCCGGACACGCGCGCTGGCGGTCATCCGCTTACTCCTGGCCCGGGATCACGGCATGACCGGTAACAGGATGCGGGCCGGGTATTGCCTGGAGTGATGGAGGGTGTTGTGTGCAATGACGCCTTCGGTTTCGTCATAATTGTTACCGCCGGTATTCAAATTACGCATGTATTGCGGGAGCTTGCTGGACGATATTTCGACCCGGATGCGATGACCTTTCCCGAACTCGTAACTGGTCGACATTGCCGTTGGATTGAGTTCGTAGACTTCGCCGGGTGCCATGAAGACTTCCTTGTCGTAGCCGTCCCGGTAGCGGGCACGCAGGATCGTATCGTCAATGTTGTACGCGGTGCCGTCCGGATATACGTCAACCAGCTTGACGGTGAAATCCGTGTCGCGGGCGTCCGACGACACGTAAAGTGTCGCGCGCACGCTGCCCGTGATTTCGGTATCCTCCTCCAGTGGATCGGAAGTGTAAACAAGCACGTCTGCCCTCGCTTCGATAGCGCGCTGATCGAAGCTGCCGCCCGGCGCCGAATCCTGGTTGCAACAGACGCCGCCCCCTAACGCAGGAACCGGGTTCATCGGGTCGTAGGTATACGTATCCGAAGATCGGCCCGCCGCCGTGTCGCTTACCAGGCGCCCGTCGCCGAAGACACTGTTCGCATGGCCGTCGCTCGCCAGGTAAAACGTCTGGATGTCAGCCGATTCCGGCGGCCACGACTCGGACGATGCCCACTCGTTCCGGCCCATCGTGTAGTACTGGACACGGGGTGTGTCCTTCTTGAAATCGTTCGATGCGCCTTTCAGGTAGTGATCGAGAAAACCGAACAGCTGCTCATACAAGGGAAATGTTGCATTGCCGACGTTCAGTTCGCCGACAATGAGGTCCTTGTATTCCGGAATGCGGTAGTAACCGCAGTGTAAGGTCGGCGCGATGAGCATGTACTGCCCGTCACGAACGTCCGCATCCGAGGCATTGGCGCGCACGTGAACAGCGTCTGGTGAACACCGCCCTTGTACCAGTTGCCCTGTTCGTAGAATTCGCCGGCTCGGCCGATGCCGGCACCAGCGGACATCGGCACCATGGCTTTGTGTGCCGGATGATTTTGTGCGGCCAGCGCCATCTGCCACTCGGCGGTCGACGAACAGCCGAGTGTTCCGACATTGCCATTCGACCAGTCCTGTTCGGCGATCCAGG
>JBOHZD010000158.1:0-2541 GCA_050738315.1 Woeseiaceae bacterium
AAGCGTTCGCCAAGTCATTCCTCGAACGGCATGGCATCCCGACCGCAGCGCACAGGAGTTTCACCGAGCTCGAGCCGGCGCTCGCGTACATACGCGCACAGGGCGCGCCGATCGTCGTCAAGGCAGACGGACTCGCCGCCGGCAAGGGCGTGGTCGTTGCAATGTCCGTTGACGAGGCGGAACAGGCCGCCCGCGAAATGCTTGACGGAGTCTACTGCGAGGCCGGTCGGAGAATCGTCGTAGAGGAGTTCCTCGAAGGGGAAGAGACGAGCTTCATCGTCATCACGGACGGGCGCCATGTCGTGCCGCTCGCAACGTCGCAGGATCACAAGGCGCGGGACGACGGCGACAGCGGTCCGAACACCGGCGGCATGGGTGCCTATTCCCCGGCGCCGGTCGTCACACCAGAACTCGAACAGCGCATCATGGACGAAGTGATTCGACCTACGCTCGAGGGCTTGCGGAGCGACGGCATCGACTACCTGGGATTTCTGTACGCGGGCCTGATCGTGAGTGCCGACGGCACACCGAAAGTACTGGAATTCAATTGCCGCTTCGGCGACCCGGAAACGCAGCCGATCATGGCGAGACTGCGTTCCGATCTCGTCGATCTCTGCAGAGCGACGCTCGGCGGCCGCCTGGGTGAGTGTGTCGTGGAATGGGACCCGCGGGCCGCACTGGGGGTGGTGATGGCCGCCGGCGGTTATCCCGGGCAGTACCGCAAAGGGGATTCGATCAGTGGCCTGCCTGATGGACGGCCTGGCGCGGCGAAAGTCTTTCATGCCGGTACGGCGCAGGATGGCGAGGACGTTGTAACCAGCGGCGGCCGGGTGCTCTGCGTAGTCGGACTCGGCGACTCGGTCGCCGCGGCAAAGGACACCGCCTACGCCACGGTGCGCCGAATACACTGGCAAGGTTCCTGGTATCGCAGCGATATCGGTCATCGTGCCGTTGCCCGGGAACGCAGCGCTCCATGTTGACCGTCGCCGAAGCACGAACAGCGATCTCCTCGGCGCTGCCGGAGTTCGCCACCGAAACCGTCGAGTTGTCCCGCGCCGCGGGCCGTGTGCTGCGCCAGTCCGTGCTCGCAGAACGCGATCAGCCGCCGTTCGATCGCGTGACGATGGACGGCATCGCACTCGCCTTCGATGGCTATGCGCGCGGCCTGCGCACGTTCCGGATCGAGGGCACGCAACACGCCGGCGAACCGGTAACGAAGCTGACCGACGATGCCCATTGCATCGAAATCATGACCGGTGCGGTGTTACCGCAAGGGACGGACTGTGTCATTCCGGTGGAGCGCATTGCGATCGCGAACGGCCAGGCGGCATTGGAGCCGGGTTACGCGGCGGAAAGGCGCCAGTTCATACATTCCCGGGGTTCGGATACCTTGAAGGACCGCGAAGTGCTGGCGCCGGGTTCCGTGATTACGCCGATCGACATTGCAATCATTGCGTCCTCTGGATTGCAGCGGATTGAAGTCGCCGCGCAACCGGCGATTCGCGTCGTCTCGACAGGCGACGAGCTGGTAGCACCGGGTCAGCCGATCGAAGCCCATCAGATCCGTCTGTCGAACGGGCCGGCGGTCGTCGCCATGTTGCAGCAGCAGGGATTTGCCGATTGCGCGCACGAACATCTTCGAGACGATCCTGAAGTCTTACGCACGCGCCTTGCCGCACAGTTGCGCAAAGCCGGCGTTCTGATCCTCTCCGGTGGCGTATCAATGGGCAAGGCGGATTTCGTGCCGCGGGTGCTGGAAGAACTCGGCGTCACGCGCGTATTCCATAAAATCAGCCAGAAGCCCGGGCTGCCGATGTGGTTCGGTACCGGTCCCGGCCGTCAAGCCGTATTCGCGCTGCCCGGCAATCCGGTGTCGACCCTGATCTGCTGCCGCCACTATGTCCTTCCCGCACTCTTTGAGGCCAGCGGACGTCCTGTCAGCAAGCACGAATCGGCGTTACTGACCGAGGACGTGACGTTCAAGCCGGAGCTGACCTGTTTCCTGCCGGTTCGCTTGCATGGCGATATCGACGGCGTGCTAAGAGCGCGCCCGGTGCCTACCAACACCTCCGGCGACTTTGCATCTCTGGCCGGGACCGAGGGTTACGTCGAACTCGCGCGGGAACTGTCGCATTTCCCGCAAGGCAGCCCGGTGCCGGTGCACCGTTGGGCGGCGCCTTAATCTCGACGGCCGGCACGCGTTATACTGCCGGGGACAACAACAACCGCGCGAGCAAAAGGGGCCTCAAATGCCGTTCTTCATGAACTCCTACCAGGAACAAACCTACGCACTGATGCGCATCATCAGCGGTTACGTGCTGATCTGGCACGGCACCCAGAAACTGTTCGGTTTCCCGGGTGAGGACCCGCCCGCAAGCGGCTACATGTTGTGGCTCGCCGGCCCGATCGAATTGATAGGCGGCCTGCTGCTCATCATCGGCTTGTTCACGCGGCCGGCCGCATTCATCTGCAGCGGCTTCACGGCGGCGGCTTACTGGATGGCCCACGGTTCGTTCGACGCCCTGCCGGGCTCCGCATTGC
>JBOHZD010000159.1:0-2742 GCA_050738315.1 Woeseiaceae bacterium
ACTGACAACTGAAAACGGGACACAACGCACTGGCGCTCGTCCTCATTCGCCGAATGACGCCCGAAGCGATCGAATCTCCTCGTCATGGTCTGCGAGTACGGCGGCAGCGCCCTGGCTCTTCACGGCATTGAGCCAGCGCAGCGCGGGAATATCACGATCTATACTGAGGCCGTCTTCGGAGGCCAGGAGCTTGCCCGCGATCAGAACAGCGGTCAGCGACACCGCATCGGCGGCCACGCCGGGTCCCGCGCTGTTGACCGCACCGCCGGGCTCGCATTCGATGTCATCCTGGTGCTCCACGGCGTGTTGCAATGCCTCCGGCACCCCCCAGCTTTCGAGAATCGCCTTGCCGATCGTCGCTTGCCAGCCATCCGCGACCTCGCGAATATCGACTGCGGAGACGTCCGTCATCTCCTCGGCGCGCATCACGACATAAAGCCGCCCCAATCCATGCAACAGCCCGGTCAGCAGCGCCTGATCCGCATTGACGCGCGAGTAGTGTTTCGCGATCACGTAGGAGACGGAAGCGACCTGCAGGCTGGCGTGCCAGATCACTTCGATTTCGGCCCGCACAGCCGGAGACCGGACCTCGCCCTGGCGCAGTTGACGCAGTGCATACTCGACGGCAACTGTGCGGATCATGTTGAAGCCCAACCGACTGACGGCATTGCGCAGATCGGTGATTTCCCCGCTGACGGGCCTGAACGCGGCCGAGTTCGCGACGCGCAGCATTTTTGCCGCGAGGCCGGGATCGGAACTCAGGATGGGGACGAGATCACCGGCGCCGGTGTCCGGCGACTGCAACGCGCGCTGGATGCGCAGTACGGCTTCCGGGAACGCCGGCAGCTCGAATCGCGCGTCTTTCAGGTCCTGCGCGAGGCGCTCCACAAAACTATAGGCCGCCGCGTGCGACGTCGTCGGCATGTCGATTCCCTTCAAGGTAGAACTGGCCATTCAGGTATCGGCCGGCGCGGGAGGAACTTGAGGAAATCTGCTGTTGCTATGGACCGCGTTCCCCGTGACTTGAAAAATAGCGCAAGGGGCAGGGCGAATGATAGATTGTCCGACCCTGAGGCAAATCCTGACCGAAAAAGATGCCGCCGCGAAGTTGTCATCCTACCCGTTCAAACATCACGACGTCGTTGATGTTGGCCATGCTCGGGGCCGGCATGTATGGCGCGCAAGCCCGGGCGGAGGAGCACGCCGGGCACTCCCTGGGGACCGTTGACTTCCCCGTCTCCTGTTCCGCGGAGGCGCAGGTCGAGTTCAATCGGGGCATTGCCCTGTTGCACCACATGACGTACCCGCAAGCGAGGGAGACATTCCAGCGCGTCGCCGAAGCTGACCCGAAGTGTGCGCTGGCGCACTGGGGAATCGCGATGACCCTGTTCCAGCCGCTGTGGCCGACGCGGCCGGGACCCGAAGAGCTCCGGCTTGGATGGGAGGAGGTGCAGAAGGCCTCGATGCTCGAGCCTCCGACCGAAATCGAGCGTCTCTTCGTGGATGCAGCCGCCGCCTTCTTCCGTGAACCCGAATCGTCGGACTATTGGATCCGCATCCGGCGCTGGGAGCAGGCGATGGAGAAGGTTTACGCTGCATTCCCACAGGCGCCCGAAGCGGCCGCATTTTACGCACTGGCGCACCTGGCCACGGCGCCATCGGACTCTGTCACGACGGCGCACGCAGACCGTGCAGCAGAGATTCTTCTCGCCGTATACGAACAGAACCCGGAACACCCCGGCGCCATGCATTATCTGGTCCATGCCAGCGACGTGCCAGGACATGAGCACGAATCCCTGGAAATCGTCAGGAAATACGAGGGGGTCGCACCGCGCAATCCACATGCGTTGCACATGCCGACGCACATCTACACAAGGCTCGGCGATTGGGACGCGGTCATCCGCGGCAATCTGCTCGCGGCAGAAGCTGCCTTGGAGCACCCCGCGGGGAACCAGGGTGAGTTCGTCTGGGACGAATTCCCGCACGCGATCGAATATGTTGTTTATGCCTATCTGCAGCAGGGCGCGGATGACAAAGCCGAAGCGCAACTCACGCGATTGCACAACACGGAACGATTGGAGCCGACGTTCAAGACAGCCTTTCACCTCGCATCCACGAAGGCACGATTCGCACTGGAACGCCGCGACTGGCGCGAAGCCACAGCGCTGGTCCCGCGGGAGCCTGCGACGCTCGACTGGGACCGCTACACATGGCCCGAGGCGGTGACGAGATTCGCTCGAGGATTCGGAGCCGCTCGTGGCGGTGATATCGAGGCTGCCCGCGCGGCGGCCGGACAATTGAATTCGCTCGCAAGCAACGCGGGCAAGGCAGGCGAGGACCTGTTCGCACGCAATATTCGCATTCTTCGTTTGACGCTGGATGCCTGGATCGCACACGCGGAACAGGACGAGGAAGCCGGCACAGCGCTGATGCGAGAGGCGGTCGAACTTGAATTATCAACACCGAAACACGCGGTGACTCCCGCGCCCACCTTACCCGCTTACGAACTTCTGGGTGATCTGCTCATGGAGCAGGCGCATGCGAAGGAAGCACTCGTCGCATACCGGCATTCGCTGGATTCCTACCCCGGACGGTTCAACAGCTTGCTGGGCGCCGCAAGGGCCGCACGCGCCTCGGGGGACGATGGCCTGGCACGCACCTTCTACACGGAGTTGCTGAACGTTGCTGCCGACAGTCGCCGGCAATCGGCGCTTCATGAAGCGCGGCAATTTGCGCTTTGAG
>JBOHZD010000160.1:0-6922 GCA_050738315.1 Woeseiaceae bacterium
CCGCTGATCTCCACTTTGTCGGTGGGGGCGACTTCCAGGCCATGCCAGTCGTCATCGTCGATTTCCACGATGATGGTGCCGGTGTCGTCCTTGAACTCGTACGTCTCGTCGCCCAGCGCCTGGACGATGTAACCCGCAAGTTTCACCTGCGTGTCCTCCGACAACTCGACGGCTTCGGCGACGCTCGAAAGCGCCACGTTGTCAGGCCCTTTGAAGCCATCGGCGTTGGCCGTGAAGGCGGCGGCACAAAGCCCTGCTATCGCTAAGGTATGTTTCATGAAGGTTCTCCAACAGCTGAATCCACGATGCCACTCTAGCCATCCTTTCTGAAGCCTTCATTAAGACGGGGGAATACGATTTCGACGCGCAGTCCGGGCGCTTCGTCTTCGCGTCCGAGGAACGCGAGCGTTGCGCCGTGCACTTCGGCAATCTTGTGGCAGATGGCAAGGCCGAGTCCGAAGCCCTCGCTCTTGCTATCGAGGTGCGTGAATCCGCCTGACATGCGGCGCCGCGTCTCTTCAGGGATGCCCGGCCCGGTATCGCTGACTCGCAGTCGTGCTCGTCCGTCCACGGCATCGAGCCAAACGTCCGCGCGGATCTTCGGCTGGCAATGAACGAGTACGTTATCGAGCAGATTCCTGAGCAGAATCTCGAGCAGCATGATGTCGCCCGCGGCCTCTGCCGGTGACAGGTGACTTTCCAGCGTCATGCCCGCCTGCCTGAACTTGTCGCCAAACCGATCCAGCACGCGCGAAAATACGCCCGCCAGTTGCAGAGGCTCGAATTGCCCGTGCCATTGTCCCTGCTCCAGCCGCGCCAGAGTCAGTAGCTGTTCGACCAGGCGGGCCAGTCGGTCGACTTCGGCCCTCGCTGCGTGCAAGTCCGGATCGGTCCCGGCCAGCTCCAGGGTCAAGGTCGTCAAAGGAGTGCGCAGTTCGTGTGCCACGTCGCTGGCGAATTGACGCTCCCTCGTCAACACGCTGTCCACTCCCTGGAACAGGTTGTTGAGCGCATCCCGAAGAACCTGGACTTCCCTGGCCGGCGTTTTCAATGCGACCGGCGCGAGCGATTGCGCGCTGCGTGTTTCCAGTTGTCGCGCCAGCCGCGTCAGCGGCCAGAGAAACATCCCGATCAATAACGCCAGCAGCAGCAGATTAATGGCGCTTCCGATGACTGTGGGCGCGACGATGTCTTCGAGTATCTCGCCCTGCACTTCCCGGTACAGGTCGTCGCGACGCAGCAACTGGACAACCACATGGTCCTCGTCGCTCTGGTAGCCTCGCCAATGGTGGCCGTTAAACGACAGGCGAACGGATTCCCGATCCCGGTCGCCGAGCGAAATGTCATGCTTGAAGTTGCTCACGAGCACGCCGGTGCGGGTATTGTAGACATTCACCCACAGGGTCTCTTTGCCTTCAGGCTCGAATGCCTCATCCAACAGGTCCTGCAGTTCGCCTTCATCGAGGTCGACACCGTCCGCAGTAAGCAATTCCGCAAGCAATTCGCTCTGGTTCTCGAGATCTTCGTCGAGCACATCGCGAAATTCCTCGTCCGCCACGCGATAAGTCGCAACGACGCCGCCGACTGCCGCCGCGACGATCGTAACCGCCAGCAATGCCGCCAGGTGAGACAGCCGAAACGTCATGGCGCAGCCAACTTGTAACCGAAGCCGCGCACCGTTTCGATGCGTTCCTTGCCGAGCAGTTTGCGCAGTCCGTAAATATGCACCTCGAGTGTGTTGGAATCGGCGCCCTGGCTCAGTCCGTACAGTTGCTGTGTCAGGCGTTCCCGGCTCACAGGCCGGCCGCCGGCCTGAAGCAATACCGCAAGAATCTGGTGTTCCTTGGGCGGCAGGTTGACCGGGTCGTCGTCCAGGTAGAACAAACGCTGCTCCGCATCGAAACTGAGATTGCCGACCGCCAGCCGCGGCTGGGCGCGCCCGGACTTACGGCGCAACAGGACCCGGATACGAGCCAGCAATTCTTCGGGGTCGAAGGGCTTGACCAGGTAGTCATCGGCACCCGTATCCAGGCCCTTGACCCGGTCATCCAGCGCATCGCGCGCTGTGATGATCAATATCGGCGTGTTGCAATCACCGGCGCGCAGAGACTTGAGCCAGGCGACGCCGTCGCCGTCCGGCAAGCCCAGATCCAGCAACATCGCGTCGTATTCCGCTGTCAGGAAATGCGCCTTCGCGGATTCGAGGTTACGCACCCAATGCACACGGTAATGGTGCTTCAGAAGCCTGGTCAGTGCATTGCCGAGGTTGAGATCGTCTTCCACGAGCAAGAGATACATCGAACCACCTTTCAGTCAGCGCACTAGTGTGACGAAGCTTGCTGAAACAAACCTGAAGAACAACCCTTCCAGCCGCGCCTGCGGCCTCTGCACTTTTGCAGGCCTGCGTTGTTATACTGAGGTTCCCGATGATCGTAACAAAGAATAATTGAACCCACTATCGCAACGGATTGACTCGCTCACACTCCCGCTGCACCCGCTACGCAAAAACCGGAGAGACGGATGACCTGCCGCCCTGTTTTGACTGCACTCGCAACAGTTGTTTTTTCCACGGTATTCGCCGCAGACGGCCCCGACCTGGAATTGATCATGTCGGATCCGGACTGGATCGGAAATCCGCCGACCGAGCCCTACTGGTCCGACTCGGGCGATGCAGTCTATTACGCGCAAAAGAGAACGGGGGAAACGTTCAGCGACCTGTTTGTCGTGCCGGCTTCGGGCGGCGACGCCCGCGCGGTGGAGCGCGGTGACGAGGCAAAGAGTTCCAATAACACGCGTGCCTACAACGCGGATCGAACGATGGTCGCCTGGTTGCATCATGGCGACATCATGGTCAAGAACCTCGAGAGCGGCGAAGTGCGCCAACTGACGCGGACGGCGGTCGAAGAAGAACGTCCCATGTTCATGGCCGACGGCACATCCATCGCGTTTCTGCGCGACGGTGAATATTTCGTTCAGGATTCTGCAACCGGGCTGATGTCCAAACCTGCGGAGGTCGAGTTCGACGACGACCCCGACAAGAAATCGTTCGACGCGCTGCGGCGACAGCAGTTGGAAACCATCGAAACCCTGGAACGCGACAAGCGGCGTGCGGAAACGGAAAAGTCGCACGAGGAATCCGCGCAGAGAGACGATCCGGCCGGTGCGCCGCTGCCGATCTACATCGGTAGCGAGTACGGCGAAGTGTCGCGATCGTTGTCTCCGTCGGGGCGCTATCTCCTGCTGGCCGTGAAAGACGCGGATGCCGAAAGCGGCCAGCTTTACGAGATGCCGAAATACGTGACTGAAGACGGCTATGCCGGTACGGAAGAGACGCGAACACTGGTCGGCCGTAACCTGCCGCCGGCGCACATGCTCCTGCTGCTCGATCTCGAGGCAGGAGAGTTCAGCAAGCTCGATTATTCCTCGTTGCCGGGCATCGACGATGACCCTCTCGCGGAGCTGCGCGAGAGCGCGGTCGACTGGTACGTCGAAAGAGACGCCGATCGCGAAGAAGTCGAGAAGGCAGTCGAAGCGCCCGATGAGCGGCCCCTGACCGTCGACCGCGTAGAGTGGAACAGTGACGGCTCGCAGGCTGCGGTTCAGCTTCGGGCGATCGACAACAAGGATCGCTGGCTGGTGACGATCGATCCGGCCGAAGGCGAACTCGAGACGCAGCATCGCCTGACCGACGATGCCTGGATCAACTGGGATTACAACGAGTTCGGCTGGATGCCCGATGCACGAACGCTGTGGTATCTGTCCGAGGAATCGGGCTATTCACACCTCTACACGAAAAACATCGAGGACAGGGAAGCCCAACAACTGACCCGCGGCGAGTTTGTCGTTCGCGAGGTCGAGGTCGATGCGGACGGCAATTATTTTTATGTCGTGGCCAATCGTACCCATCCCGGCAACTACGAGGTGTATCGAGTCGCGGCAGGAGGGGGCGAACTCGAACAAGTGAGCAATCTCGGCGGCGTCGTCAGCTTCCAGCTCTCGCAGGCGGGCGACCGGCTGTTGCTCAGCCGTTCGTACATCGACCGGCATGAGGACCTGTACGTGCAATCGGCAGGCGGGGACAGCGAGGCACGGCAGCTGACCGACACCGTGAGCGAGCAATTCAAGAACATCGACTGGGTCATGCCGGAGATCGTCGAAATACCGGCGTCGCATGTCGATAAACCCATTTACACGAAGCTATATCTGCCGACCGACTACGACGCGGACCAGCGCTATCCCGCGGTGATGTTCGTGCACGGCGCCGGCTACACACAGAATTCCCACATGGGATGGCCGTACTATTTTCGTGAGTTCATGTTTCATACGGTGCTCGCCAATCACGGCTACTTCGTGATCGACATGGACTACCGCGCTTCGAAGGGCTACGGGCGCGACTGGCGCACGGCGATTTATCGACAGATGGGTCATCCGGAACTCGAGGACTTCGAGGATGGCATCGACTGGCTGGTCGAGAATTACAGTGTCGATCGCGACCGTATCGGCGTTTATGGCGGTTCTTATGGCGGCTTCATGACATTCATGGCGCTGTTCCGCGCGCCGGATCTGTTCGCCGCCGGCGCCGCGCTGCGTCCGGTCGCCGACTGGATGCATTACAACCATGAGTACACGTCAAACATCCTGAACACACCGGTGATCGATCCGGTCGCCTATCAGCGAAGTTCACCGATCAATTTTGTGGAGAACCTGACGAAACCGCTATTGATCGCGAGCGGACTGCAGGACGACAACGTTTTCTTTCAGGACTCCGTCCTGGTGGTGCAACGACTGATCGAGCTCAAGAAGGAAAACTTCGAGTTCGCCATCTATCCGCTCGACCCGCACGGTTTCGTGAATCCGGAGTCCTGGCTGGACGAATATCGGCGCATTTACAAGCTGATGGAACAGAATCTGAAGTAATGGAGCATTGAAGACGTCGCCCGCATGGCGGGCTCCTGCATGGCACAATTCACCGATCGGTTGCTGGCCGTCCGTTTTTCGGGCGTGTGCCGACGATGTCGAAGAACACCCCGGAGAGAGCATTTAGCCGGGTGACTCTGAAGATCAGCCGGCGAAACGAGATGTCTCGCACCTGCCGCACTTCGCGCAGTCTTGGAATCAGTGCGAACACAACCGCCGCCCGCACGACGGCCGACAGGATGAACACGCCGTAGAGCGGGCTCAGCCAGCGCCAGCTACCGCCGAACAAGGACACTTCCGCAGGCAGCACGGTGCCGAGATACCCACCCAGCAATGCGCCGCTGAATATACCCGTGCTGGCGATGACGTTGTGAATGGCGAGATACGTCGCGCGCTTGTCGGGCGCTGTCAGGTCGTAAACAAAGTTGCTGGCGCTCAGGCTGAAGCCGGCCCACGCGAGGCCGCTGATCGCCTGGACCAGGATCAGGTACCAGAAATTGCTCGAAAAGATCCACAGGAGCGGCATGAGAGGAATGACGATTCCGGTTGCCGCCAGGATGCGGCGATTGCCGAATACGTCGCTGATGCGTCCCCATTCCGCCAGCGTCAGGAACTGCGCGAAGATCGCGGTGGCGGTGTTGCAGGTAAACGCAAGATAAGTGAACTTGAGATCCCGCAGCATGTAGACCGTGAAGAACGGTGACGCAATGGCAACGCCGAATTGCATCAAGGCAAAGAACAAAGAGAAACGCACGACATTCGAGCGCCGCAGCCGTTGCCACCACTGCCGGCCGAATGGAAACTCCATCGCTGCGACATGCCCGGGCGGATCGTGCATTCTCGACAACTGGTACACGGAAATCATTCGCGCCAGGGCAGCGGCGCCGAACAGGACGGCAAAACCCGTCAGCGTATTGCCGTCGCGGCTGAACAGATGCAGCACGAAACCGCCCGTGACCAGCGACAG
Source organism: Woeseiaceae bacterium (assembly GCA_050738315.1). GTDB lineage: Bacteria > Pseudomonadota > Gammaproteobacteria > Steroidobacterales > Woeseiaceae > IDS-8. Next base: position 5,885 of record JBOHZD010000160.1, read on the forward strand.
GAACGTGATCGCCATAACCAGGCGCGTCCGTAGCGCGAAGAAGCGGCCGCGTCGCCGTGGCGGCACGATATCCCCCATCAGACTGGTCCATTGCGGCGTGACGAGATGCGCGCCGCTCTGGTACAAAACGACACAGGCAATCAGCAGCGTGACCGCGCTACCGGGAAAAAGCAGCGGCAGCAGGAGCAGCGGTATCCAGGACAGCGTCTGCAAAGCGGCACCGGCCAGGATGATCGGTTTGCGCCGGCCGATCAGGCGACCGAGCCAGGCGGACAGTAGCTGTACGAAGGATGCGAGCAAGGGCGGCAGCGATGCCAGCATGCCTATTTGCGGTGTCGTGGCTTTGAGGAATAACGCAAACGCCGAAAAGTAGGTTTCCCCGACGCCGGTCATGGTGCCGAACGCAGCAGCATCCTTCAGCGAATGTCGCAACGTTCGATCCGTTTGCGGATCGCGCGAGAAAGGGGGAATCATGGACAAGCCTACGAGCCAGGAAGCCGGGGCCGAGATGATCGTTGACGCCGTCAAAGTTTTCCATCGACTGGAACACACTGGCCGCTCCGCGGCAAATCGGCCGTGACCCGTAGCAAAGAAATCGGCAGGTCACGGGCAGCAGAGTTTGTCTCCGATTGGAGACTAATCCCGGACCGGAAGCGTCAGGTTCGGGTCATGATGAAACTGTGACAAAAAGTGATTGACATTTGGTGTGCCACAAATATATTACCGCGAAAATAAGGCGGGCATTCCCGCACGACTCGAAGGGCCGGGTCGGTTTTTATCTCGCAGGTCGCCCAACTGCATTTAAGGATACGAGATGAAAACCGCCAGGCGATACGCCGAAGAACCGCCCGACGCCGGGAGTTGTAAATCCTCCTCTCCCGCCGCCGCCCATTCCCTCCGTCCCGCCCCCGCCGCCAACTCCCTGAACCCGATCATCGCCAGACGGGATCGGTCGAAGTTCCGCGTGTCGGCGCGGAGCCGCGAATTCCTGGCAGCGTTCTACCCGCAAGCCACGGTGGACGACTGGAACGACTGGCG
>JBOHZD010000161.1:0-5195 GCA_050738315.1 Woeseiaceae bacterium
ATCTCGGCAGGGGGCGTCGACAACGGTGCTCCCGGATTGCGACCCTACCATAGCCAGTACTATGCAGCGTTCGTATTGGACCCGGATGGAAACAATATAGAAGCCGTTTGCGATGCTCCGACATCTCGCTCGGCCGAATCGATCGTCGTTGAGCGACTCAAGTGATTGGTTCTCGCGATATCGCCTATGCGCTTCTCTTTGCCATTTTGGCAGCCTGCGCGCCTCATCCGTGGCACACGAAGGAGATGGGCGGCGACGGAGCCTATCGGTACAGGGCGGAACCCCTGGATTATGACAGGTTCCGAAGGAACGTCGTGGAATCGACAGGCATTGTGGCTTCCTCAGGTTCCGATGTGACAACGGTACTTGCACCGGCGGAAAGCAAAGTCTTCCTGTTCACCGAGCCAACACATCCGGCGCACCCTGCTGTAATTGTCCTGGAGCCGAACGGGTCGAAGGCGACTCCATTCTCCGGCCATTGCGGTGGAAATATTGCTGCATGCGAGTCATGGCTGATGAAAGTGGCTCAAACGAAGTCGGTGCTTCTCGGGGCACTCGAGCGGGGGTCCTGGAATGAGACCTGACAAAGCGCTGCACACCGCTGGACAGTGACGGGAGCCCTTTCCCGCTGCTGCACCTGCGGGAAGTCGATGCGGGGTCGTGGGAGGCATAGCCACCGGATGTCGCCACATAAGCCTCGGGAGCGTTATGCCTGGTCATGATCGCATTGACCCTCTGTGCGCAATCGCTGCACTTGGCAGAAGAGTACGTCTATCAGTTTAATTTGCGGTTTCCGGCATTACTTGGTTTGACGATGTGGCCGGAGACGTTTTTCGTAGCGTTCAATTGCGCCTGGCTGGCCGTTTGGGCTATTGCGATCTTGAGCATTGCAAAGCTCCCTCGGGCTGTCACGTTCCCTCTTTGGTTTCTGGCGATTGCATCGGCGGTCAACGGCATCGCGCATCCGCTGATGGCTATTGCAGCGGGGGGCTACTTCCCGGGCTTGTGGTCGTCACCGTTGGTAGGCACTCTGGGGTTCGTACTCCTGCGGAAACTAACTTTCGCTACAAGGTCGAAGGGTAAGAGACGTGGGGCCACCTAACCTATTGCTGCAGCGATGTCAAAAAGTGTCACGCATTGTCTTTTGCGATTGCCCGCCACTTTCCGGCGCCGCTAAACTCTTCCATGGGGCACGGAGACCGAACTTCTCCGTTGCGACACTGGCAATTCCGGAGCGCGGCGAAGCCTGTTTTGAGAGTGACCAGGTAGCGCAATCAATACTACGAGATTGGACACCTATGTAATGCGGAGCCTGGCACCTTTTAATAATTCGCGCCGGGACCGTTCTACCGCGCTCGGATCTGCCGCCGTGGCCTTGGCCGTCTTGATTGCAGCGGCCGCCGTCATGCTCGCGACGGCCCATGCGGGTGCGGACCCGAACCGCGCTTCCTCCCAAAATCCCTCCTCCGAGAGTGGCGGAGGACAAATCGTACCTGCAGAGTTGGCGGCGCTCATAGACCCGGTATTTGCAGCCGGCATGAGGCAGGAGGGCATTCCCGGTGCCGCGTTCGTGCTCGTCCAGGACGGGCACATCGTGTTGTCGAAAGGATTTGGAGCCGCCGATGTCGCGTCCGGTCACCCGGTGCGACCCGATCACACAATTTTTCCGTTCGCCTCGATCAGCAAGTTGTTTACCGCGACGGCGAGGATCCACTAAACCAGTGCCACATTGATCTGCATACCTATGAAACAGCTAACCTGCGGAGCCCGGATATGCCTGAGATGAAAAGCATTACCACTGGCGGCTGCCTCTGCGGCGCTGTGCGCTACGAAGTCAAGGGCCCTTTGCGTAACGTGGTCAACTGCCACTGCAGCATGTGCCAACGCCTGCATGGCAACTTCGGGCCGCATTCGAAAGCGCGGAAGGTGAACATCAGGATCACCAACGACACAGGCCTCGCCTGGTACAAGACATCCGACATCGCAAGACGCGGGTTCTGCCGAGTCTGTGGCTCAAGCCTCTTCTGGGAACCGTTCGAACTGGATGCAACCGGAATCATTGCCGGGACGCTGGACGGGCCAACAGGACTAAAAACCATCGGGCACATTTTCGTCGGCGAAAGGCCGGACTTCTACGAAATAACCGATGACCTGCCGCAGTTCGAGGGCTCCTCCAACGGGGTTCTTGTCAACGACTATCAATGAGCTCTTTGGATCTACACGCACACATGAGGGAGGCCGCCGCTTCACCTAGTTCCGCGGTACAGCACCGCAAGATGATAGTCGCAGGCGGTCTGAGTTTTGCCGTCGGAGCCTTGGCGTTTGTTGGCGTCTTCAGCTATCTCGCGGCGAACTTCGACTACCCCGGGATTCTCGACGGCACTGCCGCAGAGGTTCTTCCCCGCCTCAGTGCGGGCGGCTCGATCATGCGAGTGGTTTGGGCAATCTACGCCTTTCTCCCCCTGTTTTTGGTGCCGGGTGCCGTGGGGGCGTATTTCGCCTTTCCGTCCAGTCGCGGCCGGATGACTCTGGCACTTGTCATCGCTTCAATCGGTGCGTTTGCCATGTGTCTCGGCCTCATGCGCTGGCCGAGCATCCACTGGGCCCTGGCAAGTACCTACGCTGAATCGGGCAACGAAGCCCAGAGCAGTCTCGGAGCGGTCTTCCTTGGATTGAATCTCTACCTCGGCAACTACCTTGGGGAGTTCCTCGGCGAAACATGCCTGGCGTCGTTCTTCTTCCTTGCCGGCTGGTCGACGCTCAACGAAGCACGGTTCCCGAAATGGTCAGGGTGGTGCGGCATCATATTCGGTTTGTTGTTCTTTGTCGGCGCATTTCGCAATGTCGTACCGGCAGTGCAAAGCGTAAGCGATCTCAATAATGCCCTGCTACCGCTATGGATGCTGCTCTTTGGCATGTCGCTCATCTGGTACTCACGACGACCCGGCCAGGTTCGAGGATGACACCTGACCTTGCGAGCTGTCAGGCTTCAGCGGCAGTTGGATGAGAGCCGTCTATGCTGCTCCTCGCGAAGAATCTGCTCTTCACAATCGTCGTTCCGGGTACGGTCGCCGTCTACGTTCCCGTGTTCTCGTTCTCGCACGGACCGGTCGTGATGTCGGCGAGTTCGGCTGCAGCGGCGTGCGTTCTTCTGATCGGCGCTTTGATCTATGCCTGGTGCCTGTGGGACTTTGCGTCGTTCGGTCGCGGCACGCCAGCACCAATCGATGCTCCCAGGCGCCTCGTGGTGCGGGGTCTCTATCGGTATAGCCGCAATCCCATGTATGTGGGCGTGCTGACGGTCATTTGCGGCTGGGCGTTGCTGTTCCAATCGCTGTCTCCAATCATTTATGCCTTCGTCGTGGCAGCCTGCTTTCACGTCTTTGTCGTGTTCTACGAAGAGCCTCATCTCAAAAGTGTGTTCGGCCCAAGCTATGAACAATACTCTTCTCGGGTCGGCCGCTGGCTTTCGTTCCGCAAACCAGCGCCTGGCTGACTAGTCCTGCCGGCGGTGGCGCATCCATGTTCGATCAGAAGAGCCGAGGCTGAACGCTCACTCGGGCACGGAACCCTGGGGCGGCGTCAGCATGAACGTACCCTCATCCCGAAAGCGCCGCGTTCCGAACAAGCCACCCTCGAGCTTTCCGCGCACGCTGTACTGAACGTCGTTCGGATTCTCCGCACTCATGAAGCCGTAGATCTGGCGCGCGACATCGAAAGCGGAAATCGTTACCGGAATCGTGAAAACGGTTTCCCCGTAACGCGGCACGATGCCCATCTCGTCGCTGACCCCGGACGCGAGGCTGCGATCGTTGATGTCGAGCGCGAGCGCAACTCCGTCGTACTCGACCGGTGTATCGTTAGGGTTCTGCACGCGTATACGCACGGCCAGCACGAGGTCCATGCCCTCGCCGGGCACTTGCTCGATGCTTGCGACGTCGATGTTCAGCGGGTCGCGTTGAGTCAGGTTTGCGCAGGCCGCCAATGCGACGAGCGACAACGACAAAAAAACTGCACGGAAGTGCGTCATGACGTGTCCTGAATACGGAAAATCATCATAACCTTGTATTCAGCCTGGCACGAGGCCCGACGTGCCTGTACAGGTCCGCCAGCAGCCAGGCCGGCCCGATCAACAGGAACTGCACGTCCTTGAAGAACGACGGTTTCTTGCCCTCGATCTCGTGGCCGATGAACTGGCCGATCCACGCGACAACGAAGATGCCGACGAACAGCATCCAGAGCGGGAAGGTGATCGCCAGTTCGAGCTGATAGATCACAGCGAACATGACGAGCGCGATCACCGCCATGCCGAGCGCAAGCGCCGGTGACAGGATCAGGTAATAGATCACCGCGAGCGCCATCAGCAGCGTTGCCCAGTTCATCCACGGCCCGATCGTCGCCGCAAACCGCGGGACCGGGATCAGCCACAACAAGCCGAGCACGCTGAACAGGATCGCCGGGACACAGATCCAGTGGATTGTCTTGTTGGTTGGGTGGCGGTGACTTTGACTGTATTCGTCCAGCCACTGCTGCATCGTTCGCATGACCGTGTCTCCCGGGAACTTCCGAAACACTAGCGCCGGCCGGTCAGGCGCGCAAGGCGGGGTGCTAGAATCGCTCGGATTCGGATCATACGCTTCACCTTTCCGAGGCAAACACGACTATGCAGGCGGCGGGTCAATGACACGGCACGTGCAGGCGCGAAAGGCGCGAAAACCACATTCCGGCAAACAGCAGCTTGCCGTCCGGCCGCTGACCCCGCGCCTCATGGACGAGCTGGGCGAGGTTCTGCGCGGGAGCTGGGGCGCCGGTTGCTGGTGCATGCACCCGCGCCTGACCGACGCAGAGCTCCGCGACCTGCCCGGTCCGGGCGGAGATACAGAGCGTCGACGCGAGGCAATGACGAAACTCGCGCGCCGCCGGCGTGCTCCGGGCCTGCTGGCTTTCGAGAATGACGAAGTCGTCGGCTGGGTCGCCATCGCGCCACGAACGGAGTTCGCGCGCATCGACAAATCGCGCTCCACCCCCCGCGTCGACGGCGAGGACATCTGGGTGATCCCCTGTGTCACGGTGCGCAAGTCGGCCCGCGGCCGCGGCATTACCTGTGAATTGATTCGGGCAGCGGCGAATTATGCTTTTGCGCAGGGAGCACCCGCAGTCGAAGCCTACCCGCGCGCGGGCACGGGGCGTACGGT
>JBOHZD010000162.1:0-1721 GCA_050738315.1 Woeseiaceae bacterium
GAAAGCGCTGCGGGCCGCCTTCCGGCTTTGTATTCTGTCAAATGGTGAGGAAATCCGCGGCTTCGGCCGTCATTTATAACGGATTTGAAGGCCAGTCAGGCGGCGCCCCGATACATGCTGCGTTACGTTCAAAAGCGCTGATTTATACCTGCCGCTGAGGTAGCCTATGACGGCCTACGGGACTGCGCCCAGGCCGCTCGGAGACTTGGTTTGCGACTGTTGATTTACGCATCGTTGGCAGCGCTACTGGGCACCTGTTCGTCGCCCCCTCCTCTGCTTGACCAGATCGCCGAACGCGGCCAGCTCCGGGTCGTCACGCGCAACTCGCCGACCACGTACTTCATCGGCCAGGATGGTCCTGCGGGGCCGGAATACGATCTCGTCAAAGGGTTTGCCGACGAACTCGGCGTGACACTCGTCATCGAAACGGTGGACGCGGTGTCGGAAATCGCGCCGAAGCTGCTCTCGGGACGCGCCGACCTGGCCGCCGCCGGACTGTCCATGACTGACGCGCGCCGCGAATACTTGAGCTTCGGTCATCCTTACAACTCGGTCGACATGCACCTGATCTACAAACTCGGCACCGGCAAGCCGCGATCGATCGACCAGCTTGCGGGCCGGACAATCGAGGTCGTCGCCGGCAGCAGCCATGCCGACATGCTGCGGGTATTGAGTGCCCGGTATCCCGGCCTTAAGTGGACGGAAAACGCCGACGTCGAGGTCGTGGACCTGCTGGAAAAGGTGGCCGCCGGCGAACTCGATTTCACCGTCGCCGACAGTACGAATTTCAACATTCAGCGTCATTTCTATCCGGAACTGAGGGTCGCGCTCGACCTGCAGATTGCGGATCCGATCGCCTGGGCGTTCCGGAAGGGTGACGGCGATCGCCTGCTCGCCCGCGCCGACCGGTATCTGATCGATGCCTGGCGCGACGGCCTGCTCGCGCAAGTGAACGACCGCTATTACGGCCATGCGGAAAGATTCGACTACGTCGGCACGCGCGCATTCATCCGGCACTTCGACAGCCGCCTGCCGCGCTTTCGCCCTTTATTCGAGGAAGCCGGAAGGTTGTACGGCGTCGATTGGCGCCTGCTCGCCGCGATCGGCTACCAGGAATCGCATTGGCGCTCGCAAGCCGTCTCACCGACCGGCGTGCGCGGCATCATGATGCTGACGCAGGCAACCGCCGAATATCTCGATATCGAAGACCGGCTCGATCCCGAAAGCAGCATTTTCGGCGGTGCCGAGTTCTACGCACGCCAGGCCGAACGGATACCGGACGGCGTGCAGGAGCCCGATCGCACGTGGATGGCGCTGGCCGCTTACAACGTCGGATACAACCATGTCATCGACGCGCGCCGCATTGTCGAATGGCAGGGCGGCGACCCGGACGCCTGGGTGGACTTGAGCAAGACACTGCCGTTGCTCGCACGGGAACGATGGTACTCGCGCCTGGAGCACGGTTACGCGCGCGGCTGGGAACCCGTGCTCTACGTCAACAACATTCGCAACTACTACAACATCATCCGCTGGATCACGAGCAACGAGGACCTGCCGGCGGACGGCTCGGAGTTGCTCGAAGTCGCGCAGAACGATCAGGACGCAGCCGTGAACGGCACCTGACGGATTTATTGAGCGCGCGTTGAAGCTCATTGCTCGCGGAGCCTGAAGGGAGGAGGGCTTTTCAGGACCGCCGTGAATACTTCCCTGTAGGCTTCGGG
>JBOHZD010000163.1:0-12215 GCA_050738315.1 Woeseiaceae bacterium
GTGGACAGCAAGGAATGTCTGCGGTTGATGAAGGAGTTCATCAGGGAGAAACCTGCTCTCTGGAACGAGGACATCGGGGAATAACCCGGCGCCGAAACTTACCGATGCTCGAGATAGCCGGAATATCCGGCTATCGGACCTGGGCCGCGCGTCATTCCCGCAATACCTCTCCCAGGAGCCGCGTCGCGTCCAGTAAACGGCGTTCGTCCGCGCCCCCGAAACCCAATAGCAAACCGTGCCTCGCACCGGGTCCGGCATAACAGCTTGAAAGCGCCGTTGCTGTCAGGCCGCGCGCCGACATGCGGCGCACGAAATCGCGGTCGTCGAGTTCGTGCGACAACTGCACGGCCACATGCAGTCCGGCGTCGGCATTGAAAACAGTGAGATGGCCGGCGCAGTGCCGTTCCAGACCGGAAAGCAGCGCGCCGCGCCGCGCCAGGTAGATTCCGCGCATGCGGCGGAGATGTCGCGCAAAGTGGCCGTCGCGCAGGAATTCCGTGAGCGCAAGCTGGTACAACGTTGGCGAAAAAAGATCGAATGCGAGGCGCGCCTTGACGAACGGCTGCCCGAGCTTCGGCGGCACAACCAGGTATCCGACCCGCACCGCGGGAAAGAGCACTTTGCTGAACGTGCCGATGTAGATGACGCGCTCGTGCGTATCCATGCTTTGCAGTGCGGCCAGCGGGCGGCTGACGTAGCGGTACTCGCTGTCGTAGTCGTCCTCCAGCAGGTACGCGTCTTTCTGCTGTGCCCAGTCGAGCAATGCCAGGCGGCGCGCGGCGGTCATCGTCGTGCCGAGCGGGTACTGGTGCGACGGGGTGAGGTAGGCGGCGCGCACTCGCCCACGGAGTTTTCGCAGCGCGTTCGCGCTCATGCCTTCCTCATCCACTGGCACGTGCGCCAGTTGCACACCGCCCGCGCTCAAGGCAGCTCGCGCACCGGGATAACCCGGCTCCTCCATTGCGACGCGGTCTCCGCGTTGCAGAAGAACCGTGGTCGCGAGACGCAGTGCCGCCTGGGAGCCGGACACGATGAGTACCTGGTCCGCTTCGCAATTCACCGCGCGCGACGCTCGCAGGTGTTCTGCAATTGCCGTCCGCAGGGGCATCAGTCCCGCGGGATCGCCGTAGGCCATTTCTGCCTGCGTCGATGCGCGTGCGTGTTTCGCCACCATCCGCGTCCACAGTGCATGTGGAAACACATCGAGTGCGGGCAGGCTCATGCGGAATGGCCGCAGCCCACCGTCGTCGCGGGCAATAGGCTGCGAACCCGGAACCTGACACTCCGAACCGGTACGCGGATCTGTTCCGCGCGGCGCCCTGGTTTGCAGCAGGTCCTCAGGCAGCGCAGCGCTGACGAACGTGCCCGACCCGTGCCGGCCGTCGAGGTAGCCCTCGTGCAGCAGCTGTTCGTAGGCGGCGAGCACCGGCTGGCGCGAGACGTCCAGGTCCGAGGCCAGGGCGCGCGTCGAGGGCACTTTCTGACCGGGCCGCAGCAGGCCGTTGAGGATGGCCCGCCGAAGCGCCTCGTAAATCTGGCGGTGAATCGGCCCTCCGGCAGACCGGTCGATCGGCAGGTGCAAAGTGGTCATGCTTGAAATATAGCAATTGGCGCTTGTGACCGGACCCCTTTATTCGATATTGAGAGGATTACCCTGCGCGAATTGTGAGGATCGATTAATGAACGGACCCCTGCATCTGTTGGCCGGCCTCGTGCTCTGCAGTCCGCTGGCCGCTCTGGATCCCGGTGACGCACTCACTCTTCTGGCTACCGCCGCGTCGACGGGAGGTGTTGCAACGACGATCGAGGAACGAAACGGCCAGCACGACTTCGACTTCTCGATCGGCACCTGGAGAACGGAGGTGTCACTCCTGCAAGATCCTTTGACCGGCTCCACGAAATGGGTCGACTACGAGGGTACTTCCGTCGTCCGCAAGGTAGGAGACGGGCGCGCCAACCTGGTCGAACTCGACGTCGCGGGCCCGGCAGGCCGGATCGAAGGTTTGAGCCTGCGGCTCTACAATCCGCAGTCCCGCCAGTGGAGCCTCAATTATGCCAGCAGCGCGAGCGGTACCTTGACGCCACCCGTGTTCGGCGAGTTCAGGAACGGACGCGGCGAGTTCTTCGGCCGGGACACGCTCAACGGCCGCGCCATTTTCGTCAAATTCGTGATCTCAAACGTGACACCGGACTCGTGGCGTTTCGAACAGTCGTTCTCGGATGACGGCGGCAGGACCTGGGAAGTAAACTGGATCGCGATCGACACACTCGTGGAAGAGGATGAAGACGGTGAGTAGGACACTTGGCGGAACGGGTCGGTGGATCGCAATGACCGTCCTCGGGTCCGTCGTCACGTTGCAGGCCACGGTGTCCACACCGGCACAAGGTGCAGAACCATCGGACAGTGCCGCAGTGCGCTCGGTCTGGAAATCGATCGACGCGATGTGGAACGCGCACGATGCAGAACGATTCAGCCGCCTTTACACCGAGGACGCGAGCCTGGTTTTCGTCGACCGCGGAGAATCACTCGACAGCCGCGCGGCGATTCTGGAATTTTTTACGGAACGATTCCCAAACAACTCACCCGACCTTCGTCACCGGACGACGGTACGCGAGGTCAGCGACGTCGCTTCCAGCGTGCTTGCCGTCGATGGTAAAGTGGAGATTCTGCGCATCGGGCCCGAGGGCAGCACAGAGCCCGCGGTTCTGAAAACCTTCGCCATCTTCGCGGTGATGACTCGAAAAGCGGAAGGTTTGCAGATCCGCGCGCTGCGCATCTACGAAATGTCGGCTGCCGCCGGCGATACATAGTTCGTTGAAATGCGTCGCGCCGGGCGGATAACTCCGAAGGATGCTTATCATGTTCAAGAAAGTTGCGTTCACGATGTACCCGGTGAAAGACGTTGCTCGGGCCCGCAAGTTCTACCAGGAAGTCCTGGGTCTTACGGAGGGTTCCGCCGGCAACCAGGGCGACAACTACTGGGTGGAATACGACCTGCCCGGCGGCGGTTGTCTCGCGATCAGCAATTTCACGGGCGACGAGCCGAGCGATAAGGCCGGTGGGACGATTGCATTTGAAGTCGAGGATCTCGATCGCCTGATCGACGATCTCAAGTCGAAGGACGTGACCTTCAAAAGCGGCATCATCGACAGCCCGGTCTGCCGCATGTCGGTGTGCCTGGATTCGGAAGGCAACGCGATTCTGTTGCATCAGCTCAAGCCGCGCTGATGGTTGGGTCGCCCGGTCTCCTTAAGGGGCAGCCGCCGGTGTGCATTCTCGATCTTCCGCATGCTGTCCGTCCCCACGCCCGCCTGCCCGGCAAACGCTCGCCACGTGCCGACTGCTGCATCAACGTCCTCGATGATCGAAACCGCCCTCGCCCGTTTCAGCCCTCCGGAAAGCCCGAGCGCGATCAGGTCATCCAGGACGAAACCGTCGCGCTTGCCGTTGATGCTCATCTGGTGCCGGCTGGTCCAGGCGCCGGTCGGATTGTAGGAATAGGCGATGTCGAACGCAGGCGACAAAACCCATTCCCCCTGCTTGTTCATCAGGTATGCGATGTTTTTGACATGGTCGTCGTGAATGCGGGAGATGACGTTGAAAATAGCACGTCGAAACTGTTGTTCGACATCGCGCATGGTCATACCCAGTCTGCGAAGGGTCTGGAGCGCCTGTTCGTAGGAATAAGCAGCGGGCTGATTGAAGTCGAAATGCATCATCGCGCCCAGCGATTGCATATGAAGTTTCTCACCCGCGTCCGTGCGATCGAATCGTCGGGTCATGAAGTGAGCGCGTCCCCCTTCGCGATGAAGGCGGCTTTCCGCCATGTCGATTCCGGCCTCGACGGCCATCAGGTAATAGGCGTATTCGGTGAGGCCATAGCCCAGGGGATCGGCAATCTCTTTGTCTTTGTTGCCGGTAATGCCATCGAATTTCATCAGCCACTGGGTAAACCCGCCGCCTGCCGGAAGCTGCCCGGATCGAAATTCGCCGGTGTCTTCGTTCCATGCGAGGATTGCTTTGGCACGCGCGCCGCCGGCGGATGTGCCGACACGAAGGATGTCCTCGATGGCACGTGCGTCGTCAATTCCGGAGAACTTGCCGTGCATCGCGATGCGCTCGTCGAGTACCCGGTTTGCGAGTTCCACGAGCGAGGCGATTTCTATGTTTTGCCGGTGCGTCGCGGCGTCACGGATCGCCGGCTGGAATTCCAGGGCACCCATGCCTCGCGTGCCTATGTAGCAAAGACGTTCGACCGGATTGAAGCTTTGAGGCAGGCGCCCCTGGGTGGCGAGCCAGGCGTCGATCAACGCATTGCCGAATTTGTCGGGCAGCGAGTCCGCGAGCATGCCGGGCAAGCCTCTGAAGCTTTCACGCGACAAGGCGGGAAATTCATAAGGCGCGGTCCGCCGCGGCATCATCAGCGGCGCGACCTGGATATCGCTGTCGACGAATTCGGGCGCGTACTGGAAAACGCCGACCTCGCGCTCGTCGAGCCAGGTGACGGCGCCAATCTGGCGCCCCCAGAGCATGACGCTCGCATCCGTCATGCTTTGTCGGTCGTGTCAGCCCAGGTCCACGCTTTCGAAGCTTCCGTCGTTTTGGGACGCGCGCGCTTTCGCTCCCGTCCTTTGAGGCGGACCCGTTCGATCGGGCGGACACCCGGATCGGGCAACAGCGCTTCGAGACGGGCTGAAAGATCGAGCGCCCGCAGGACGCGAATCAGGGTATCGAGCGATACGCCCTGGCCGTTTTCCAGGCGCGTGATCGTGCGGCGGGACACCCCGGCCTCTTTGGCAAGCTGCGTCTGGTTGATATTTTTGCCGAGGCGAACGGCTTCGAGCCGTCGGCCTAGGTCGGCTCCGATCTCCTCGGTTGAGGCGATACTGTAGTCTGTGTATTGCGCCATATTGGGCTCAAAAACCTCGGAATATTACTGTTGTGAGCATTATATAGCGCATAACGCGAATCGCAATCTCTATTGTGTTTTTGAGCCATATTTAGCTCAAAGACCCGTGTTTTTTGCTTTATCGCGCAGACTCTGGCGCATATCGGTCGCCCGCATGTCGGGCTCCCTTACCTCCACCAACCAATCTCAAATGGCGAACCACGCGATCAACACCAGCAGTGCCCCAAAGTACGCCGCTCCCAGTGCGATCACGCCGGGCTCCAGTTCCTCCTGCAGATTTTCTCCATTCATTGCGTTGCTCCGATGACAAAATGTTTTGTATGGAGTAGTCGAACGCGTGACGGCAATTTCGACAGTCGCCCTGTTCGCCCCAGGTGAACACGTCTTCCGCGGGGAGCGCGATGTCCTTGACACGAAGTCACGCGGATTCTAAACAGGCATAAAAACTGTGCATCGGGGTGCCGATAATAATGATGGATTTTGGGAAAGCTTCCGCCTGCCTGCCGGTCTTCGCTGCAGTCGCGCTGTACCTTGCCGCCGGCACCGCCGCCAGGTCGCAAGACGAAACCTACCTGACCGCATACAGCGCCTACAACGCCGCCCTGAAAGCCGGTGACGGCGCCGCCGCTACGAGGCACGCGCTTTCCGCGTGGCAAGCCGCGGAGCAGGCGCTGGGTGACGATCGGCTGACCGCAATTCTTGCCTATAACTACGGGCGGCTGGTCCTTTTCGATAACACCAACGAGGCACGGACGGCCTTGCAGAGAGCGCGCGAATTGCATGAAACGGGTGTTGCAGACCTGTCGGCAAATCACGTCCGCCTGTACTCGAACTACGCAGAATTCGCGGCGGACGGCTACACGCGGCGGCAGGCGGACGCGTTACGCGAGTCCCTGCAGGCGTTCGGCCCGGATGGCGCCGAAGACAACCCCGACCTGGCGACGATGTGGCTCAGGCTCGCCACGCACGACGTCATGGAGGAACGTTATTTCAAGGCACGGGAAAGCGCCGCCAGCGCCGAGGCCGTCATTCGGCGCGTCGCATCGGACAGCACCTACGGTCTCGCCGAAGCGATCCTGTTGGGCGCCGTTGCGCGGCTGGCTCCCTATCCCAGAACGGCCGAAGACGTGCGGGCGGCCCAGGACGGGTTCGACCGTGCAATCCGCCTGTTTCCGCCACAAAAGGACCTGGACAATTTTGATCCTTTGCTGGCGAAGTTACTGGCATGGGACAAGGCGGCCGATTCCGCGCGGGAAACCCTGGCAGTCGAGAATGACACAGACGGCGAGGATGCCGAAACGGAAGCGTCACCGCCGCGTCCACCGTTGTTCGAGTACCAACAGGATGTGTCGGTGGATTGCGGAGAAATCGAATGGCTCGAGAGAAAGGCGCCACACTACCCGTCGCGAGCGCTGCGGGAGGGCACGATCGGGGCGGTATTCCTGGGTTACCAATTGGGCGAAGATCTCAAAGTCAGGGACGCGCGCGTCCTGGCGGAAGTGCCCATAGCCAGATTCGGGGATGCCGCCGTCCAAGCCATCACCGAATGGCAGGCGAAGGAGCTGCCGACGGGCGGTCCGGAATGCTACCGGAACCTCACGACGTGGATCATGTTCATGATCGAACGCTAATGTACCCCGTCGTAAATAATCGGCCATTCTCGCGAGCGCCTTTTCGTGCCTGGCAAGGCGCGGCGACGAGTAATAGCTTGCGTTTTGCGAGGAGTCGCAACGCCGCCAGACTTGATGAGGCGCCGCGAGAATGGCCGATTATTTGCGACGGGGTGCACTCGGTAACGTTGACCGCAGCGCGCCTTTCGCGGCGAGCAGTTAGACTTGCACGATGTCACTTGTCGTCATTGGCGCCTTTATCGGTTTCCTGGTTGGCCGTTTCCCGGGGCTCCTCATCGGCGCGGCTCTGGGATATGCGATCAGTTGGACTGTGCGGAACAGCGTGGTCGGCAAGCTGCGAGTCGTTTACTCGGAGTTTCTAGATTCGACCTTTGCCGTCATGGGCGCGCTCTGCAAGGCCGATCGCGTCGTGACCCGGGACGAGATCCAGGTCGCCGAGGCGTTATTCAAGCGCCTCCACCTGTCGCGCGAGCAGCGTGACCTGGCGAAAGCCGCCTTCAAGCGCGGCAAGGCGCCGGATTTCGACCTGGATGCGGCCGCCGACCGGTTTGCGGACATCGCGCGCGGCCGCGCCCCGCTGCTGCAACTGTTCCTCCAGATGCAGGTCATGGCGATCGCCGCCGACGGCAACGTGCATCCGGCCGAGCACGAAATGCTCGTGCGCGTGGCCCGCCGGCTGGGACTTACCGAGCGCGACGTGGCGCAACTCGAGGCGCTGCTGCGTACCGCTTCCGCCGGACCGTCGGCATCCGGCGCTCCGCCGCAGCGGCGGCTCGACGACGCCTACGCGGCGCTTGGCTTGACCCCGACCGCGAGCGCCACCGAGATCAAGCGAACATATCGCCGGCTGATGAGCCAGAACCATCCTGACAAGCTTGCAGCCAAGGGACTTCCGGAGAGCATGCGCGAGATCGCCGAGGAAAGATCGCGCGAGATCAATACCGCGTACGATCTCATTAAAGAGGCACGCAAAATCGTGTGAGGACGATCTATTCGCCCCCTTCACCGGCATCCTGGTCAACCTGTGTACTGCGTCACATTTCGCGACCGGGCCGCTCGCTAAAGTTGTCCATCTTTCGCACTTGTCGGGGCAATCATGCGTATTGCAATTGTTTCCCTTGCCGGCATTCTGATCCTGTGTCTCGGCCCGGCGGTGGCCGCCGATTCCACTGTGGTCGAGCCGGTCAACGGCTCAATCGGCGTCGAGGTCGCGTTTACGGACGAAGAAGTCCGCCTCATCCGCGCCTGGTATCAATCTCATGACGGGCACAATGGCAAACACAAACAAAAGCCTCTGCCGCCCGGCATAGCAAGGAATCTCGCCCGTGGCAAACCGCTCCCGCCGGGCATCGCCAAGCAAGTTCTGCCCTATGAGCTGCGCCAGGTGCTGCCGCCTGTGAGAGACGGGTACGAGCGCATCATCGTCGCCGGAAAAATATTGCTGGTCGAGATCGCCACCCAGGTGGTTCGCGATGTGTTGACCGATGTCATACTGGATTAAGCAACAAACGCCACGACCGGCGGCAGCTAGGGAATCCCTAGTGCATCCCTAGTGCACCACTAGCACTAGCCGCTCTGCCCTCGAACGCTGCGCCACGTGCTCTCGATGAGTATCTGCAGCGTGAGTTTCCAGTCCTCGTCGAGCTTCGGATCGTTCCATGCCGTGACGCCGCGGCGCAGATCTTCGGCGTCGAGGGACTGCGTGACCTGCTCGAGCGTCTTGCCCTCCCTTGCCATGTCGGCCACCCGGCTCGCCACTCCCTCGAGTAATGATCGCACCTGTCTTGTATAGGTGTGGTCCTGTATCGACGGTCCGTGCCCCGGTACCAATACCACCACCGGAATCCGCTCGAGCTCATGCAACACGGCACTCCAGGGAAGCGGCCACGGTCACAACCTCGAGCGTGGCAAGTTCGGCGAGCTCCGCCTCACGGCGACGCACCGTGCTCCGCAGACGCTCACGATCAGCGCCATCGAGCGACCTGCCGCTGTCGTCGCGCCCGGCGGCGAGTGTTCACGAGATAACGCACCGGCTTGTCGGTGACCGAGCGTATCGGCGCAATGTCGGCGCGCGCACGCGACGGCAAATAGGCCGAATCGATGACGATCACGCCGTCGTCGCCAACCACGACGCCGGTGTTGCCGTGCGGCCATTCGTCAGTGGCGTTCTTATGGCATAAACGCCATCCGCGACACGCTCCATGCGGGCACCGTCGTCATGCGCCTGCACGGGGAACGGCTCGGCCGCGACAGCCGTGCAAGAAAATAGTGCGATGGCAAGACAGGATGAACCAGAATGCATAGCGGGCGGCGTAACGAATTCTTGTTGTCAACTGGACGCATCCTAGCAGTTGACTCCGACACCGTGGTAGATCGGGTGATTGTTAGTCGTTGCTTGCGATCCGAATGTCCGCCGGTCGTCTTTTTCTCGTCTGGGAAAACCAGGTCGATGGAGAAGTAACTGAAACAAAGTTGTTGAAGTTATTAAGGATGCACGAAATTCATTCTGCGTACGACCTCAATAAAGAGTCGCGGAAGTTTTTCCCAACTCATCTATAATCAGGATACGTATTCAATATAAAGGCTTGGTTGGAAGGGCTTAGAAGAAGGCAAAACAAGTGGCCTTGGGGCAGACAGGGCCAATGTGCGAGTGTTTGGAGAACAACATGAAGCACAAACCCGCTCCCGTACAGGGCGCTGCAACAAGCGCCCACGTTCGCACCACGATCCGGCCACTGGTCCGCTCGATCGCGCTCACCATCGCAATGCTTGCTGCCCCATCCGTGACGTTGGCCCAGGTCCTGGTGTCGATTGACGCGTCGGATGACACGGCAAGCGAAACACCCGCCGACAATGGAGAATTCGTCGTCCGTCGCGTCGGCGGGCATCCGGTTAGGCCTGTTACGATCAACTACTCCATCACTGGCAGTGCTTCAGCGGGCGATGACTACGCTCCGCTGTCAGGCAGCGCAAGACTCGAAGCCCGGGGGTCGGAGGTTTCTATCGCCATCGAAGTGCCGGGGAACGATGGAGTGTTCGAAGGCGACGAAACGGTCACGATCACCATGCTCGAGGAGGAAGGCGGTGGAGGCGGTGATGATGATGACGACGACGATGATGACGACGATGGCGACGACGACAATGATGACGGCGGCGTCATCGTCGTGGATGGCACTGCAACTGTCACGATTCTCGACAGCCCGCATTCCGTAACTGCTTCGACCAGCGCGAACGCCAGCGAGAATCCGGCGAGTGACGGCCGGATCAGCGTCTCGCTGGGTGCCCGAAATGAATCGGGCGATGGTCTCACTGTGCAATATTCCGTCGCGGGCACCGCGACTCCCGCGATCGACTACGTGGCGTTGAGCGGCGTTGCGGTCATTCCCGTCGGTTCGAGTTCGGCGTCGGTCGACGTGACGCCACTGGATGATGACTTACAGGAAGGCCTTGAGACGGTTGAAATCACGCTGACGGAAACGAGCGATCCTGACACGCCTGTCGGCACACCCGCGACCGCCAGTGTGTCGATCGCCGACGACGATTCCGCCGGCGACGACGACGGCGACGGACTGAGCAACAGCGAGGAATGTCCGGACGCCGATCAGTGCCCCGACACGGATCAGGACGCCCTGACCAACGATCAGGACCCGGACGACGATGGCGACGGCATACCCACCGCGAGCGAGAACGCGCCGGGGCAGGATACCAATAACGATGGCACTCCAGATTACCTGGACAACGATGACGACGGCGATGGGCGCTTGACTCGTGACGAGGACGCGAATGCGGACGGTGACGGCAACCCGTCAACCAACCCGACCGACCTCGACGGCGACGACGTTTCCGACTACCTGGATGCGAACGATCGAGGCGGCTCTCAAGGCGACGCGGACAGCGATGGCCTGTCGAACGAACGCGAGGAGGAGCTCGGCACCGACCCCGAAGTCGCGGACACCGACGGCGATGGCGTCAACGACGGCGATGAAGTCGCGGCGGCCACGGATCCCCTCGACCAGCGCTCGTTCGCGGATGCGGACGGAGACCTGGTGCCCGACGCGATCGAGTCGGGCGACGGCACCGACCCGAACGATCCGGACAGCTTCGCCGACGGCGATGGCGGAGGTACCGCTGACCATATAGAGACGATCACCTATGCGACCTACGGTATTACTCCGACCAACGTCGCCAATGCGAACGACGACCGGCGCGACTTCGACGGAGACGGTTTGCCGGACCGCCTGGAAATCTCGATCGGCTCGGTTCCCGACGCCGACGACACGCCGACGGTGGATGGCGCCGGTGACGACAACGGCAACGGCATTTCAAACGCGGTCGAAGCACACCTGGCGACGCTCGGGATCGTCGCCGTCGATGCCGTCAGCGATATGGATCGGGATGGTTATCCCGACGCCGCGGAAGTGGCGCTCGGTCTGAATCCCTTGAGGGCGAGCGAAAGGGACACCGACGGCGACGGCGTGCCGGATGCCATAGAGGTGCGCGCAGGGATCGACATCGATGGCACCACCGACTCCGATGGCGACGGCGTGCCGGATGCGTGCGAGATTGCATTGGGCTCGGATCCACTGGATGCGAACTTGCCCATCGCCAACGGCGCGATGGATGACGACGGCGACGGTGTGAGCAATGCGATCGAACAGGTCCTGCAAACGCTCGGCGCATCGGGTGACATCGATGCGAGCGGCGACGGCGATGCCGACGGGATCAGCGATGCCGATGAAATCCGCTTTGGCACGGACCCGTTTCGCGATGAACAACCTGCGCTCTGGATCGAACTGTCGCAGGCCGACATTGGCCCCGTCGCCGCACTGGTAACCGACGGCGGCGTGGTTACGGCAACTGCCGTGGTCGGCGGGCGCCAGGCCGGGACGCTTCTGTACGACTGGACGGAATCCAGCAATGCCGTGCTGGCCGTATCAAACGGCGGGCAAACGAACAGAACGCTGGCGATCTCTCCGCAGACGCTTCCGGCGGGAACATACAACCTGGTGTTGAGCGTGCAACGGACGGTCGGCGACTACAGTTCACCGGTCTCGACGATAGAGTTTACTGTCAGCGTTTTGGACGGCACCGAGGCTGCGCAGGTTGCAGACGCAGACAATGACGGAGTGCCCGATGCTTCCGACGATGCCGATGGACGAAGAGGCTTTGCCAACGAACTTCAAGTCCAGTCCGGCGCACGGATGCAGGCAGAGACCGGCGTCCGCCTGCAGCTCGGGACCACAGCGCGCATCGCGGGGACGCGTTCCGCGCGTGTGACGCGCGAGGACATTGCCAGCGCAGGCGACGGAAACGGCGGCAGCGTTGGTAACAGCGAGGATGACTTCGATTACGTAAGCGGCATCTACGACTTTGAAGTGACCAACTTGCCGGAGGTTGGCGGGACGGTGCAAATCGTCATTCCACAAGCAATAGCCGTCGGCGAGTTCCCGGAGTATCGCAAGTTTCAGCCGAGCACCGGCTGGGTCAATTTCGTCGAAGATGCAAACAACAGCATCGAATCGGCTGCAGGCGAGAGTGGCGCATGCCCGGAACCGGGTGACGACAGTTATCAGCCCGGTTTGACGCCCGGCCACTCTTGCATACAACTCACTATCGCGGAAGGCGGACCGAACGACGGAGACGCCGCGCTCGGTCCCAACGGCGTCGTCAAGGA
>JBOHZD010000164.1:0-4072 GCA_050738315.1 Woeseiaceae bacterium
ACTCGACGATCGGGATGAGAGGCGAGCTACGCCGCTTCGCTGTCGTTGCGTTCGGCGCGTTTGGAAGCCGCGATGTGCTTTTCGTAGGCCCGCACGAATTCCTCGCCGAAGATATGCGGGAACGGCCCCGAGCCCGGCTGCGTCATGATCGGATAAAGCTCGCAATAAGCCTGCCAGTATTTCAACCGGTTCAGCGCTTCGAGCAACGGCTTCCTGCCGAGACCGCGATCGAAACCTTCCTGCAGCTCGACCGGGTCGAAGCGTGCGATGAACTCACCGAACGCGCTGGTCATCGCGTCGACGACGGCATCGTGATGACACCTGAGATCGCGGCACACTTCCCGAACGCTGTCGAGGGGCCCCAGATATTCGCCTTCCCGGCCCACCAGCAGCTGTTTCAGCAAGTCGTCGGCGTTTTCCGATAATTTCAGCGGGTTGTTGTGACGCGGCAATACCGTCGTCTGGTCGAGCTGAAACATGCTCTTCAGGTTCGCGCGGGCGATCAGCAATTCGACGACGCCCGTGACGAATTCGCGCATCACCTGTCCCACGTTGTGCATGATGTCGGAGATTTCGACCGAGGGGTGCAGTTCTGTCCGCTCGATACCGAGACCAATCAGGAAATCCTCGAACAACTGTTCGGCCGTCAGCGACTCAGAGTCGCGATGTGGCCTGATCGGCGTCGGACGCCGTTCGACCCGCCTGGGGATCGCCGGCTTCGCAATTGCAGGTTTCGCAAGCGCTGCAGTCGCGGCAGCCGGCTTGCGCGGGGCCATCTTCTGCGTCTGTCGCACGCCGCTCCCGAACACCGTCGACTGAAACGCGGCGTCGCCGGTGATTTCTTCCTCATCGAGTAACTGGATGCCGGTCTTCAGCGGGTCTTCGGGAACCATCAACTCGAGATGATTCCGGGTCGCTGGCGCGTTCTCCAGCGGCGGCAACTCCAGGCCTTCGCCTTCGTCGAGACAGACGTCGAACTGGAAATCGCCCATTCTCAAACGGTCGCCATTGAACAAGCGCCGGGGATTGCCGCGTCCCAGGGGCTCGTCGTCGTTGTTGACATAAACCCCGTTGGTGCTGATATCGGCCAGATAATAGGCGCCGCTCCTGAAGTCGATCGTCGCGTGGCGGCCGGAAATGAAGCGATCCGGGTCCGGCAGAATCCAGTCATTGTCGAGCGCGCGCCCGATCGTGCCGCCCTTCTCGGCGAATTCGCGGACGCAATCCGCGCCCAGTAGGTGTTTGTGTTCGCTCGTTATTTTAAGCTGCAGCGGCATCGTTTCTCTCAATAGGCAATAATGCCGGCAAGCGCGCTGCGGCCGGCGGCCGGGGATTCCAAATAGTGCAGGGAATCAAGCGGCTGGACTGCCAAACAGTTCACAGTACTCGATTTAAGAGGAATGCTATTGATGACCGCAAAACGACTTTACAAAATCGTCTTCATGAGCCAGGGACAGGTCTATGAAATCTATGCCCGCGAGGTCGGGCATGGAGCGCTCTTTGGTTTTGTCGAAGTGGAGAAACTCGTTTTCGGCAAACGCAGTTCCGTGGTCGTCGATCCTTCCGAGGAGAAGATCAAATCCGAATTTGCGGGCGTGAAACGGACCTATCTGCCAATGCACTCCGTCATCCGCATCGATGAAGTGGAGAAGGAGGGAACCAGCAAGATCTCGAAACTCGAAGGCGGCAACGTGGCGCAGTTCCCGGTGCCGGTTTACACGCCGGGCGGCAGCAACAAGACCTGAACCCGGGAAGAGCCGCTTGCAAGGGGCAGGCCGGGTGTCTCTTTTTTCGCGCCTCTTCGGTATCATCCCGGTTCCCCGCGGCCCCGCTGACGCAACGCGGCAGCCGGATCGCGACTCTAACCGCAAATTCCAAGGTTTCCTGCGTTTGTCCAGACCCGCGACCGATGCCGCACAACGACCCGGACCGGAAACGGGCGAACGAGCGGGCGGGCCGTTGCTCGAACTGGCAGGACAACCGGCCCTCGCAGGTTTCAGGCTGGAGCGGCGGCTCGCGCGGTTACGCGCTTCCGACGAGCGCATCACGGCGCTCGCCGCGCGTTACAGCTACTTCGTCGATCTCGTCCGGCCGCTTTCCGCGGAGGCAGGACGGCGCCTCGAAGCATTGCTGCTGGCAGACGAGGCCGCAGCGGCGCTCGCGCCCGCCGCGCAACGAATTTTCGTGTTGCCGCGTCCCGGTACGACCTCGCCGTGGTCCAGCAAGGCGACGGACATCGCGCATGCGTGTGGATTGACACAGGTCGCAAGGATCGAGCGGGGCCTCTGTTACGGCATCGAGTCGACGCCGCCTTTGCCGCCTGCGGACCTGGCGGCGGCAGGCGCGCTGCTGATCGATCGCATGACGGAAGTCGTGATGACGGACGGCGGCCAGGCGGCGGCGCTGTTCGCACCGCATCCGCCGCAGCCGCTTGCAACCGTGCCCTTGCAGGAAAACGGCAAGTCCGCGCTGACCGAGGCGAACGATGCGCTCGGACTCGCGCTTTCCGGCGATGAGCTCGATTACCTCGACGCCCATTACTCGCGGCTCAAGCGCGACCCGACGGATGTCGAATTGATGATGTTCGCGCAGGCCAACTCCGAGCACTGCCGGCACAAGATTTTTCGCGGTAACTGGATCGTCGACGGCGTGCCACAATCCGCATCGCCGTTCGATATGATCAGGGCCACGACAGAAGCCAAACCCGACGGCATTCTCTCGGCCTATTCCGACAATGCGGCGGTGATCGAGGGCGCACGCGGTGCAAGGTTGTTGCCGGGTGCGGGTGATCGGCAGTACCGCTACCGGGATGAGCCGATTCACATCCTGATGAAGGTGGAAACGCACAACCATCCGACCGCCATTTCGCCGTATCCCGGCGCCGCGACCGGAGCGGGCGGAGAGATTCGCGACGAGGGCGCTACCGGGCTGGGCGCAAAGCCCAAGGCCGGCCTGACCGGGTTTACCGTGTCGCATCTGCGCATTCCGGAGTTCGCGCAGCCGTGGGAGCCGCCGTGCAGCCACCCTGAACGCATGGCCACGCCGCTCGAGATCATGCTCGATGGACCGATCGGTGCAGCCGCATTCAACAACGAATTCGGTCGCCCGAATCTCTGCGGGTATTTTCGGACGTTCGAATCTCGCGTACCCGGATTGCCGGAAGGCGAAATTCGCGGTTATCACAAGCCGATCATGGTCGCGGGCGGCGTCGGCAACGTACGGCCGATGCATGCGCGCAAACGCGAGCTGCCCGCCGGCGCGAAGATCGTCGTCATCGGCGGACCGGCGATGCTCATCGGGCTGGGCGGCGGCGCCGCATCGAGTCTTGCCAGCGGCAGCAGCACGGAAGAACTCGACTTTGCCTCCGTGCAACGCGGCAATCCCGAAATGCAACGGCGCGCGCAGGAAGCGATCGATCGGAGCACGGCAATGGGCGCGGACAACCCGATTTTGCTGATACACGATGTCGGTGCCGGCGGCTTGTCCAATGCGGTCCCCGAGGCCGTCGATCACAGCAGCCTGGGCGCGCAGGTCGAGTTGCGCGCCGTGCCGAATGCCGAGCCCGGCATGTCGCCCCTGGGTCTCTGGTGCAACGAAGCACAGGAACGTTACGTGCTGATCGTGTCCGACCAGGGACTGGACGTTTTTGCGGCGATCTGCGAACGGGAACGCTGCCCGTACTCCGTCATCGGGTCGCTGACCGGGGAGCGGCAACTGGTTGTGAGCGATCGGCACTTCGGCATCGATGCCGTCGACATGCCGATGCAGGTGCTGCTCGGCAAAACGCCGGCCATGACTCGTGACGTGCGGCGCGTCGGGCGCTCCGTGACGGAACTCGACCTCGGCGGCATCGACCTCATCGAGGCGGTACCGAGAGTGCTCCGTTTTCCGGCCGTGGCCGACAAGTCCTTCCTCATTCACATCGGCGATCGCACCGTCGGCGGCCTCACCGTTCGCGATCAAATGGTCGGCCCATGGCAGATACCGGTGAGCGACGTGGCGATTACCGCGAGCGGCTTCGAGTCGAGGAGCGGCGAGGCGATGGCGATGGGCGAGCGTACGCCGCTCGCCG
>JBOHZD010000165.1:0-5201 GCA_050738315.1 Woeseiaceae bacterium
TCCGGCCGGACGGCAAGTCGGCCGCTACGCTCTTACCGCCGGCGTTCGGCCTGGCCGGCGTCAACCTGCACACCTGGACCGGCTGGGGCTCCGTCACGCACTGGAACGCCTTCGTCGCCAACCTGGAAATGCAGGGACAGGGCACCTTCTACGATCCGCGACTGAACGATCCGATCAAGTTCCCGATCGCCGCCCAATCAGGGAGTTTCGACGTGCGCCATGACCCCGACCTGGTCACCGCCAAGCTCGCGCCGCTGCAGGTCTATCAACTGAGCCTGCCGGCGCCGCCGCCGCGCGGCAGCTTCGATCGCGCGGCAGCCGAACGCGGTGAAGCCTTGTTCAATGGCAAAGCCGACTGCTCACGGTGTCACGTGCCGCCGCTCTACACGGAGCCCGGCTGGAACATGCACCTGCCTGAAGAGATCGGCATCGACAGCTTCCAGGCCGACCGCTCGCCGGATGAACACTATCGCACGGCACCGCTCAAGGGCCTGTGGACGCACTCGGCCGGCGGTTTCTACCACGACGGCCGCTTCGCCACCCTGGGCGACGTCGTCGATCATTACGACCGCTTCTTTGCATTGGGGTTGACCTCCGCCGAGCGCGATGACCTGGTCCAGTTTCTGAATTCCTTGTAATAGCAGCTCAGAAACAACGTGATCTGGCAGCCTGCATAGTGCTGTCGAATGGTTCACTCCGGGTCTAAACTCACCCGATGCCTGACAAATGCGATTTGCAGCGACGCCGGTTGACGATACGGTCAGGCTATCCGATACGATATCTGATATTGCTCGCGGCCTTGCCGGCCTCTGCGCCGGCCGGCGGCGCGAATTTCAATCGTTACCTGTTGTTGACCACCGACTATGTCTTTCGCGGCGTGACGTACAGCGACGGTCATCCGGCGGCACAGCTCGGAGCGGATCTGGCATTCGACCGCGGTTTTTATGCGGGAGTATGGGGGTCGACGGTCGATATAAGTATTGAGTCGATCACCGATCGCGACCTCGAGATCGACTATTACCTGGGTTACCGCCACGACGTATCGAGCAACTGGAGCTTCGGTGCAAACCTCGTTGCTTACACCTTTCCCGGAACCTCCGGCGCATTTGACTACGACTATCAGGAATATGGATTGAACGTCAATTACGACGATCGTGCATGGTTCGAATACGCCTTTTCGCCGGATTTGCTGCACTCCGGGCAGCACACGCACAACGTCTCCTTTTACATCGAATGGCCGTGCGCCATCGAGACTAAAGTCGGCGCCGGCGCAGGTTACTACTTTGTTTCGGATCTGAGCGGCGATAACTATGGCTATTGGCAATTCGGCGTCACCCGGCCATTCACTCGATTCGATCTCGACCTGCGCTATCACGATTCCAGCCGCTGGGTGCCTTTCATCAGCAACGCGAACCGCACCGGACCGCGTATCGTATTGAGCCTGAGACTGGAATTCTGATTTCTACCGCGTACGTCCCGTCAGCGGCACACTCTCGATCGGTCGGCGAGGTGCAGGACGGTGCAGGCATTCACGACTGGCGATCCAGTGGTTGCGGTTCTTTGGGAATCGAAGAGTAGTCTGCGCACAGTCTCGGACGAAATCTGCGGCGACACGGCCAGCAGGAGCGCGACCACGCCGGTGATCTGCGCTGCCGCCAATGAGCTGCCCGAACGGAAGTCGTATTGGTCGTTCGGCAAGGCCACCATGATCTGATTGCCGAGCGAAAAAATGTCGTGCGGATGCCGCGACGGTGACGGCTGAATATTCGCCGTCAGCACATGCGGACGCTGGTTAGCGCTGGCAATGCCAATGACCGTTTCCATGCTGGCCGGAAAATCGTCCCCGGCGCTGCCTCCTTCGGCGCTTGCGGCGATGAGGATCACGCCGGCGCTGTGCGCTCGGCTCAATAGTCGTTCAAGCAGCGGATCGTATGGCCCGATGAGGCTGAGGTTGGCAATATCGGGCGGATCGGCAAGCAGGGCATCGAGAGCTTTCGCAAGCGTAAAACTGTTGCACACGGCCTGTTCGGATCCCGCCTGGGCCCAGCATGCAACGAACATCTCGATCTGAGCATCCGGCGCGACGCCCACAATCCCTTTGGCATTGTTCGCATTCGCGGCAATCAGGCTGGCAATCGCGGTGCCGTGTTCGGCGATTTCCTCGTCGCCGATATCGGCAAATATCTTCGTGCGGGCGATGCGGCCCCGCAGATCCTCATGGTTGATATCGGCCGGACCGTCGACGACTGCGACGCGCACGTTGGCGCCACGGGAGTATCTGTGGGCGGCGACAATTCCCATCGCAGCCAGTCCGTATTGAAGCGCCGCGTATTTGTCGTTGTAGCCGTCGATCGGTCCGGCCGCGGTCTCGAATCGATTAAGAGGCTGCGCCGATTCGATGCGGCTGTCCGCGTTCAATCTGGCAAGGATGTCGTCACGATCCTGATCCTCGGAAAGTCGATAAACGATGCAAACGACCGCCAGCGATCGTATCGGCCAACGGTCGAGTTCCATGAGAGCATATTCATGCTCAATCGCAGCGGCATCGCGTTCTGCCTCCGCCGAAATCGAATAACGCAAGCGATGGCGGAAAGGCGCGGCAAACCCGCCGCTGACCGCTCGCTCGCCGTCATTCTCGAAGGTCACCAGAATATCTCGATCCGAAGGTTCGTCGTCGCTGGCGTTCGCGCTGCCCGCTACGCCAAGAAGAATGAGCGCCAATGCCGCGGCTGCCGACGTCATTGCGGTGGGCTAACCGGTATTTGCAACGCTACGGCTTTCACTGCCCGCACCGCCGGTAGCGATTCCATTCTCTGCGTGTATCGCTCGAGGTCTTCAAGAGACGTTGCGGGAAGCGCCACCACCACGCGATATACGGATGGGTCGTCCGTGGCGACGCTGATGTGTCGCGCACCGATGCTTTTCAGCACCTGTTCATGGTCGAGGGAAGTCGCGCCGTCGTCGAAGCGGACGGACAAAACATAATTCATCGGCAGCGGGTCCGTGTTCGATGTCGCTGTTTCAAAATGCAGGGGCCATTCCGGAGCACGGTCGCGCGCCAGCATGAAGATCGCAGACATCAGGATCAACGCAGCGATAGACGCTGCGGCAACCCATCCGGCCCACCGCGCACCTCGCTGCGCTTGCCGTGCATCGATGGCATCCATCAGTATGTCGGGCCTTGGCTGCGGCACCATCGGTGTCGGCTTGGCGGCGCCTATGACGTTCCGCACGCGTGCAAGTAGTGCGATGTTGCCCTTGCATTCGTCGCAGCCGGCGGCATGGCGCTCGACCATTTTATGCTCATCCCTGCCCAGGGTGCCGTTGACGAACCATGGCAGCAACGGGTCGGCCAGCTCGTGATCGGAATCCTGTTCACGCATGACGATGACCATGCTGACCTTTCGACGCCGTTGGCAGCGCCGAATCCTCAAGAAACTCCTTCAGTTTGCGCCGCGCATGAAACATGCGGGTCTTGACCGTGTTGACCGGGCACCCGGTCACTGCCGCTGTCTCCTCGTACGTCAGGCCGAGATAGAACACCAGCATGACGGTGATGCGCTGCGCAGGAGGCAGGCAAAGTATCGCCTGGCGGACCCAGTCCTCGGTTTCGCCGGTCGTGTCGGATGCCGCCGCCAACTCATCGAACCGATCGCTGGCCGGCACCTGCAATCGTTCTCGCGTCAGTCGGCGCAATGCCATTTTGTAGGCGATGCCGAAAATCCACGTCGACACCCTGGATGCTTCCCGAAAGCCCGCCGCCTTGTCCCACACCGCCAGCATGACTTCCGTCTCGAGTTCCTCGGCGATGGTGTATGAGCTTGTCAATCTGTAGACGAATTTGAACAGGCGAGCGTGGTAGCTCCGATACAGGTCGGTGAATGCATCGCGATCCCGGTCGGCAACGCGACGCAGCAAAGACAATTCGCCGTTTTTATCCGGCGGCAATTGATTGCCGACCTGCATTTCCCGCTTCATGGCGAGCTCTATCCCGCGATTGTGCAACACCAGCCTGTCCGTGTGTAAGTGCCACAAACAGACCCAACAGGTTCAATAGGGTGGGCCTGAGAATGGGCCACCCCTGCCTGGAATAATAGTCGCCTTCGCGATACATCGCCCTGATTGAACCTGATCATGCCGCCGCCGCACTTACACACCAGGCGCTGCGGCGGCATGCGGCCGCGCACGAAACCATGAGGAGCACTCCATGAACCGCTTTTCCAGATTCCTGCCAATCGTCGTCGCCTCGGCGGGGTTGCTCGTTGCACTCAGCGGCTGCGGTGGCGGGTACGGCGGCGACGGTGGTGCGGCCGGCTCGAACCAGATCACCGCGATCAGCATTACGCCGATCGAGGCCACGATTACCTCGGGTGGCACGCAACAATACACCGCGGTCGCGACGAACAGCGCCGGCAATACCGTTACCGGCTTCCAACTTGACTGGAGTTCGACGAACACCGGCGTCGCGACAATCAATGCCGACGGGCTGGCAACCGCGCTCGCGGCCGGCACGACGACCATTACCGCCAGGAGGGACACGTCGACTGACTATGCGGGTGGCGGCTTCGTCATCAGCAATGAAGCCGCGCTCACGGTTTCTTCATCAGCGGGGGTGACGGGCCTCGCCGCTGCCCCGGCGCCGATGGGCAACGCGCTGATCATTTTGCGCGATCAAGCCGGAAACTCTCAAACGATCCTGACCGACGCCGCGGGGCGCTTCAGCACTTCCGTTGCGGGCATGTTGCCGCCCTTCGTATTGCGGGTCAGCGACCAGCAAGGTCACAGCCTGTACAGCGCCGGCGTCCAGCCGGGTGTCGTCAATATCAACCCGCTAACGGACTTGCTGGTGCGCGCCTGGTATCGAGCGCATGGCATGAATGCCGATGTCGCGTTCACCGGGCGGCAAGCACCCGGCGGGCCGGATGCCAAAGCGCTCGAGAGTCTCAGTGGCGCGCTCGAAAGCGCATTCCGCGCAACGCTTTCCGGACAGGGGCTCGCGCTGAACCAATTCAGTTTTTTTACCACGCCTTATGCCGCCGACAACACCGGCCTTGATCGGATTCTCGCAGAGCTCCGCACGAGCGTCGGTACGTCGCGAATGGCGATTCACGACGAGCTGTCGGGCCGGAATGCAGAAGTGATCTTCACGTCACATGAGCGCGCAGAATTGCGCATTCGCTCGGCCATCGGGCGCGTCACGG
>JBOHZD010000166.1:0-5657 GCA_050738315.1 Woeseiaceae bacterium
ATTGGCGCATCGAGACATCGCCCAAGTACGACGCGATGTGCCTCATCGGCACCCTGGCCGGCGATGACTTCTACACGCGCTACTACGAGACCGAGCTTGCCGAGGTGAAATCATTGCTGTCCGAGGAAACGTTTGCTGCCGCAAATCGCAGTTATGGCGCGTTCAAGGAAGCGAAGATTCTGGCCGGTCCATGGCTGGCCCTCGCCTATTCCGCCGTCGACGGCGACACGCTCGAAGCCGCAATCAGCGCCACGGAGGACCCGCGGGAAATGCGACGGGGCCTGGAAGCATCGAAATACTGGGATGAGCGGGAATGGTCTGTCTTTGAGCAAGTGCGTCCGGATGTGCTCGCAATGCTGCGAGGCTTGGCCGAAGGCGGCTTCACCGACTGGTGGCAAGACAATGCGGAGCGGCCGTCACGTGCGAGGGCAAATGAACTGCAACCGCAACTCGCAAAAATCGACGTCGTGCCGATGATCGAGAAGGCCGTTGGTCGCGAGCTGTCCTCGAACCGCATTACGCTTTACGCGGCGCGACTCTGCAGGCCGCACGGAATTCGCATCACGGGGGATCGCTTCCTGCTCGACATCGTAGACAGCTCGGACCCGTTGTCCGTTGCCGGCGCGTCTGCAATTCACGAGATGGTGCATCCGCCTTTCGATGAGAAGGACGAAAGAATCGTACGTCTCATCGAACTCTTGAAGAAGGACTCTTTCGTTTTTCAGCGCTGGAAAAACCACGACCCCGCCTTCGGCTACAACACGTTCGAGGGCTATGTCGACGAGGACGTGACGAAGGCGCTGGATCAACTGATCGGCGAACGCGTCGGCATGACCTACATGGACGACGTCGACGAGCGCTGGGTCCAGAACGATGAGGGCATGCACGTCCTCGCGGCTGCAGTGTACGAACTCATGACCCGCGAACGCTTTCTCGAGGGCGACGAGGATGCAACCGAATTTCTCGATCGCATGGTGCGTGAAAAGAAACTGGTGCCGGGACAGATCGAGGCGCTGGTGCCGGAAAGCGTCAGGCTTTCAGGGCAACGATAACGTCGATCCGCATCTAACGGTCCGCCCGATCGAGCAGACCCTCCAACATTATTTCGATGCGAGCGCGCCGCTTGCCCATGGTCCAGCGGAGCCAGGGGACGCCAACGGCTGCGCAGGCCAGCCCGACGAGCAGTGCGGCGCCGGCGGCCAGCATGACGGAGTAAATCGACACCGGAACCCCCGTGAACACGCCCGCAAAAATGGCGACTACGGCGACACCACTGCCGGCGCTGTACAGGAGTTCGTCGCGCTTGTTGCCAAAGTCGGCGGCAAGGGTTGCCAGTGACCAGCCCGGTTCGACTTCCGCGACGGACAGATCCACTTGCCGTGCCTCTGCCAGCGCATATTCCTTGCCCGAGAAGTTCATAAACCGCTCAAGCCGGTCTATGACTCCGCCCGATGCTTCCCACACCGAGCGCAGCGGACGGCGCCGCAGTGCGGTGAGCTTTTCCCGGTCTCGCAACTGAATCTCGATCTGTTGCTGGATCAGCGTCGGCTCTCCCGCCATGACACGGCGAACTTCCACCCGGGAATCTCCCGCGACCAGGTCGAAGATACGATTTCCCGGCGGGCGCTTCGGCGCCAGCGATTCCGCGTGCACCTCCGCCATCGCGCGACGCACATGGTCCGGTTCGAGACCGACCTGCCGCCCGATCTCGATCACTTCTTCCTCGGTGAGCAATTGCGAGCCCGGGTTGCCACGCTTGTTCTGGATCTCCGCGGCGCGGCGCACGATCGGTTCCAGATCCTCGGCCGGAATCTGGCGGCCGGCCGGTGTACCCCGGGCGTCTTGCGCCTGTCGACGGGCATTCAGGGATTCGACCCGGACGGGCACATCGGCGCTGGCGGACCTCGATCCGGTCGTGCCATCGTCGGGTTTGTTGGCTCGTGTCATGGATGCTTCCCTCCCCGTAAGTATCGCGACCCGCAGGGCCGTAATGGTTCGTGTCGATTTGGCAGCAAGATGCGTGC
The DNA here is from genome assembly GCA_050738315.1 of Woeseiaceae bacterium. Lineage (GTDB taxonomy): Bacteria > Pseudomonadota > Gammaproteobacteria > Steroidobacterales > Woeseiaceae > IDS-8. The sequence continues at coordinate 2,025 of JBOHZD010000166.1, forward strand.
CAGCCTACCGGACGCCGCGAGAATACAGCGATGCGGCCGAACATCGGCCCACGGGACCAAGCAAAACGCGATACTTTTTAGCGTTTTTCGCTCAAAAATAGCGAAATCTCCTACCCGGTGCCGGGCTTCGTTTATTCGTTTATTTCAGGTATTTCCGCAGCCAGGCCGCGACGGCCTTGTGCCACTGGATCGAATTGCCCGGCGACAGGACCCAGTGGTTCTCGTCGGGGAAGACCAGTAGCTGTGACGGAATGCCGCGGCGCTGCAAAGTGGTGTAGGCCGCGAGCCCTTGGCCGGGCGGCACGCGAAAGTCCTGCAGCCCCTGCACGACCAGCATCGGCGTCTGCCATTCGGAAACGTAATTGACGGGGTTCCATCGCTCGTACGCTTCGGAGTCCTCGAAGTAAGGCACGCCGAAATCCCATTCCGGGAACCACAGTTCCTCGGTGACGTAATAGAAGCTGCGTAAATCGAAGATGCCGTCGTGATTGACGAGGCACTTGAAGCGATCCGGCCAGTTGCCCGCGATCCAGTTGATCATGTAGCCGCCGTAGGACGCGCCGAGCGCGCAGGCGTTGTCTTCCTGCAGCCACGGATACTGTTCGATCGCAGCCGCAAGGCCTAGCTGCAGGTCGACGAGCGGTTTGCCGCCCCAGTCGCCGTTGATGGAATCCTTGAACGCCTGGCCGTAGCTACTCGAACCGTGGAAATCGACGGTGACGACACCGTAACCCTGCGCAGCGTAAGTCTGCGGATTCCAGCGATAACTCCAGCCCTCGCCGAAACTGCCCTGTGGTCCGCCGTGGATCAGGAACGCGATGGGATACTGCTCGCCTGGTTCGAATCCGATCGGGCGAAAGACGTAACCGTGCACGGTGTCGCCTTCCGCGCCTGCGAAACTGAACTGCTCGTATCCGGCCATCTCGATGTCGTTCAAGGCCTCGGCGTTGACGGCGGTAAGCTGCTCCGCCTCGCTCTCTCCATTCAGCGGCAATGCATAGAGATCCGCCGGCGCAGCGAACGAATCGCCAACATAGACGAGTCGATTGTCCGCGACTGCAACGCTCCCAGCCGCGAGACCTTGCGTCAACGGTTCGACCGCTCCGTCTGCGAGATTGATGTGAAAGATGCGAGTCGTGCCGACATCCCCGGCCGTGACATAGAGGCTCTCCCCGTCCGCTGCGAACACGATATCGCCGACCGAGCGATCCCAGTTTTCAGTCAGGTTTCGCGTCTCGCCGCTTTCGAGATCGCGCATCAGGAGATCCAGCTGATCGGATTCATACCCGGGCCGACGCATCGCTGCCCAGGCGAGCATTTTCCCGTCCGGAGAGACAACCGGATGCGTATCCACGGCATCGTTGTCGGCGGTCAGGTTCTCCGGTGCGGCCGAGCCGTCGGCGGGCACGCGAAAGATGTCGAAATTCGTGGACCAGGGTTCGGTCGTTCCTGCTTCGCGCAATGCGAAATAGAGCGTACTGCCATCAGCCGAGAAAGCGATTTCCTCACGTTCGCCGAAAGGCACCGACGGCACATCCCCGTCGAGTTCGCCGGAGACCTCGACCGGATCCGCCTCGGCCATACCGTCATCACCGAGTGTGGCTGTGAACAACGCCGAGCGCCGACCGTCCTCCCAGGTGTCCCAGTGGCGGACGAAAATCCCGTCATAACGCATGCCGGTATGGTTGTCCTTGTCGTTCTCGTTCAGGCGCTCCGCCGTGCAGGTCAAACTGTCGCAATCGGGGAAAACATCCGCGGTGAATGCGATGCGCCCGCCGTCTGGAGCGATCCGCAGATTCGCAACGTCGACCGGATAATCGGTGACCTTTATCGCCTCGCCTCCGTTGGCAGAGATTCTCCAGACCTGGCTCGATCCGGACCGTGAGGAGATAAAATAGAGTGCGTTGCCATCCGGGGCCCATTGCGGCGCGTTGTCGTTCGCCTTGTGGTCCGTAAGACGCCGCGGCTCGGCGCCCTGCCCGTCCAGGGCGAGCAACCAGATATCGGTGCGGCGGTGATTCTTGTCGAGATCGGTCTCACTCAGGACAAAAGCAACGGTGGAGCCGTCTGGCGACACCTGGGGGTCGGATAAGCGAGCGAGTGACGCCAGATCCTCGGGTGCCAGGCCTCGCGCAAATAATGGAGTAGCGACAGTGAGAAATAAAATGAGGGTGAGCAAGAGTGCCTTGATCATGAGCGATTCCGAATTGGAGTTGTTACGAGAATTGACGGATTTATTGTTCTTACGCGACCCACTTTGCCTTCAGCCGCCAGGCGAATGCAACTCGAGATACCCTCGCAGTGACAGGATATTGATTTTTCGATAGCTGCCGAGTTCCAGCATTGCCTTGTCGCCGGTTACGATAAGGTCCGCCTTGCCTGCCCTGGCGCATTCCAATACGCGATTGTCCGCATCGTCCTGAAGGACATCGATTCGGCCGCGCGGATGGACAATATCTGCCAGGTCCGAGAGGAATACCGCTGCGCGAGCCAGTTCGTCTGCATCTCGTGCAAACTTGCGCGCCAGTACGCCCAGAAGTTCATCGATGATGGCTTTGGAAACGACGAGTCGATCGATCACCTGAACGACGTAATTCAGTGCTTCATTTGCCCGACTCCCGGGCAGTATGAATGCTGACACAAAAATATTGGTATCGAAGACAACTCTCAATCTTTGAGGTACCGTCGCAGGTCCTTCTCCGTAAGAATGCCTTTCTGGCGAGCCTTGGTGCTCCAGAAACTCTGGACGCCTTTCAACTCCTGTTTCAGATACTCGCGCCGTGCCATGCGAAGGGCATCCTGAACCACGGCGCTTACGCTTTTGCCCTCAGATTCAGCAATCTCTTCCACTTGTTTGGCCAAATCCGGAGGCAGCGAAATTGTTTTTTTGACGGCTGTAACCATAGTGACCCTGATGCGAGGCTTAGTATGAATAAATCATACCATAAGCATGGCTCCGAAATCGACCTGTCCATCAATCAAACGTTCGAAACTGCTTGCCCTCGAGAAGATAGGCATCCGGATTCCGCAATGATTCCCAGCCGGCGAAGCCGAAGCGCCCATCGATCGAATGCAGTACGAGGCCCAGGAGCTGCCCGTGACTGACGATGGCAGGAAGGCGATGCTCTGCTGTCATGACCGATTCGATGGCGGCCCAACTTCGCACCAGCGTCTCGCGTCCCGACTCGCCTCCGGGCGCGCGGGAATCCGGGTCCTCGAACGAACGGCGCACGTAGTCGCGCCAGTTGTCGATCGGTTCCGGTGAGAGCCGTCGTTCTGCAAGTCGTTCATCGACATGAACCGGCAGCCCCGCGCGGTTCGCATACGGTTCGATCGTGGCACGAGCGCGGGCGTATGGGCTGGATACGATGTGATCGATCGCGAGCGCCGACAGCCTTTCCGCGAGTTCCGCCGCTTGCGCCTGGCCGGCTTCAGTGAGCGGTGCTTCTGGCCATTGGCCCGAAGATTCGCAATGCCGGACCAGCACAACGCACTTCATGGCCTGACTCAAAGCGCAAATTGCCGCGCTTCATGAAGCGCCGATTGCCGGCGACTGTCGGCAGCAACGTTCAGCAACTCCGTGTAGAAGGTGCGTGCCAGGCCATCGTCCCCCGAGGCGCGTGCGGCCCTTGC
>JBOHZD010000167.1:0-4397 GCA_050738315.1 Woeseiaceae bacterium
GCCGTCGCGGATCTCCCGCAGCCCATCCACGAAGTTGCCGAGATCCCGGCAGGACCGGGAAACCTCAGGGAGGCGTCCGTCGTCTGCGTCCGGCTCATCCGCTTCCACCCTGAGAAACTTCCGCAGGCTGTTTTCGAGCGCGTGGAGATCATGGCAGGACAGAGACTGTCCGGCGCCATGGCCGTTGTTGTTATCCGGGTCGTCCGCCTGCGCGACATTTGACAGGCTCGCAGCGAGCAGTCCTGCCGAAGCGATGACGATTGGCAGAAATCTGGAAAAACGGTTCATATCGTGCTCCTCATCGTCGCCTGCGAGCCGGGTCGCATGCCGCCGTTCCCCGGCGCCTGATGTAAGTGCAGCGGCGCCACGATCAGGTTCAAGTGCACATATACCTCGACAAAGCCATTAAACAAATACTAATATGCCAAAAGGCCCTTTATGGCGATCCGAGCGTTCGGGAGATACGACATGGCAGAGGTGTACGGTGAGCGCCGCAAGCAATTGATGCGGCATCTGCTGAGAAACAAAGCGGGCGCGAGCATCGATGAGCTGGCGCGGGCTCTCGGGGTCACGCGGACCGCCGTGCGCCAGCACCTCGCCGCCCTTGCGCGCGATACCCTGGTCGCTCCCGGCGCCGAACGCGCCACGGGCGGGCGGCCGGAACGATTGTTCGTGCTGACGAAAGAAGGCAGGGAAGCTTTTCCGCGGCATTACTCCTGGTTCGCACGACTCCTGATCGAGGCCATAGCGAAGGAGCACGGCGCAGCCGGCCTGCGCGTACGGCTCGGCCGCATCGCATCCGCGGTCGTCGCGGAACTGCGCCAGCGCTCGCCGCGAAAGGAAAGTCGCCGGCAGAAAGTGAAGGACGCATCCATACTGATGGACGAGCTCGGTTACGACGCCCGTACAGGGACGGACATTGCCGGGGCGCCCACGATCGAGGCCGACAACTGCGTGTTCCATGAACTCGCGATGAAAAACCCGGAAGTGTGCCAGTTCGATCTCTCACTGCTGTCGGGGCTTACCGGCAGCAAGGTCGATCTTGACGAGTGTATGGCGCGCGGCGGGCACGTGTGCCGCTTTCGCTTCACGCCGCGATAACGAACAGGCGCTTCGCGCATGGACACGGAGTTGGCGCGCACCTTTCTTACGGTTGTCGCCGCCGGTAATTTCGTCAAAGCCGCCGAACGACTGTTCGTTACCCAATCGACCGTGAGTTCCCGTATTCAGTCGCTGGAAGACCAGCTCGGCTGCCGCTTGTTTGTTCGTAACAAGGCAGGAACCGCGTTAACCGCGGCGGGACGCCAGTTCCAGAAACACGCCGTCAACCTGATGCGTACGGTCGAGCAGGCGCGGCAGGACGTTGGTGTGCCAAAAGGCTACCGGGCCTCGCTGACGATCGGCGGCCGACTCGGCATCTGGGAAGATCTGTTGCTGCGTTGGCTGCCGGTCATGCGAACCACCGCGCCCGACATAGCCATCCTGGCCGAAATCGGCTTTGAGGAGGACCTCATGCTGGGTCTCGTCGATGGGCGCATCGACATTGGCGTGATGTATAGGCCGCAAAGCCGGCCCGGACTACGAGTCGAACCGCTCTTCGAAGAAGAATTGATCCTGGTCGTGACGGCAGCCGCCGTAGAGGACCCGCCGATGGGACCCAACTATGTCTACATCGACTGGGGGTCGGAATTCCGCGCGCGCCACAGTACCAGCTTCCCCGATTTCACCGGTCCGGGACTCACGGCAAACATCGGCTGGCTCGGCCTGCAGCACATTCTCGCGTGCGACGGCTCCGGGTATTTTCCGCGGCGCGTGGTTGCCAAACACCTGACCACGGGTAAGTTGCACGAGGTCCCGGAGTCACCGGCTTTTACGCTGCCCGCCTACCTTGTCTATCCGGCTGAACATGATGCCGCAATCTTTGACCCGGCACTGATGCAACTTCGTAAGATCGCCGCGGACGTTGCCGCAAGCTAGGCCGGCCGGTTCGCGCGGTTGGCCCTCCCTCGGGGATCGGGATTCGAGATGCGCCTATTATATCGTCTATGCCGATATAAACCGTCGAAATTGTTCGCTTGTCAGATATAAAAATCGGCTCTACGCTGGGTGCCAGTCGCACAGGAGTACCGGACATGCCGGACTTGCCCTCTCATCCTCGAAGCCCGGGACGAACCCTGTTCGCCCTGCTCCTCAGCCAATTTCTTCTGCTCGGCCAGGCACAGGCTTCCGGTTTTGCGATTGCCGAAAACAGCGCCAAAGAACTCGGTATCGCGTTTGCCGGCGGCAGCGCGATTGCGGAGGACGGCAGCACCGTGTGGTTCAACCCGGCCGGCATGACGCGCCTTGGCACCACGTTTCAATTCTCCACACACTACATCGATCCGACGTTCGATTTTGACGATGCGGAATCCACACAGTTGTTGCCGAACGGTGAGATTCAGCTTGACGGCAGCCGCGCAAGCGGCGGCGGAGAACCGGCGATCGTGCCCAATATCTATTACGTACGGCCGCTTTCCGAGCGCATTTACTTCGGCGTCGGCCTGAACGCCCCTTTCGGTTTGACGACGAAATACGACCCGAACTGGATCGGGCGCTACCAGGCAGTCAAGTCGGAAATCGTCACGCTCAATGTGAACCCCGCGTTCGCATTTGTTGTGAACGAGCATCTGTCTGTCGGCGCGGGGCTCAACATCAACTACATGGAAGCGGAACTGACCAATGCCATTGATTTCGCGGCGGTGTGTGCGGCGGCGGCGGGCGGCGCGTGCCCCAATGGCAGCATTCCCGGCCAGGGTATGTACGATGGCTTTGTGATCAACGAGGCCGACGATACCAGTGTCGGCGTTAATGTCGGGCTGCTATGGTCGCCATCGGAGGATACGCGCATCGGATTGGCGTATCGCTCTCAAATCAATCATTCGCTGACCGGCGAGGCAACTTTCTCGGCACCGGCAACGCTCGGTGGATTCGACGCGCTCGGCCCACTGGGTCTGGCGCTGAACGCCGCTTTTGCAGACAGCGACATCACCGCAAGCGTGTCGTTGCCGGACACGGCCTCGGTCAGCATGTTCCAGCGACTTTCTCACAACATATCCGTCGTGGGCGATGTCTCCTGGACGGACTGGGCCGATATTCCAGAGTTGCGCGTAGAGTTCAGCAATCCATTGGCGCCGCGCTCTGCGGAGACCTTGAACTGGGACGATTCGTGGCGGCTTTCCGCCGGGGTGATCGTTGATCTGAACGAGCGCTGGACCGTTCGCAGCGGTTATGCGTACGACGAATCGCCCGTACCTGACGCGGCTGTGCGCACCTCACGACTGCCCGACAATGATCGCCAGTGGTTGGCACTGGGCGTCAGCCATCGTTTCAGTGAAGCTATAACCGTTGATTTCGGATACGCCCATTTATTCATCCGCGACACTGCCATCGCCCGGCTTGGTTCCACCGCGAACCTGCTTGACGGAAATTTCAACTCCGATGCCGATGTGGTGAGCTTGCAGGTCAACTATGTACGTCGCTGAGCGCCCATTTGCAGAGTTGCTCACGGACGAGAATAAACCAGGGAAGGATCTGGCTGAAAAGCTACCCACGCCGTGTTGTCATGTCCTGTCGGCAGATGGTTGGCTGCGTACCGCTGATATCGCGGAGATGCTTGCCGACGGCTACGTGCGCTTGCTGGATCGAAAAAAGGACATGATTCTCGTGTCCGGATTCAACGTTTATCCCAGCGAATTGGAAGATGTAATTTCCGCGCATCCCGGTGTTGCCGAGGTGGGTGTTATCGGCGTACCCGATGAACAATCGGGTGAGGCGATCATGGCGTTGGTTGTCCGAGAAGATCCGGCCGTCTCCGAAGATGACATTCGCCGGCATTGCCGCAAGCTTTTAACGGGATACAAGCGGCCACAACACATTCGCTTCGTTGCGGAATTGCCCAAAAACAACATCGGCAAAATTCTGCGGCGCGAGCTCAGAGCTCAATTTGCAAACGTCAGCCAGTCGGCGGTTTCGGGCGGTCAGGTGTAAAGCGCCTTCATCTTCCATGTAGGCGAGTCCGTGTTGACGGGCCGTTTGTAAGGAAAGGAGAAAGGTGAGCGCTGCCTGTCGGGCACTGACGCAAGAACGCATAGACGGTTCGTTGAGAACGGGCGCCGAACAATCCTGAAAAGGAGAGCGACCGTGACCAAATTACGACGCGTTGCAAGTATAGTCCTCTGCGCCTTTCTAAGCTGGGCCGCGCCGGTCCAGGCCGATGCCGTGACCGAGTGGCATGCGTTGGCCGTGCAGTGCACTTCCACGGACCGCCCCGGGCCGCCTGGCCTGTTCGACCTGGTCCTCGCCCAGGCCGCCATGCACGGTCAGTTCGGGATTGAAATCGATCGGACGAACCTGGTGAG
>JBOHZD010000168.1:0-15747 GCA_050738315.1 Woeseiaceae bacterium
GTGCCGGCGCGGGGACGCGGCTATGAGATTCTGGGCGAATGGCCGCTTCGCGAGCAGGTCGCTTGCTAAGCTCCTTGTCACGAGCAGATTGAGCCGAGTGCGCCTCGGAGCTCTGCAAGGTTCGGAGCTTCTGCAAGGTATAGAATCGCGAGTACCTTGTGCGGTCTTCCAGTTAGGTGAAGGAAGGCGTTTCGTGACGTCCGCGACGTGACGGCATTCTGGGTTAAAATGGCAGCCGGAGTACCACGATGATTTCAGAGATTGAACAACACCGCCGGGAAATCGATGCGCTGTGTCGTGAACACGGCGTTGAGCAGTTGGCGCTGTTCGGCTCGGCTGCAACTAGTGGCTTTCGAGCGAACAGTAGCGACCTGGATTTTCTCGTAGAGTTTCGGACACCGCTGGCCCCAGGCTATGCCAACAGGTATTTCGGACTGCTCGAAGGCCTGCAGGATCTTTTCAAGCGGCCGGTAGATCTGGTTGTGGAATCTGCCATCAGGAACCCCTACTTCCGCGAAGCGGTAGACCGGAACAAGGCGCTGCTGTATGCCGCTTGAGGCCCGGAAGTACCTGTACGACATTAAGCAAGCTGCTGACCTGCTCGGAGAGTTTACCGCCGGTAAGCAGTTTTCCGACTATAAAGAGAACTCAATGCTGCGCGCCGCCGTGGAGCGGAAGTTCGAGATCATCGGCGAGGCTCTTTCAAAGCTTTCCAAGGCCGATTCCGCGACAGTCTCCCGCATCGGCGAGCACGCGAGAATCATCGCATTCCGAAACATCCTCATCCACGGGTACGCGGACATAGATGACCGGCTCGTCTGGGACATCGTGGAGAACAAGCTACCGGTGTTGCGGCGCGAAGTCGACGAACTGCTGGCAAACGCTTGACCCGGCGGAAGAGCGGGTCGGGAATAAACCGTCATGAACCAGAAGCAGGTGGGGCGAAAGCCTTGCGTGAGATTTGCGTGATTGAGCTACGCACGGTCCTGCATCGTAGTGCAAATTGAACAACGGACGCCCCGGTAACTGGTTAAAAAACATAGCCACGAGGCTTTCACCCGCAAGCTGAAAATCCGCGTGTCGGTGGTTCGATTCCGCCCCTGGCCACCACTTCCAATTTTTTGGCGGAAAATCGGCCGACCATCGGACTATCGGAAGTCGGGTCGAGCATCGCGTCGCGGTTGGGTGGGCGTCCCGGGTGCCGCGAGGGACGCGACTTCGGAGGGTCCTCGCCCGAGTGCTCGCGAACGCATGTTCCACGGGGCGCAGGCGACCCTTTCGAGAGTCGCCTGCGCTTGTGGCAAGCGTAGTGGCAACGAGCTCAGCCGTTGGCTGATACCGCGCGTCGACCGTTGCCCCGCGCGAGCAGGTCGTAACGATCGAGGTTCATGACCTTGTTCCACGCCGCCGCGAAGTCGCGCACGAACTTCTCCTCGCAGCCGTCCGTCGCGTAGACCTCGGCCAGCGAGCGAAGCTGGGAGTGTGCCCCAAAAACCAAGTCGGCGGCCGTCGCGGTCCACTTGGTCTTACCCGTAGTGCGATCGCGGCCCTCGTACACGTTCTGGTCCGAGGCGGAAGGTCTCCACGCCGTACCCATGTCGAGCAGGTTCACGAAGAAGTCGTTGGTCAACGTGCCGGGCCGGTCGGTGAAAACTCCGTGCTTCGAGTTCCCGTGGTTCGCGTTCAGCGCGCGCATGCCGCCGACGAGAACCGTCATCTCGGGCGCGGTCAGCCTAAGGAGGTTGGCCCGGTCCAGCAGACGGTTCTCCGGCGAGAGCGGATCGTCCGCTCGGAAATAGTTGCGGAAGCCGTCGCCGACCGGTTCGAGACATTCGAACGTGTTGACGTCGGTCTGCTCCTGCGAGGCGTCGGTGCGACCGGGCGTAAACGCGACCGTAACTTTGTGTCCGGCCTTTCTCGCCGTTTCCTCGACGGCGGCGCACCCGCCCAGGACGATCAGGTCGGCAAGCGAAACCTTCTTACCCTTACCGCCGGACTGCGAGCCGTTGAAGTCTTTCTGGATACGCTCGAGGGCCTGCACTACCTTCGCCACCCGGGCCGGGTCGTTCACCTCCCAGTCCTTTTGCGGCGCCAGCCGGATCCGCGCGCCGTTGGCACCGCCACGCTTGTCGGTGCCGCGGAAGCTCGCCGCGGATGCCCACGCAGCGAAAACCAGGTCCGGGATGGACAGACCAGAGTCGAGGACCGTGCGCTTGAGGGCAGCGATTTCCTGATCACCGATCAGCTCATGATCGACCGGCGGCACCGGATCCTGCCAAAGCTGCGGCTCTGGAACCCATGGGCCCAGATACCGCGGGAGGGGGCCCATGTCGCGGTGCAGCAGCTTGAACCAGGCCTTGCCGAACGCGTCCGCGAGCTGGTCCGGGTTCTCGTGGAAGCGCTTCGCAATCGGTCCGTAGATCGGATCCAGTCGCAACGACAGGTCTGTCGTCAGCATCGTCGGCGCGTGCCGCTTGGACTTGTCGTGCGCATCCGGCACGGTGCCCTTCGCCTCGGGATTCTTCGGCGTCCACTGCTTCGCACCGGCGGGGCTCGTCGTGAGCTCCCACTCGTACTTGAACAGGTTCTCGAGGAATCCGTTGTCCCACTTGATCGGATTGTTGGTCCATGCGCCGTCGAGGCCGCTGGTGATCGCGTGGGGGCCCTTGCCGCTGCCGTGCTTGTTCTTCCAGCCCAGCCCCTGCTCCTCGATGGGAGCACCCTCGGGTTCCGGACCGACATGCTCACCCGCCGGGCCAGCACCATGGGTCTTGCCGACCGTGTGGCCACCGACGATGAGCGCAACCGTCTCCTCGTCGTTCATGGCCATGCGGGCAAAGGTCTCGCGGATGTCCTTGGCGGCCGCGAGCGGATCGGGGTTGCCCCCGGGCCCTTCGGGGTTCACGTAGATCAGGCCCATCTGCACGGCGCCGAACGTCTTGTGAAGTTCCCGGTCGCCGCTATAGCGCTCGTCTCCAAGCCAGGTGTCTTCCGGACCCCAGAAGACGTCCTCGGGCTCCCAGACGTCGGGCCGGCCGAAACCGAAGCCGAACGTCTTGAAGCCCATCGATTCATAAGCCACGTTGCCGGCCACGATCAGCAGATCGGCCCAGGAGATCTTCTGCCCGTACTTCTGCTTAATCGGCCAGAGCAGTCGGCGCGCCTTGTCGAGGTTTGCGTTGTCGGGCCAGCTGTTGAGGGGCGCAAAGCGCTGTTGGCCTTCGCCACCACCGCCACGGCCATCGGCAATGCGGTAAGTCCCGGCGGCATGCCACGTCATGCGGATGAGCAACGGCCCGTAGTGACCGTAGTCTGCCGGCCACCAGTCCTGCGACGTCGTCATCACCTCGATGAGGTCCCGCTTCAGGGCTTCCACGTCAAGGGACTTGAACTGCTCTGCGTAATCGAAGTCCTCCTCCATCGGATTGGACAGGTGCGAATGCCGGTGGAGCACCGAGAGGTCCAACTGATTCGGCCACCAGTCGGCGTTCGTCCTCGGCCGGCTTCGCTTGGGAGTGGGGGATGGGATTGCCGGGCTTTCGCTTTCGCTGACGCTCGTAGTGTGTTCCTTGTCAGGCATGGCGCTGCTCCTCTGTCGTGATACTTCTGTTCGCTATCGTCGCGAAGCATCCCGTGAACCGATGCACGAGGGGTCGCGATGAAACGTTGTCTAACTCCTGCAAAATTCAGCGTCTAGGGTGGACGGCGACGACCGCGCATCACCACCTGATACGCGTGAACGTCGAACCCCGGTGGCGGTTTCGCGTTCCTCACTTCGATCTGATTCCAGGGGACATCATAGATCCGGCCGGATTCTTCATCGATGAAGTGGTGATGACGATCCGTGTTCGCATCGAAGAGCACCGAGTCGGGAGCGAGATGCAGCTCCCGAAGCAGCCCCCGCTCAACGAAGAGATTGAGCGTGTTGTAGACGGTCGCTCGGGAGATCATCGGGAAACTCTCCCGAACGCGCGCCCACACTTTTTCGGCTGAGGGATGCTCCGGCGTGTGAAGCACGTACTCGGCGACAGCAACGCGCTGCGCCGACGGCTTGATGCCATGCTCCTTGAGGGTGCGTACGACGTCGGGCTTCATGTTCGGACCTATGTGAAAGATAACTTCTAGTCCTAGACTTTGTCAACCCAGGCTCGCCAAAAGCGCGAACGCGTTCAGCGGTATCGCCGTACACCTACTGACGCGAACGGCAACCGCACCGGTGGCAATAATGGAGGTGCTGCCATCACTGCGACCTACGACGGACAGGACCGCCTGAGTAGCTACAACGGCGTGACCTACAAGTTCAACGCCAACGGCGAGCTTCTGACCGCGACGAGCCCTCAGAACACCCAACAAACCCTGTTTGCGTACGACACCTTTGGACAATTGAAGCGCGTTACATTTCCCGCCGGCGAAGTGGTCCGCTATCCTGACCGACGGACAGAATCGCCGCATCGCCCGACGTTCGAAGTAGGTCCGCGTCAGACTTGCTGTGGCAGGGCGGGCAGCAACTTGTCCAGGGTGATTGGGAAATCCCGCACGCGCACTGCGGTCGCGTTGAATACCGCATTTCCGATGGCGGCTCCCGCGCCGCAGATGCCGAGCTCACCGAGCCCTTTGACGCCAAGCACACTGGCCTTGTCGTCGAATCCGTCGATATCACGGCGTCTATCACTGGAATATCCGCGTGGACCGGTACCAGGTACCCGGCCAGATCGCAGTTGACAAATGCGCCGGAGATCAGATCGACCACGGCCTCTTCGAGCAGCGCCATCCCGACTCCGAAAGTCATACCGCGAATCAGCTGGGAACGCGCCGTTTTCGCGTTCAGTGCGCGGCCTGCGCCCCGAGCCGAGGATCGCCGCCGACGCAGAAGGCGTGTCCTTTCCGATCACGATGCTTCACCATCGTGTCGCGGCGCGGGCCGGCGGTGCCAATGGCACTCGCGTAGAGATTCGATGGGGCGACGTCGTTCAATGGAGCGTCGAGTGGGGTGGTTCCGACAGTCCCGACACGTACGAGATCGAGACGAGATCGATGGGCTGTATTTCCGTGGACCGCCGACCGCTGGCCGGGCGAGAGACCGAGCTGCTCGAGTTTGCGAGAACCGTCGGCGGAATCGAAGTGCTGCTCAAGAGCTCCGTCGATTGACACGCCGGCTGCGACTGAACGTCGAGCAAACGATCGCCGGCGAACACTCTTGCGCCTCATTGGGGGCGGACGGCCGTTGCCACTACCGGCTGAACGGCCCGGAAAGGAAATTCTATCGCTACGTAGCGGCTTGATCTTTGGCCACAAGCGTATCCGATTTATACTTGCCGGCCGCTGCGACCCGGCGCGCACCTCCCGCGTGCGTTCGAGGCATTCCCGGAGTCGATCGACATTCCCGGGCGAGGAAAGTGACCCGATATGTTCACTACATCATGCCATTGCGGGGCAGTCAGGCTGGAGATCGGCAGACCGCCGCGGACACTGACCCAGTGCAACTGCTCCATCTGTCGGCGCTACGGCGCGATCTGGTCGTATCACCGGCGGAAGGCCGTGAAGGTGGTCGGACGGCAGGACGCCCGAAGGGCCTACACCTGGCGCGGCGTCCGCGAGTTCTATCACTGCAGGCGCTGCGGGTGCATCACCCACTACGAACACGTCAGAAAGAAGAAGGACGGAACCGATACGCTGGCCGTCAACGTCCGCAACGTCGACCAGCCGGACATGGTTGCGATGCTCCCGATCCGGATGCTCGACGGCGCGTCGACATGGAAGGACCTCGACCGGCGGCCTTGGCCCGACCTGTTCGGGTCGCCGCCGGCCGGGGCGCGCCGTCCGGCATCGCGAGCCGCAAGCTGAGGGCTGCCAGACCCAGATGACGATTCTCGCCTCGGAACGAGGTCACTTCGCCGGTGAACGGCGCTGTTCCGCGAGGCCGCTACACCTATCGCGCTTTCGTCGTCGGCAGATTGGCAGCACGTATCATCTCCACAACGTCACGTCCTTACGTCTGCGCCAACGAATTCAACCTTTACTACGGAGCGCTGAAAGGCACACCTTTTCGTGAGCGGGCGGGAGAGATTGGGAACTCGCCTAGACAGGTCACCCCCCTTCGTCCGACGGCGACCGCACGCGCACGCGTCCCGGCTCTACCGTGACAATGGCACCCGCAGCCAGCTGCTCTCCGTATTGCTCGACTATCGCCTTGCAGACAGCGCCTTGGCGTTTCGCCGAGATTCCGACCAGGCGCACGATACCCGAGTGCTGATGACCACGGACGATCGCCAGTTCTCCGAAGTCCTTATCAAGCGTGACGAGGGTCCGATTCTCTCGGTGAGCCTGAGCAAGGATCTCTTCGTCACCCGGATCCGGTCCGGACTCTCCAGTGTGTACTACGTCGTGTCCGGCGGATGCCAGCTCGCCCTGCGCGCCACGCGCAACGCAAGTATCGAGCAATAGCTTCATCCGGTCGCATCCGCGACCGACGGCTCCACTCGTTCGTGCGCGACCATTCGGTGCGCGTAAATCAAGCAGGCGCGAATGTCATCAGGTTCCAGCCACGGATAGCTCTCCAAGACGGTTTCCTGTGCGTCTCCGGCCGCGAGCATTCCCAGCACGTGCTCAACCGCCAGGCGGCGGCCGCGGATAATGGGCTTACCGCCGAAGATCTTTGGATTCACGGTGATTCGTTTGAGTATGTCCGAGTCATTCATGTCGAGAAGCTCCAAGCAGCCACCGCTGTCATTCTAAATCAGCGACATCGCGTGCGTGAGTTTTGCGTGCATCAGCTCTGCACCGTCACGCACGGTGATGCAAATCAAGCAACGGGCGTCCCGGTAACTGGTTGAAGTAACAAGCGTAATCAATCGCTTAGACAGGCTGAAAATCCGCGTGTCGGTGGTTCGATTCCGCCCCTGGCCACCAATCCTGTCACGGCTTGCGTCATCGCAGGATTTCGTCTACCGACCCTGCGTGAATTTTGTGTAACCCCGCTAATCAAATTAAGGCTCGATCGACGTAGCGCCTTGAGCGCGAAGACAGTTGCAGGTAGATCCTCTGGACCGTTAAGTGTGCGGAAAAGCCAACTTGCTCTGTTCGCCTAACACATCCAAAGCACACGCTCATGAGTCGCGGCATTATCCTGGTTCGTTGATGACCGGCAGCCGCCGAATGCGGATGGAGTGCTCGGTGACGGTCACCATGGCGCCGCTCTGCACGGCCTCAGAAATTTGAGGCCAGATGGTTTGCAGGCGCGGCCAGTTCCTCGCCGCGCAGGCCTTCACGTCGGATGCGAATGACTGACGGGCCGCGCCTGCCGGAAACAGCCAGCAACGCATGAAAGTCGGCATCGAGCGTGCAGACGGTATGACCGTGCAACCGGGCGTGCTCAAGGATAGCCTCATCCTCGGCCTGGCTCAGGCCGCATTCCCCCACATGGGTGACGTTCCAGCCTGCGGACCGGAGCCGCTCCGCCGCCGATCGGGGCAGCCCCTGATCGAGCAGCAGCGGGATCAAGCGGCTTCCAGCGGCAGGATTTGATCGTCGAGGTTCAGGGCCGCGAATTCCAGGGCCTGGGCGATATCCTCGTCCTCCAGTTCGGGGTATTCCGCTTTCAACTCCTGCCGGTCGGGATGGAGCGCCACTGCCTGGACCACGCGGCGCACGGTGAGCCGCATGCCACGGATGCATGGCTGCCCGTTCATGACGGCTGGGTTGACAGTGATGCGATCAAGTTTCCGGGCCATTTCTGTGGTCTCCTGTAAGTCGGCTGCCCCGTCCCGTCCTGGGACAGTCGTGGAGCGATTCTACGACACTCCAGCCTCGGTGACTTCACGCTGAGTCCCGTCATGGCGCGGCAGCACGCTCGAGCGCGGCCGCAATGCGTTTGACCTGGCCAGCCAGCGCCTTCGGCGGCCGCACCGCCAGGTCCGCCAGCACGCCCAGCGCGGCAATGTCCTCGCGATACGCCGCGCACTTCCGTTCGTAACTGCGGCGCGTCTTCGTGCAGACGAGCGTCTGCGGAGAGCCCTTGCGCTCCGTCACGTGCGTCATGTCGAGCCCGTGCCGGTCGATCTGGCTGTGCAGGTGCCGGCGGCGGTCCTTGCGTACGCGGAATCGGTGGACTTGCTCGTCGGGGTCGCGAGCGAATGCCTGGAGCTCGCGGCAATCCTCGCATTTGCAGCCGACGCGAACGGTCTGGCGCCAGTCGATCGGTGGTGCGGGCGGCTGCCCGGCGCGCGCGAGCAGCGCTTCGGCCGCGCATGACCACAGGCGCTCGCCCTCCTGGTCGCCCATCACCGCGACGCCGCGCTCGCGCAGCTCCCGAAGCGCGGGCGTGATCGTCGTACGCACGTCGAAGGTCGTGCCGTCGGCCGCGATCGCCGCGGTGGCGGCGGCGCGAAGCCGCGGGCTCCCGACTATCGTGAGGCACTCCAGGAGATCGGCGAGCGTCTCGGCGTTCACGGCCGCGCGCTTCGCGGCGCGCGCGTGCGGGGACCTGGCGCGGCTTGAGTGCGCCTTGTCGGTCTGCATGGCCTCGATGCATGCGGCCCCGATCTTTCGCGCCGTCGCAATCCAGGCTTTGCGTTCGGCGTCGGACTCGCGGGGCCGCTCGATCACGTGCCCGAGCAGCTTCACGCAGCCCTGGGGCGCGGCGCGCATGCGCTCGCGCACGATCCCTTGGAGGAGTTCGGCGGCGCGCCTCGGCCCGAGCAGGCGGGCCGCCTCGGCGAGCGCCGGGGCTTCGCTGCCGTCGAACCGCTCCGTCAGCACGCCGCGGACGAAACGTTCCAGGAGCCGCCCGTCGCCGAGGGCGCTGAGCAGTGCCACCATCCGGCCGCGGTCGGCCCGCTGGTGCTCCCGCGCACCAAGGCCGAACGAGTAGACGTCGCCGTCATCGTCGTCTTCCCATTCGTCCTCCCATTCATCTGCGGGCTCGTCCTCCCACTCGTCATCGACGATCTGCTCGTCGACCTGCTCGTCATCGGCTGGCCAGTCGAAGATCCCGGGGCCGTCGTCCCGGCCTTTGCTCCACGCGGCCACGATGCGTCTCGCTTCCTCGAGCAGCGCCGGCCTGTCGGCCTCCGGAGCGCTGGACTCGATCCATGCCGACACGCGGCCGTCGAGATACGCGAGCGCACCCGCGACACCCGCTTGCAGGAGCACGTCGACCGAGCGATCCCGCAGCCAGATCACGAGCACGGCACGATGATAGGCACGCTCGAAGCTCGCACCTTCGTTGCCCGTCGCTTCCATGATGCGCTGCTCGTCGGGAATCTCATCGTCCAGTGCCCCGAGCGGCACTACCTCGTCCTCGCCGATCGGGACCTCGCCGAACCCCGCGGCACGATCCTCGGTGGTCACCCACTGGTCGACGTAACACCATCCGTCGGACACTTCCACGACTTCGTAGTCGTCGCTCCCGACCTCGACGTCGTCGCTTTCGTCGTAGCCCAGGGAGTACCAACCGCGCCGCCGGGAGGGCCCGTACGACCAGTCGTCGCCCCAGTACTCGGCCGGCCCCGCTTCGGCGATATGCACGATCCCGAGGTGGACGTCGCAGCCCGCCCTTGCCGCTGCTTCGCGAAGCACGCCGGCGCGCGCCGCATCCGCGTTCTTCAACGCAGTGAACGCGAGGCCGGCGGGGCTGTACTGATGCTCCAGCAGCCAGACCAGCTTGGGCGGCGCCTTCGCGCCTCGGAACGCCCGCTCGAGCTGCTCGACCGCGACGGCGACTTCGGCGCGATGGTCGGGGACCGAGAGCCGAGCCGGCTGTTTGCGCTTCGACGGCTTTCGTTCGAGCAACAGGTTGTAGACGAGGCACACGCGGTGACCTTTGGTGACAGGCAGCACCTCGTGCTCGCAATCCGCGTAGAACGCCGCGAACGCGAGCTCGGAGACGTCCGCGCCGCTCAGATCGATGGTCGCCTCGCGGCCGGCATGGCGAACGACCAGGTCGCCGCCTGCGTGCGCCGACGGCAGCACGATCAACAGCGTGGCGAACATGCCGTCGGCCTTCTC
The DNA here is from genome assembly GCA_050738315.1 of Woeseiaceae bacterium. Lineage (GTDB taxonomy): Bacteria > Pseudomonadota > Gammaproteobacteria > Steroidobacterales > Woeseiaceae > IDS-8. The sequence continues at coordinate 10,006 of JBOHZD010000168.1, forward strand.
GGTGTCGCGATGCGGCTTGAAGAACGAGCCCCGATCGTAGACGAGCAGCTTGTAGAGCTCCACACGCACCTTCGCGCTCCCGCAGCCGAGCCCCTCGGTCACGGTCGCGAGAATCCGATCCAGCGTGCGCGGCCAGGCCTTGCTCGCGAGGCGGAGCTTCGATGGCGCGATCTGCCAGACCTTGCGCACATGCGTATCGACCAGGGTCTCCCGCCCGCGACCGTACGGCGCGCGTTCGCAGACGTTGACGAGCGCTCTCGCCTGCTGCTGCGGGACGGGGAACGAAACCATGCCGATGTCGTCGATCTCGAGGCGCGGCAGCGGGCACTCGATCAAGCCGTGCACGAAAAAGTCCCCGGGCCGCCGAACGCGTGCGAGGAGTTCATCGAGCAATTTCAGGCGCTTGTTGTACGGAACTGCGATGCCACTGTTAGCCACGACCAGCTCCTGGCTCTGTCTCTTCGGTGTAGTTGGATGTTCATGCTGCGCGAGGTGCATCCCGCGGGGTGTCAGCAAGCCCAATGATTCCCGGCCACCTGCCCGCAGATCGGCGGTCGGATCGCCGGTAGGCGATTCTGCCATGCATCGCTGTAACGCGCGGCATCATCGGCGGGCATCAACAAGCGGACCAACGCCGTGGTGCATGTGATCAAACGTGGTACTCAAGGCTACGCAGCGCCTCCTCGTCGTACTCGACGATAGTTTTCGCCTCGCCGAATCCCCCAGGAGCCTCTTCGCGCGCATACCCGATCGCGCGATATGTACTCAAGCGCTTCTCAAACATGCGAGCGAGCATCGGCACTTCGCCATCGACATAGTCATAAATGCGGACTTCCTTCTTGCCCGGATGATGCCGGTGCAGCCTGCCACTGTATTGAATCAGTGTGCCCTTCCATGACACCGGCATTGCCAAGAAGAGCGTATCAAGCCGCGCATCGTCAAACCCTTCACCAATGTAGCGGCCCGTTGCCAGGACGAGACGCTCCTCGTCGTCGGGTATGGCCGCGAGCTGTTCGGCGGCCTCACGACGTTTCTTCACGCTCATTCCGCCGCGCAGGACAACGATATGACGCACGAAGCTCTGCAGCGCATCCGCAAAGTACTCCACGTGATCTTTGCGCTCCGTCAGCACGATCGGGGACCGGCCTTCCTCCAGCACAGCGATGACATCGTCCAGGATGTGTCTGTTGCGAGCATCATCCCGTGACAGCGCTCCATAGATCTCCTGGATGCCGGCGTCCTTCTTGCCATCGCTCAGCTGAAACGCCGTCTCGCGCACTATTAGCTTGTGGTCGAACGGCGGGACTGTGGCTTGGTTCTTGACGTCGACCCTGTAGCGGACCGGGCCGAGCCGCATTTCGATGATCGGATGATGGCCATCCCGGCGCTGAGGCGTGGCCGTCAAGCCCAGGACGAACCGTGCCTTCGCCTCCGACAGCACGCGTTCGAAGGAGACGGCCGGAACGTGATGGCACTCATCGACGATTACGTGTCCGTACTCTGCAATCAGGTCGTCAACGACGCCTTTGCGCGCCAGGCTTTGAATCATTGCGACGTCCAGCCGGCCATTCGGCTTCCGCTTGCCGCCGCCAACCTGGCCGATCTCATTCTCCGGTATCCCGAGAAACATCGCGATCTGAGCGATCCATTGTTCGAGCAGCGGTTTGCGATGCACGAGGATCAGAGTGCTGCGCGCGCGCTGCGCAATCAGGTACGTTCCGAGCACGGTTTTGCCGATACCGGGTGGCCCCACGAATACGCCGCTGTCGTGAGCAAGAATCTGTCGTGCAGCAGCGCTCTGAACAGCGGTCAGTTCCCCTTGAAATCTAACATCCAGCGGCGTGCCGGTGTTTCGCTGATCATCGATCGAGAGCGTGCCGCCGCAATCGGCGATCAGGTCTTGGGCCTCTGCTGCGCATCCGCGCGGCAGCGCCAGAAAAAGCGGAAGCTCCTCAACACACGCAATGACACGTGGCGTGAGCGCGGTCGACAAGCGCAACTTCTGCTTCTTGTAGAACTCGGGATTCTGAAATGCCCCGAGCCGTTTCAGCTCCGTGATGAGCCTCGACGGCAGCCCCGTCTTTTCTACAAACAGACGTTGTGCAAGCACGCCTCGGATCTCCTGCGGTGTCGGTTCCGACACTCTCGCTGTCGCCCGCCGTCCCGACGGCGGTTGGGCCCAAGGTCTCGTCAAATCATGCTCGTCGGTGAAGTCAGCATATCGGACGCCGATGACCTGCCCGGTCCGCGTAGCTTCTCTCGCGATATCCGCAGCCATAGAGGGTTCGATTCTTGGGAGAGACGCGAGCAGACGCCACTGGTCTTTGTATGGCGTGAAGCCATCGTCGACGAAGACGCTATTTCCTTCCTGCCTGGGCTCGTGCTGTAGCGGCAGCGCGATGAGATTGCCAAACCCGCCGCGTGGCATCGTGTCCTGATTCGGGAACAAGCGGTCGTAGGACTCCATGCTGAGCTGATGGCGCTGGATTATCGTCTCCGTAAGCAAGTAACATCCCATTCGGCGCGCCACATTGGCGGACACTGGGGCGTTGAAAAAGAACCACGCATGGGCACCATTGCCGGATCGCAAGCGTTCGATCGCAACGGGAACGCCGAGACTGTCACACGTCTCTTTGAATGCGGCCACGTCCTCCTTCCACGCGCTCTTGTCGAAATCCGCAGCCAGAAACCAGCAAGTTTCGTCCACGAGAAGCGGGTAGACCCCCATGACATGCCGGCCTTGCAAATGGTCGAGAATGACATTGTCACTGACCGGCACGAAAGCCTGGTTCGCGCACTCGCCGCACCTGCCGCCGGTTCGGAGTGCACAAATGCCAGGTTGCCATTTGTTATCACAGGCCGGCGAGTAGCCGGGCTTTCCGGACTTCTTGCTTACGAACCGAGTTGGGAACACGTCTGGCCGTCCCCGGAAGAGGGATTGAAACAGCCTGACCTTCTGTGCCGGGGTCTGCGGGGGCTCGCGCGATTCTTGCGGCCCATGCAGCGGCAGCGACCCGGAAGCACGCGCAGCAAGAAGGTCCTGTTTCAGCGCGGCGATTCGGTTCGACGCTTCCTGACGGGCTCGTTCGATTTCGGCGAGCCGGGCCTCCTCGCGGACGATCTCTCGACGGATGTCATCCTTGGTGGGCGGCATGTTCTATCAACATTAGATCGATTCTGGGCTCGGCGCATTGCATTACGTCGACGGATTGAGCCTCTACACCGGAGCGCTGAAAGGTACACCCTTTCGTCAGCGCGCGGCAGAGATTGGGAATTCGCCCGCAGACAGATCACCCCACTTCGGTGGACGGTGACCGTACCCTTACGCGTCCCGGCTCTACAGTCACAATGGCACCAGCAGATAACTGCCGGCATGGATCGACGCGGGGGCGTCGGTTTAACATTTCAAACCACTCTTGGTCCGCAAAGTTTTGGAAGCGGTATTCCGAGGCCGCCCCATGCCGAACACAGCACATCGGTTCTACATCGAACTCGAAGGGATCAACCCACCAATTTGGCGGCGCATTCGGGTACCCGGCAACTACACCTTCTGGGACCTACACGTCGCGATCCAGGACGCGATGGGCGGGCTCGACTATCACTTGCACCTGTTCCACGTCCGGAATCCGGGGGCGGGTGCGCTAGAGCAAATCGGCATACCGGACGACGAGGCGTATCTCGACAAGTCGCCATGCCTGGCCGGCTGGGAGGTGCCGATCGCCAGATACTTCGCCAAGGAAGGAAATGCCGCTTCCTGTGAATACGACTTCGGCGACGACTGGCGACACACCGTCGCGCTCGAGGGCGTCGACCAGATCCGCAAAGGTGAGAGACGGCTCGCTTGTCTCGGTGGAGAACGGCGATGTCCGCCCGAAGACTGCGGCGGAATCCATGGGTACGCGGAGTTGCTGGAGGTCATAGCCGACGTTAAGCACCCAGAGCACGAAGCGCTGCTCCAATGGCTCGGCGGTGCGTACGATCCCGAAGCATTTTCCGTATCGGATGTGAAATTCGACGATCCGAAGGTCCGCTGGCGGCAAGCTTTTCTCGACTGACGCTTGCAATGCGACGTTTGTCGGGTGTTAGGCTTCGGCCACGACGCCGCGTACTGTCATGAAACTCCACATCCTGAGCGATCTGCATACCGAATTCGCGGACTTCGTGCCACCCCACACGGATGCCGAAGCGGTGATTCTTGCTGGCGACATTGGAGTCGGCGTGGAGGGCATGCGTTGGGCGGCGCGTCACTTTACCGCGCATCCGGTCATCTCTGTGCCGGGTAATCACGAGTTCTACGGCCACGATATCGACTCGACCGCGGAGCTCGCAGCGGCAGCGCCGGAAAACATCACGGTGTTGAGTGACGACGTGCTGGTTCTCGGCGGCGTCCGGTTCCTTGGAAGCACGCTTTGGACTGATTTCAGGCTGCACGGGGAAGGCGAGGCCTGGTTTGCCCGCGAACGTGCCAGGCGATCCATGAATGACTTCGTCCGGATCAGGCAGGGCGGCCACAAGTTTCGGCCGGAGGATTCGGTCGAGCTTCACGAGGCGAGTCGGACATGGCTCTTGGGCCAACTCGAGCAGGTTTTCGAAGGTCCGACCGTCGTCGTTACGCATCATCTGCCCGCGTCGAAGTCCATCGCGCCGCGCTACGCGAACGATTCGCTGAACCCGGCATTCGCGAGTCGGCTGGAAGGGCTGATCGAAAGTTATCAGCCGGCACTTTGGGTCCACGGCCACACCCACGATCCCTGTGACTATGAGCTGTTTGGAACCCGGGTTGTGTGCAATCCGAGGGGTTATCCGGGGGAGTACGGCCAAGCTGGTTTCAAGTCTGATTTCACCGTCGTGGTATAAGCCATGTTCATCTGCGCCGCCGGCGACATTCATGGAGCCATGGATCGGCTCTACGAGGATGTCCTCGCCTTCGAGGAGTTGCTGGGCGTGCGTTTTGACTATGTGATTCACGTCGGTGACTTCGGCGTCTGGCCGAATCCCGAGCGGGTAGACAAGGCCACGCGCAAGCATGACGGCGCAGGGGACTTTCCGGCCTGGTTCGCCGAAAAGCGCGCCGCGCCTCGACCCACGGTATTCATCAAGGGCAATCACGAAGACTTCGCCTGGCTCGACGAGCAGCTCAAGGCCGGTCGCCGCGAGATTCTGCCGGGCCTGACGTATCTGCCGAGTGGCGACGTCATCGACATAGGCGAAGACCGCGAGCGGATTCGCATCGGCGGCATCGGCGGCTGTCACGGTCCGTCCAACTACGAGCGTCGGTCTCGTGATCTACAGGACCTGGCCAAGCGTCACTTCACCCATGACGAGTGCGAACGCCTGAGCCGCCACGGCGGCGTCGACGTACTCCTTCTTCACGACGCTCCAGCCGGCGTCGAGTTCACCTGGAGGCGCAAGGACGGCTCCGTCCGCCGCCGGTACAAGAGCGAAGCCGAAGGCCTCGCCCAAGCCGTTGCCCGCGCGCGCCCGCGGGTCTGCTTTTTCGGCTACCACCACACCCGGCTCGACGCAGAGATCGCCGGCGTTCGTTGCGTCGGGCTCAACAAGGTGGCCATGCCGGGCAACCTCGTCGCGCTCGACGTGCCGGCGCGGGGACGCGACTACGAGATCCTCGGCGAATGGCCGCGTCGCGAGCAGGTCGCTTTCTAAGCTCCTTGTAACCAGCAGATTGAACCGAGCGCGCCTCGGATCTTCTGCAAGGTTCGGAGCTTCTGCAAGGTATAGAAT
>JBOHZD010000169.1:0-9733 GCA_050738315.1 Woeseiaceae bacterium
GCCTACAGGGACGTATTCACGGCGTTCCTGAAAAGCCCGCCCCGATCCAGCCTCCGCGTGCCCCAGAAGCTCTCCCCGCTCTCAGCCTCGCGTGCACCCAACCCCCCCGCTCCAGGCTCCGCGTCCCACGAAATCAGAGCTAGACGTTCAGCAGCAACTCGTTCATGCGGCGGACGTATGCGGCCGGGTTCGGAAGCGGGGTTCCTTCGGCCAGCAGCGCGTGGTCCAGAATGACGTTCGACAGTGCGGTGAAGCGCGCATCATCGGTCTCGGCCGACAGTTTTTTGACGAGCGGATGTTCGGTATTGATTTCGAGCAGCGGCTTCGTTTCCGGCAGTTTTTGGCCCGTACCTTCAAGCAAGCGGCGCAATTGCGGGGTCAGGTCGTTGTCGCTCGCAACCACGCACGCCGGTGAATCCACCAGCCTCAGACTGACGTTGACGGATTCGACGCGATCCTTGAGCACCTTCTTCATCTTTTTCAGGAGTGGCTTGTATTCTTCGTTCTTCGCCTGTTGCGTGATTTCGCCGTCGCCTGTCGGCATCTCGAGATTACCCCGGCCGGCATCGTGCAGAGACTTACCCTCGAATTCCGGCAGATGATCGACGATCCAGGCGTCGATGCGGTCGGTCAGCAATAACACCTCGATACCTTTCTCACGCAACTGTTCGATGTGCGGGCTGGCGCTCGCTGTCGCATGGCTATCGGCGAGGATGTAGTAGATCTTGTCCTGTTCGGCGCCGGCGCGAGAGACGTAGTCGCGGAGGGACTGATCCTGCTTATCGGAGTCGTTGTGCGTACTCGCAAACCGCAGCACCTTGGCCACTTTGTCCGCGTTCTGCCTGTCCTCGACGACCCCTTCCTTGATGACCTGGCCGAACTCCCGCCAGAACTTCGCGTAGTCCTCCGGTTCATTGGCCGCCATTTTGTCCAGCATATCGAGCACTCGCCGGGTGAGTGCGCCGCGCATCCCTTCGAGCTCCGGGTTCCGCTGCAGCAGCTCGCGCGAAATATTCAGGGGGAGGTCGGCCGAATCGATGACACCTTTCACGAATCGAAGATACAGCGGGAGAAACTGCTCTGCCTGATCCATGATGAATACACGTTGCACATAGAGTTTCAAACCCTTCGGCGCATCTCGATTCCAGAGGTCGAAAGGCGCGGCGGAAGGAATGTACAGCAGGCTTGTATACTCCTTCTTGCCTTCGACGTGGTTGTGACTCCAGCAAAGTGGATCGGCAAAATCGTGTGACAGGTGTTTGTAAAATTCCTTGTATTCGTCGTCAGTAATCTCCGATCGCGGCCGGGTCCACAATGCAGTCGCGGAATTCACCGCGGATGCCTTGTCGTCCGTCGCGCCCGCCGCATTCAGGAAAACGGGCACACCGATGTGGTCGGAATACTTGCGAATCAGGGACTCCAGGCGCATTGCGTCGGAAAACTCTTTTTCGGTCTCCTTCAACTGCAATGTAACCCGCGTGCCGCGCCCTTCCCGTTCGATGCTCTCGACCGTGAACTCGCCCTGCCCGTCGGACGCCCAGGACACGGCCTCGTCCGCCGGAAGTCCCGCTCGCCGCGTTTCGACCACGACTTTGTCGGCGACGATAAAGGCAGAATAAAAGCCGACTCCGAACTGGCCGATCAGCTTTGCATCTTTCCTGGCATCGCCGGTCATGCGCTGCAGAAATTCGGCAGTGCCCGACCTCGCGATCGTGCCGAGGTTGTCGATCAACTCGTCACGGGACATGCCGATGCCGTTGTCGACCACAGAAATCGTGCCGGCATCCGCATCGTATTCGACCCGGATCTCGAGCCCGGGATCGTCGGCGAGCAACTCCGGCGCGGAGAGCGCTTCGAAGCGCAGCTTGTCAGTCGCGTCCGATGCATTGGAGATCAGTTCGCGCAGGAAAATTTCCTTGTTGCTGTACAGCGAATGAATCATCAGCTGGAGCAACTGCCGGACTTCTGCCTGAAACCCCAATGTCTCGCGGTGCTTTTCTTTGGTCATCCGTGCTTACTCTCGAATACTGGCGAACGTCGCCCACGCGCAGGGTGACACGATAGTGCCAGTTTCGGAATTTTCAAGAGGCTGCGGGCTTTGCGATGCGACGTGGCGGAACTGTGGGGAGCCCCGCGCCCCGTCCTGCCCACGGCTGTTACGTGATTCGGCGAAGCCGTGTCGGCTCCAGTCTAGCGGGTGCCCGCGGACCTGTTCGGCTGCGTGATGACGGCGCGGTACAGCAAAGCCACGAAGATCAGTGACACGACAGCGAGCGCCAGAGGCGGTTGCATCAGCGCGAGAAGCACGATCGCGACCTGAAGAGCAATCGATACGGCCAGTATTGCCAGGATCCTTGCCGCGCGGCGTATGCGTCCCGCCGCGAGCGCAAGCGCGTAGACGAAGTCCTCGAGGTCATCCAGATACTGCATCAGGCATTCCATGGAGAGTTCCTACCTGGCAATCGAGAGCAGTGGGTCGGACCGCTCCGGCTTGTCGCTTGCTTTGTCGATTGATCCAGCGCCCTGCAAAGCCTCAGCTTCCTGCATTGCCGCATTCGACTGCTTTGCGTGTGCGATTGCCCGATGAAAAAGTTCCCAGCGCTGACGTGCCGATTCGCTCTTGAGCGCTTCGAAATGCCGTTCGTTCTTGTGTGTCATACCACTTTTTTCGCAAGGTCCGAGGTCAGTGGAACGAACTATATGCGCCTGCGGAAAAGCCTGCCGTGAGGCAGATCACAGCTTGCCTCACGAAGCGAAATCGGCGCACAGTTTTTGCGAAAATACAGAACTCGTACTTCTTTTTACCAGACACTTGTCGGCGTTTGGCAGTCGCTGCCTGCCCGGTGCCTGCGAGTAGAAGCCGGAAGATGTTTTGCACTTTGCAAGCGCGTCCGGCAGCGTGCTATGGAACGGTCACGCTACGATGGGAATCCTGTCAGCTGTCCGACCAGTTGCGTCTTATCTGCTCGCTCCAGGTACGGTAGCCTTGCCAGGTATAGATGGCTGGGTCGACATTCCTGCGACGACCACACGGCGCCGGTGCCTTGGAAATCCATTTGCGATATTGCTGCCAACCGTCTTTGTCGACGGGTTGGCCGGGCTGCACGCCGGATTCTCGATCGGTGGAGAATTCGCCTGTCGCCGAATCGCTGTCGTAATCCGGGCCCCAGTCGATTTCTTTGCTTTCGTGCATGCGACTACCCAATGCATTCGTTGCGTGCATACTACGCGGCAATCGCCCCCGTGCACAGGAACCAAGTCACAATGCAAGTTGTGAAATTTCGTTTACTTTTCCGTAATTTAAGACGGGCTTTTACTTAATGAAGGCGGCTCCGCCGGAGTGCTTTGCGTTTGACTACATGCCCGCCGGATTATCGGCAACCCGCACTCGATAACACGGTGAATAGTCCTCGCTGACCAGCTTCATTCTGCCCTGTGCAACAAACGCGGCAAGCAGTCGATCCAGTAGTTTCATGATGCGCGTCGATCCGGTTATCTCGAAGGGCCCTTTGCTTTCTATCGCAGCTATCGTGTCCTCGCGCACATTGCCCGAAACGATGCCGGAGAAAACCCGGCGCAGATTCGCCGCAAGGATGTGTATGGGCAATCCTTCCGTCAGGTCGAGAGACCTCATGGAATCGTGGGTGGCATAAAAAGGCTTCTGGAAATCATGGTCGATGGTGAGACGCCAATTGAAATAATAGGCATCACCGTGCTCGGTTCGAAACTCACGCACTCGGTCGAGGCCATCGAGCATTTTGCGGGCTACGGCTTCGGGGTCATCGATGATGATCGAGTAGCGTTGCTGCGCAGCGTGGCCCAACGTAGCCCCGACAAACTCGTCGATCTGCTGAAAATACGAACGGCTGGCCTGCGGCCCGGTCATGATGACGGGCAGCGGCACCGCGTCGTTGGCAGGGTGGAGCAGAATTCCGAGCAGATACAGGACTTCCTCCGCAGTCCCCACGCCCCCCGGGAAAATCACGATGCCATGCCCGACCCGGACAAACGCTTCCAGCCGTTTCTCCATGTCCGGCATGATGACGAGCTGGTTGACGATGGGATTCGGCGATTCCGCGGCGATGATGCCCGGCTCCGTAATACCGATGTAGCGGCCGTTTCGAATCCGCTGCTTCGCATGTCCGATGGTCGCTCCCTTCATAGGGCCTTTCATCGCACCCGGGCCACAGCCGGTACAGATGCTCATGGAACGCAATCCCAGCTCGTAACCCGCGCTCTTGGTGTAGTCGTACTCTTCGCGGCTGATTGCATGGCCGCCCCAGCACACCACGAGATTCGGTGTTGCCGGCAACTCCAGCAGTCTTGCATTGCGGACGATATGAAAAACGGCGTTGGTGATGTTTTCCGAACTCTTGAGATCGAAGCGCCTGCTCTCGCGTATTTCGTTATTGGTAAATACGACATCGCGCAACACCGAAAAAACCAGCTCCCGGATGCCCCGGATCATCTTGCCGTCGACAAATGCCGACGCCGGGGCACCTTTAATCGATACCTGCAGTCCCCGATCCTGCTGAATGAAACCGACGCTGAAATCGCTATACTTCTCCAGCACCTCGCGAGCGTCATCGGTATGGCCGCCGGAATTGAGCACAGCCAGGATGCAGCGCCGCAGCAACGGATACAGACCGCCTTCGCCCTCGCTGCGCAATAGTTCCGCCTCGAAGTGCGAAAGGACCTCGAGACTTCCCTCCGGCCATACCTCGGCATCGACCGTTTCGTCGGAATCGGCACGTATGCCGGGCTTATGTTGTGAGATCGCCTGGTGCAATTCGTTTACCGTGTGACACTAACCTGTGGCTCGGCCTCAGCTTCCAACGATACACCGCGTCGGGGCTCAGGGCAGGATTTCGATCGGTACCCTGTCCGGCGTCATCAGCCAGATATCGATCATGTCCGAATTTGAAACCGCGATGCAGCCATTAGTCCAGTCTGCGCGGTGGTAATAGGCAGCGGAATAGGTCGGGACGTTGGGTTGTCCATGAATCATGATCTGGCCGCCCGGCATCACTCCTTTTTTCATCGCTTCGCGGCGATCTTCCGCACTCGGATACGAAATGCGTATGGAGAGGAAGAAATCGCTGTGCGGGTTCCGCAGGTCCAGCCAGTACCGGCCCTCGGGAGTCCTGTTATCTCCTTCCTCTTCCTTGTCTCCGACCGGCGTTACACCCAAGGCAATGTCAAAGGTGCGAAAAGCTTCGCCATTCTTCATCAGGTACAGTTTGCGATTGGCCTTCTCCACGATGACCTCGTCGGCGATCGGAAAATCGCTTCCCCAGGACGCCTTGATCTGAAATGCGACGGACACAGCCGCCAAAGCCAGGATGCGTAACGCAATCCGCGGACCGCTCGCCGCCGGTGTTCCGGTTTTTCGCACAGGCACCCTTCCTGATTCAGACCTGAAAAGACTAGCAAACCCGGCAAAGCATGAAAATGAGGCAGTTCGCATTCCTGCGGTCGGTCCGGGCAACGTCATGTCTCTTTGTCTTCCAGTACCGGGAAATTGAGCCGCGTGCCGAGCCTGATGTCGTGGAGATCCAGTTCCGGGTTGTATTGCCGAAACAGCCAGACGGGTACGTCGTATCGTTGCAGCGAAAGTATCCAGACCGATTCTCCTGCCTCTACGACATGTTCGCGCTTCCCGGTGACTGTGTGATCACGGAAAAATGCATCCTGTTGTTCCTTGTGATAGGCGGTGCGCAGATTTTCGAAAGCGTCGGCGTCGACGCGGCTCAAATCCAGTTTGATGCGTTGCCCCACTTCAACCGGCGTACCAAAGGCGAAACCGTTGATGTCTCGCAGTCGCTGCGTTTTTATCTGCAACCAGTCGGCATAGTGCCCAAGTGTCTCCAGCGGATGCACCTCAATGGTGCGATCCTCGGCAACGCTGTAGTCGCTGGGATCGGAAAGCAGCGCCGACTGAAGCGCACCCATCAGGGTGGTCGCGAGGTCATCAGACAATTCTCCCGGCAACGCGCCTTCCGCGGTGGCGGGTTCTTCAGCCTTTTCGGCGGCAGCGACCGGGACCGGCGGCACTTCGGGTGCCACGCTCGGCGGTTCGGCGGCGGCCACGGCAGCCGGCGCCGGACCGGCCGCGGGCAACCTCAACTGCTGGCCGGCTCGGATGCGATTGCTGCTGCTCAGTCCGTTCAAAGCAACCAGCGTCGATACACGTGTGCCGTACGCCGACGCAATCTCCGACAAGGTATCGCCACGTGCCACCGTGTGAAAAAGGTCCGGCAATTGCTCATCGAAGAGCGCATCGCCCGGCAACGACGCCATCAGTTCGCTGAGCGGTGTCTCCAACAGGTCGGCGGGTAGTCTGAGGTCGTAATCTCTGGGCAGGTACTTGGTACCCTGCCAGACCGACGGCTGCAACGCCGGATTGTAAAGCGACAATGTTTGTTGACTGACGCCGAGCACCGCCGCCAGAGACGCTGCCGGGACGTAGGCTTCCAGTTCGACGGTTTGATAATCGATCGGATTCTCGGGCACGAGACCGGGGAAATAGCGTTCCGCATCCTGATCGATCTGCAATGCCGCAAGAAAAGCCACATAGAAGTTACGCGACGCAAATCCGAAGGCGCGTCCGTCGTATTCACGCAGGATCTTGACGTACGCAGTATCGCCGTACTTGCCCATGGCGCGACGCACGCCTGCGAGCCCGTGATTGTAGGCGGTGATCGCCATCGGCCAGTTGCCGGTGATGGAATAGTTGTACGCCAGCAGCTTCCCGGCGGCGATCGTGGCGATGTAAGGGTCGTTGCGCTCGTCCAGGATATGGTCGATCTGCAGGTATCGAAGTCCGGTGCCACGAGTGAATTGCCAGATGCCGGAGGCGCCGACACTGGAGCGCGCATCGGGATTGTAGGAAGACTCGACGTGCGGCAATGCCGCGAGTTCGATCGGAATCCCGAGCTTCCTGAATTCTGTGGTCACGTGCGTGCGGTAGCGCCCGGCGCGCGCCAATCCGGCACGGAAACGGTCGGAAAGCCCTTGCTGGTAACGAATGTCATTGACTGCCGCGGCAAGCCGCTGGCTGGAAACGCCGGAAGGCCACAGTGCGAGGACTTTTTGCTCGTCCGCGGACAGCGAGTCGCGCTTGCCAGAGGCCAGGTTCTGCAGAATCTGTCGATAGTGATCGCGCTGTTTCTCCACGCGCCGCTGGTGTTCCCTGCGTGACAAGTTGGCCGGAATGTCGATTCGTTCATAGACGACGGCCAGATTTCGGTTATCGTGTAACACACCCTGGTTGCTGTCGTATGCTGTGAACACGGAAACCCAGAAATTGATGTCCGGCTCGAGTTCGGGCGGCCGTGGGAACGTTTCTGCGGCTTGTGCCTCAAAAGCCACGCAGATGAGTGTCGCGGACATCGCCGCTAAAATCAGGCGCTTGGGGCTTGTCATTTGTTTGGAATAAGGTTTCAATCGAGGAATTAATTCTAAACGCTTGAATAGCTCACAGAATTCCAGCTACTTATAAAGTATTTTGGCGCAGGCTGGAAGCCATCGACCAGCACGACCGGCCGGACCGGATGGCAGAAATCGGTATTCATGAAACGAGTCGCTACACATACCACGCTTTGGGCTTTGCTGGCCAGTTTGCTGCTCCTGCTGCATGGCCAGAGCCCGGGCGCAGACGAGTCCGACCTCGACGAGCTCGGCGAGGAAGATGCGCCGTTGGATGCGGCTGCGGCCGACGATGCAACTGCGCCCGTCGCGCCGGCTGATCTGCTGCCTGCAATGACCGGACCCGCAGGTTCAACGGTCGCGGCCCCAGCGGCCGATGAAAGCCCGTCAGACGAATCGAATGCCAGTCCCACATCAACGACGCCGCCCGGTGGGTCTGGCGTCGCGGATGCCGCACAGTCCGGGCAGGACGTGCGCACAGGAGAGACCAAAACCGACCCTGCGGGTGCCGCCGCGCCGACAATGGACGCCGGCAATCCGCCGGCAAAACCCGAAGCGCTCGCCAGTGAGGAGGCAGCGACTCCCGCCTCCGGAGCCGCCACCGAGCCGCCCGCCGGCGCCCAGGCGCCGCAGCCTGTCGGAACGGAGCCGGTCGCTGCCGGGTCGGCACCGACCCCGGAACTGAAACCGTCGGACCTGGGCCTTGCCATCGACACGCTCTCGGCCTCCGATCCGACGGGCACGCCTGTGTCCGATGTGCCACTGGCGGACGCTGTCACGAAGGCCGAGGAAAGGACCGCGGAGCCGCTGGAGCTTCTGCATGGGAAGGTGCCGCCCGGCACTTACCAGCGCCTGTCCTGGGCCGCGACGGAACTGTTCGAAGGCGTGCCGATTGCAACGCCCGTCCTGGCCGTCAACGGCAGGCTGCCAGGCCCGACCTTGTGCCTGACGGCGGCCGTGCACGGCGACGAACTCAACGGCATTGAAATGGTTCGGCGTGTGATGCACAACCTCGAGCCGAAGGAGTTGTCGGGCGCCGTCATCGGCGTGCCGATCGTCAACCTGCAGGGATTTCGCAGCGGCTCACGCTACCTGCCGGACCGGCGGGATCTGAACCGCTACTTTCCCGGCAATCCGCAAGGCAGCCAGGCGTCCAGAATTGCTTATTCGTTTTTCACCGAGATCATTACGCATTGCGATGCACTGATCGACCTGCACACCGGTTCCTTCGAGCGCGCCAACCTGCCGCAATTGCGCGCCGACCTGCGCAATCCCGACGTAGTGACGCTGACTCACGGCTTCGGTGCGACCGTCATCCTGCACAGCGATCCGGCGGACGGCACCTTGCGGTATGCCGCGACGCGCGCAGGCATCCCGACGGTCACGCTCGAGGCCGGCGGCCCGTCGGAACTCGAGCTGAAGGAAGTCATGCACGGCGTCAAGGGCATCGAAACCCTCCTGAATACCCTGGGCATGGTCAAGACGGCACGTCTCTGGGGCGATCCGGAACCCGTTTATTATCGTTCAACCTGGGTCCGGGCCAACACCGGTGGCATCCTGCTTTCGGATGTCAGCCTTGGCAGCACCGTGCGCCGCGGCGATCTGCTCGGTACGATCACGGACCCGATGAGCAATGCCAACACCAACCTTTATTCGCCCTATTCCGGCCGCATTATCGGCATGGCGCGCAACCAGGTCGTGATGCCGGGATTCGCCGCCTTTCATGTCGGCATTCAGACGGTCGAAGCCCGCGCGGTCGAAGCCAGCACGGTGGAAGCCGGCAACGACGAGGACCCGGCCCTCGATCACGATTCGGAAAAGAACAACCGGGATTACATCGACGCAATGTCGGAGTAATCCATTCACGGCGCAGATTCACGCCGTACTCGCGCCTGAATTGCCGCGGGCATACACTCGCGCGCTGATCCTGAAACCGACCCAGCGCACGGGGACATGACGAGAGCCGGGCGAAAACCTCTTTATGCATTCTGGACTCCGAGACACTGGCCCGCCTGGCTGGCGCTCGCTCTCCTGCGCTTGAGCTGCTTGCTGCCGTACGGGCTGCAGCTCGGTATCGGCAAAGCGATCGGCCGGATCGCACACCGCATCGGGCATCAAAGGCGGGCAATTGCGTGCCGCAATCTCGAATTGTGCTTTCCCGAGCTCTCTGCAACCGAGCGTGATCGCCTGGCGCTGGCGCATTTCGAGGCGCTCGGCGCATCGATCATCGAACTGGCACTCGGCCGCTGGGCGTCGGACGAAAAGCTGCTCGCGATGACCACAATCGAAGGCGCAGAGCATATTC
>JBOHZD010000170.1:0-35451 GCA_050738315.1 Woeseiaceae bacterium
ACGGCGTGGCAGGAACGGAGCCGGGCGCCATGCTGCGGCGTTCGTCGACGCCACGGGCGGGGAGAACACAATGAAAGAGATTCGTATTGCAGTGGGCGTTCTGGGCGCCGCTTTGCTCGGCGCCTGCGACAGCGGCTCGGTGAGTTTGAATCCGCCGCAGGACCCAGGGCCCGCGCCACCCGCCGAACCGCCGCCGATTGCCGTTCAGCAGGTGTTTACGCAACTGGCGTTCGACCAACCGCTCGCGATGCTGCAGGCGCCGGGAGATACCTCCCGCTGGTTCGTGGTCGAGAAAGCAGGTGTGGTGTGGGTATTCCCGAACGACGCCAATGCCTCCGTCAACGACGTTGAAGTGTTCATCGATATACAAAACCTGGTGAACTCGACTCCGAGCGAAGCAGGGCTGCTCGGGATGGCGTTTCATGCGGATTTCGAAACGAACGGTGAGGTCATTCTTTCCTATACGGGAACGGGTGCCGGGCTCGAATCGGTCATATCGCGCTTCACCGTCGACACGGCCGGCAATCTCGATCCCGCGTCCGAAGTGATGCTGTTGACGGTGCCGCAGCCCGACAATAATCACAACGGCGGCAACGTGGTGTTCGGACCCGACGAACGGCTCTACATCGGATTCGGCGACGGCGGCGGCGCCGGAGATCCCGGCGAGAATGGGCAGGACACCACCAACGTGCTGGGCAGCATCGTCCGCATCGATATCGACAGCGCCGATCCCTATGCGATTCCCGCCGACAATCCGTTTGCCGGCAGCACCGAATGTTTTCAAGGCTCCGGAACCGACAACTGTCCCGAGATCTTTGCCTGGGGCTTCCGCAATCCCTGGCGCTTCAGCTTCGACAGCGCGACCGGCGAACTATGGGTCGGCGATGTAGGCCAAAACAGCTGGGAAGAAGTCGACCGTGTGGAAATGAGCGAGAACTACGGCTGGAACGATCGCGAAGGGGCACACTGTTTCGAACCGCAAACGGGTTGCAGCACCGCGAACGTCGATCCGATCACCGAGTACAGCCACGCTCTCGGCAGCTCGATCACGGGCGGCTACGTATACCGGGGCAGCGCCATTCCCGACCTCGCGGGGTTTTATCTGTTCGGCGATTTCGGCTCTGGCCGCATCTGGGCGGTGGCCGCGGACAGCCGGCAGGGCGTCGCTGCGGACGAACTCATCGACACGAACCTGGCTATCGCGTCGTTCGCCGAAGACAATGACGGGGAACTCTACGTCATCGACATCGGCGCCGGCACCCTGCACCAGATCGTCGCGGACTGATGGCCGCATTTCACGGGATGAAGCGCATTTTGCGCGATTAGTGCGTAACTGACGGCGACTTCGCTAGAATCCGGGCCACACCTGTCCGCCGGACTCGGCTGTCACGCAGCCAACAACAATCGGAGCCAGCCGCATGCCCATGAAAACGGACGTTGAAATTGCCCGCTCCGCGACTTTGCTTCCCATCCAGGAAATCGGCAAGAAGCTCGGCCTGTCGTCGGACCTGCTGATTCCGTACGGCCATGACAAGGCCAAGATCGACTATCGCGTGCTCGACAATGCCGAGAACCGGCAGGACGGCAAACTGATCCTCGTGACCGCGATGTCGCCGACGCCGGCCGGCGAAGGCAAGACAACCATGACGGTCGGACTGGGAGATGCACTCAATCACATCGGCAAGAACGCGGCCATTTGTCTCCGCGAACCGAGTATCGGGCCGTGTTTCGGCATGAAAGGCGGGGCGGCCGGCGGCGGACTCGCGCAAGTCGTCCCGATGACCGACATCAATCTGCATTTCACCGGGGATTTTCACGCAGTCGGCGCGGCCCACAATCTGCTCGCGGCACTCGTCGACAACCACATTCACTGGGATAACGAGCTTCGTCTCGATCCGCGGCGCGTCACCTGGGGCCGTGTGGTCGACATGAACGACCGCGCGCTGCGCAATATCGTGATCGGTCTCGGCGGAGCGCCCAATGGCGTACCCCGCGAAAGCGGCTTCGACATCACGGTCGCCTCCGAGATCATGGCTATTTTCTGCCTGGCGGCCGACCTCAGGGACCTCGAACGGCGCATCGGCAATATCGTGATCGGCTATACGTTCGATCAGAAGCCCGTCACCGTGAGCGCGCTCAACGCTCAGGGCGCAATGACGGCGCTGTTACGCGATGCATTTCAGCCGAATCTGGTGCAGACGATTGAGAACAACCCGGCCCTGATGCACGGCGGCCCGTTCGCGAACATCGCGCATGGTTGCAATTCGGTCATTGCGACCAAAACGGCATTGAAACTGTCGGATTACGTGGTCACCGAAGCCGGCTTCGGCGCCGATCTCGGCGCCGAGAAGTTTTTCAATATCAAATGCCGCAAGTCGCATCTCAAGCCGTCGGCGGCGGTGCTGGTCGCGACCGTCCGGGCGCTGAAGATGCATGGCGGCGTCGCGAAGGACAATCTCACCGCCGAGAACGTGAAAGCGGTGAAGAAAGGCTGCGAAAATCTCGGGCAGCACCTGCGCAATCTCGGGCATTTCGGCGTGCCGGTCGCGGTGGCGATCAACGGCTTCACGGCCGATACGGACGCGGAACTCGGGGTGGTTCGAACGTTCTGTGAAGAGTTCGGTGTGGAAGCGCACCTGTGCAGGCACTGGGCCGAGGGCGGCAAGGGCGCTGCAAGCCTTGCACGCCACGTAGTCGAACTGGCGGACAGCAGGAAGCCGCAATTTCACACGCTGTACGATGACGCGACCCCGCTATGGGGCAAGGTGCGCCAGATCGCACGCACGATCTACGGCGCCGAGGACATCATTGCCGACAAGAAAGTACGGGATCAATTTGCAAAATTTCAAAAAGACGGCTACGGCGAGTATCCGATCTGCATGGCGAAAACCCAGTACAGCTTTTCAACGGACCCGAATCTGCTCGGCGCGCCGAAAGGACACGTGGTGCCGATCCGCGAGATCCGCCTCGCGGCCGGCGCCGAATTCGTGGTCGTCGTCTGCGGGGCCATCATGACCATGCCGGGCCTGCCGCGCAAACCTTCGGCCGACAGTATCCACCTGAACGCCGACGGCCAGATCGAAGGGTTGTTCTGACTGCGACAGTCCGACTGCTATGGTCAGGGCGCGCGATCGGGC
Source organism: Woeseiaceae bacterium (assembly GCA_050738315.1). Taxonomy (GTDB): domain Bacteria; phylum Pseudomonadota; class Gammaproteobacteria; order Steroidobacterales; family Woeseiaceae; genus IDS-8. Next base: position 3,138 of record JBOHZD010000170.1, read on the forward strand.
AGTACGAACTGGCGCCTCGCTTTCGGCGACGACAGGCAGGCGGGCGAATAGTGCCGCCGCAGAAGGCCCGCGCCGTTCTCGATCAGGTCCGAATTGATCGATTTGAAAGTTTCCCAGGGACAGCCGAGGGCGCCGCGGTCGGCGATGGCGATCATGAAAAACCAGCTGATCGTCTCGTGGTATTTCATGGCGATGTCGAGCCTGCTCGTCAACGCTTGCAGCGTCGCTGTGAACTTCGCGATCGCCTCCGCCAACGGGTATTCCTGCAGGTAGGACCAGGCAACATGCACGTGGGCTTCGTGATTGAAGTTCGCCGGATCGATCTCGCCCGATTCGAACGCCTGTATGCCCGACAGCTTTTGCCGGTCTGCGGATTTCATCGCCACGCCGTTCATCACGGCTCCTCCCGAAGACGATGACTGTCGGCGGCGGTGAGCCGGCAGCCGTAGACCTTTTTCAGTTCCCGGATTGCCGCCAGCGTGTCGCCGGAGAAGGGCGCTTTGCCCTCGAAACTGTGCAGCACGATGCCCTCGAGCAGATCGCCGAGCGACAGGTTGCAGTACTCGGCCAGGCCCTTGAGCACCTTGAGCAGCGAAGTCTCGAGGCGGACGCCGGTCTGGGTTCTTTGCACGACTTTGGGGCTCATCGAATCCTCCCCATCCCGCGGGAAAATGCCGGTTGACGGTATTATATTGTTACCCCGGTACTTTAGTACAATCCGCTCCCGAGGTCCAGCCCGACGTGGCTATTCGTCCAACTTGCCGCGCAATGCCTTCAGCCGTCCACGCAGCGCTTTTTCATCGAGCCGCTTCCGGGTCGCGGTCCGGGTGGGCTTCGTCGGCAGCCGCTTTTTCGGGGTGTGGAGAGCGGCCTGCAACAATTCGGCAAGCCGGTCCAGCGCGTCTTCGCGGTTCTTGTCCTGACTGCGGAACCTCTGTGCCTTGATGACGATGACGCCGTCCTTCGAGATTCTCTGATCCCGCAATGCCAGCAGGCGGGCCCTGACGTCATCGGGCAATACACTGGAGGCGCGGACGTCGAACCGCAGGTGCACCGCACTGGCCACCTTGTTGACATTCTGGCCGCCGGCGCCCTGCGAACGCACGGCCGTCCATTCGATCTCCTCGTCGGGAATGACGATGTCGTCGGATATTTTCATCACCGCAATATTCTCATGCAGCAATTCCGAATGTGCAAAAATGCGGCGCTTGCCTTGTCAGTCCAACGTCCGAAGCCCGGGTAAACTGATGCGAACCCGAAATATCATGCTGTTGACCGTCTGCCAGATGATTTCGGCGACAGGGTCCATTGTGCTCATCACGCTGGGCGGCATCATCGGCTCCGAGCTCACCGACGACCAGGCGCTTGCGACGCTGCCGATTTCCGCCATGGTGATCGCTCTCGCAGCGACGACCATACCGGCCTCGCTGCTGATGCGGGCGATCGGCAGGCGACGGGGTTTTGCGCTCGCATCCCTGTCGGCGTCCCTGTCTGTGTTGCTTGCGTTGTATGCGCTTGTGCATGCCAGTTTCGTGTGGTTCACCGCCGCGGCGGCGGTGTTCGGCATCAACATGGCTTTTTCGCAGCAGTACCGCTACGCCGCCGCAGAGAGTGTCGAACCGGCGCGCGCAGCGCGCGCGATATCGCTGGTCCTGGTCGGAGCGATCGGCGGCGCCCTGCTGGGTCCGGAACTCGTGCGGCTGGGCGAACACTGGATCGCGGATGTGCCCTACGCCGGCACGTTGGCTGCGGTGGCGGCGCTTTATGTGATCCAGGCAATGCTGTTCCTGCCGCTGCAATTGACGCACGCCGAACATGCGGAAAGTCGTCCATCCGGCCAGCGTCCGCTGGGCACAATCGTGCGGCAGCCGGTTTTCGCCGTAGCGGTACTCTGCGGCACCATCGCCTACGGGGTGATGACGCTGCTCATGACGGCAACCCCGTTGAGCATGCACATCGACGACGGCTTCACGTTGGACGAGACGGCCCGGGTTATTCGTAATCATGTGCTCGGGATGTATGGACCGTCTCTGATCTCCGGATTACTGATCGAACGGCTGGGACTGGTGCGCATGATGGCGATCGGTGCGGCCGGACTGTCGATCGCATGCATCATTGGTTTCCAGGGGCATTCGTTCATGCACTATTCGTTCGCGCTGGTGCTGCTCGGCGTGGGATGGAATCTGCTCTACGTCGGCGGGACGACCATGCTGACGCTGACGTACTCGATGGCGGAACGCTGGAAGGCGCAGGCCGTCAACGAGTTCAGTGTATTCGGCACGTCCGCAACGGCTTCATTGCTGGCCGGCACGGTGATGTATTTTCAGGGCTGGAACCTGCTCGTGCTGCTGCCGTTGCCGTTGTTGCTCACGGCCTTCGCCGGCCTCTTCGTGATCCGCAACGAGGCCGCGGTGCGCCGCACGCGGGCGGACAGGAGTGGCGAGTGCGCATAAGGCGTCTTTACGACGATGACGTGTATCGATTCGGCGAGCCGCAGCCGTCCTGGTGGGAAGCCTCCGCGGGCGTGCCCCGGTCGGATGCAAGACCGCTCCTGAAAGACGAGTCTTGCGACGTCGCCATCATCGGCGGCGGCTATACGGGCGTCAGCGCGGCCTATCACCTGTGCAAGGAGCACCAGATCGACACCCGCGTACTCGAGGCCGGTCATATCGGCTGGGGCGCATCGGGCCGTAACGGCGGTTTCTGCGGCATCGGCGGTACCTCGCTGTCACTACGACGCATGCTGCGCCGTTACGGCCTGGACGAAACCCGGCGCTATTACCGGTCCCAGGTCGAAGCCGTCGACCTGGTTGGGAACCTCATTCGACATGAACTGATCGATGCCGAGATCACAGGGGACGCCGAACTCGAGGTCGCTCACTCGAAGCGTTCATTTGCGCATTTAACGGAGCATGCGGAACAGCAGCGCCGATTGCTGGGCCTGGATACGCGTGCGATTCACGCGGACGAGTTCCTGGAGCGGTATTTCGACTCGACGGAGCTGTATGGCGCCGTCATACAGCGGCCCTGCTTCGGACTGCATCCGTTGCGTTTCATGCGCGGACTGGCAGCGGCCGCGCAGCGCCACGGCGCCAACCTTCATCCGCACAGCGAAGTCATTGACTGGAGCAAACAGAACGGTCTGCATGTCCTGACAACCGCGGGCGGCCGTCTGCGCTGCAGGCATGTCATCCTGGCGACCAACGGCTTCATGCCGGAACATCTGCACCGATCCTTTTATGGCAGACCCCTGCCGATGATCAGCGCCATCGTCATCACGCGTCCGTTAACCACGGTTGAACTCGACGCTCACCGGTGGCAAACACACAATCCTTCGATCACCGCGAAGAACATCCTGAACTATTATCGATTGTTGCCGGACAACCGGTTTCTGTTCGGCGGCCGCGGCCACTCGACGGGCAGCCGGGAAGGAACGGCGCAGACGTTTGCGGACCTCTCTCGCAGGCTCGGCGACCTGTGGCCATTCTGGCGCGACGTGCCGATCGAATATCGCTGGCATGGCCTGATCTGCATCACGCTCCGGTTGACGCCGTGCGTCGGCCGTCTAGGCGACGATCCTTCCGTCTATTTTGCCTATGGCTATCACGGCAACGGCGTCAATACCGCAACGTGGAGCGGTCGCGAGCTCGCGCGCTGGCTCGCCGCCGGACGGTCGCAATCCGGGTACGTCCCGGAATCCGTACCTGTGATGATGCGCGGACTCTCGGCCCGCTTTCCGGTCGCCGGGCTGCGGCTGCGTTATCTGCAGGCGCGACTCGGTTTGTTCCGGTTGCAGGACGCGTTCAGCTGAGGGATGCGCCACGTCACCCGAACCGGGGAAAAAGTGACTATCTCTTCATTTCGCGGAGTTTCATCGGTCGCTCTGCGCTGTCCGGGCCGCTTAAGGTGAGTCTGCGCTGGAAGCGCGAAATACACACAGCAATCAACAAGGAGGTTGATGTCATGAGAGATTTAAACACAACGGAAGTTCAGGTCGTTGCAGGCGGCAGCAATCAGTGCACGCCGGAAAATTCTTACGGTGGCGTGACCGATACCGGCAGTGTCGGCCAGGATCTCATCAATATTTACGAGGGAGTGGTCGCCGCCGCGTCGCACATCATCGAACGTGTTGCGGGCGCCTTGTAAGGGTGAGACTCAAAGCCGTCGGGGCACTTAAGGTGCCCTGGCGGCCTTTTCACTCGCCAGGAACAGGGCGGCGACAATCCCCGCCAGCGCGAGCGGCGCGGCGAGCCCCGCAGCGACGGCCAGGCCGGGGTCGGACGCCGGGGGGTTCCAGACAAAGCGGAAGCAGTCCCAGTCGACGATCGCCGCCGCATTGTAAGTTGCGTGTGTCAGTATCGGCGCCCACAACGTTCGATAGTTCAGCATTTGCGTGCCGAGCAGCAGACCGATTGCGAATGTGGCCGGATAACTACCGGGATCATGCATGACGGCAAACAATGCGGCTGACAGGAGCAGAGCCAGCGTCGTGCCGCGCGGCATGAGGGCGTGGAGGAAAAATCCGCGATTGATCACCTCTTCGGTCACCGGCGTCAGCACCGCCATGACTGCGAAACTCAATAACAGGACGGGCGGGGACGGACAGTCGAATCCGATCAAAGGGCCGACGATGGCTTTCGGGTCACGGGTACCGACAAGACCGAGCCACATCAGCACGGTCAGAACCGCCCAATAGGTAATCCGCAAGGTCAATCCGAGCAGAATCGAGCAGAGGACGACCCTGGCCGTCCAGTCGGCAGGCCGCAGCAGGCTGCGTAACGAATCCTTGCATCGTGCAAGATAAGGACAGAGCAATACCAGGAGGATCGGAGGTACCACGAGATAGCTGAGGTGTTGTGCGAGGCGGGGTTCGCTGCCATCGCGGATGAGAGACGTCTCCAGGGCGCTGCGTGCAAAAAGCGCGGCGACCTCGAAAACCACGATCGCCGGAACGGAGACGGGAAAATCCGGGCGCGAGTCCGGTTGCATGATTGATCAGTCGCAAAACGCTGGAGAGTAGCGGCGCCGCGACGCTGCTGCAGGCAGCGAAACTCGATGGTTTGGCCGGATTTGGCTCTACCGCGACCGATTCACGGCTCACGATTCGACATTATGTCTCGTAATTCGCAGTGCAAGTTCTGCAGCCGGCAACAGGTACGATTCCGCACGCACGCCGGTAACACACCGGATCTGCTCACGAAAGCCGGACACATCGACTCTTGTCCGGGATCGCAGAAAACAGAAGCAATCTTTTGTTTGATTAATGCGAAAAGCTGTCTGACAATCGCATCGTCGACAGGCCATAGACAGCCGTTCTGTCCGGCCCCCAAAAAATCAACAACAGATGGATCTGCCGTCATGCTTTTGTCACGGATTGGTTTTCTCCCGACCTTTGCACTTCCGCGGACAAATGCCCGTTCGAGCGGTCCAATCAATCTGGTTCGAAACAATCGACTGTCTATAAAGGAGAGGCGGTGAGCAATCTGGAGCAGCTACGGACGACGCCGGATAATCGGGACAGCGCCGATCGCCGGGCATTCACCTGGCGCACAATCTTTTTCGGTTTCCTTCGGTCTCGCCGCCGGGCGTTTCGCCGCAGCGCGGAAGTGAACACCATTTTTATCGACTGGCACCATCCGTGGCTGTTTTTCCTGGCGACCGGCATCATGCTCCTGAGCAGCCTCGATGCGTTTTTCACCTTGCAGTTGCTGGCGCGCGGCGCGGTCGAAGTGAACCCTTTCATGGCCGCGGCTTTGGGTTACGGCGATTTCGCATTTGCGGTAAGCAAGATGCTGCTGACGGGTGTCGGCATTCTGCTGCTGGTGTACCTGTCCCGCTCACGGCTCTTCAACATCATGCGCACCGGCTTGTTGTTGACACTGTTTTTCGGCAGCTATGCCTGCCTGGTGTGCTATCAGTTTCTCCTGACCCTTCATTAGCACGGCAAGGATACCCGCTACGCGGTCGTCTGGTTTTTCGGGGCAGGCTTAAGCTACACTAACGTCCCGTTTTTCTTCGGCTTAAAACACCTTGTCAAACTTTTACGGAACCCGCAGGTTTCGCACCCGTTCTCTGTCATGAACGGTTCCTTGGAGGAACGCTACGCGTCTTCGCCCCTGTTCGGTCCGAATGGCGCAGCGATCGAAACACTGTACGAAGCATTCATCGAGAACCCGGATGACGTTCCCGAGAGCTGGCGTCGCTACTTTCTGTCACTGGGCGACCGCCAGGGCGAAGTCCTGCACACTCCGATACGCCGTGAGCTGGCGCAACGTTCACGCACTCGCAAGGCCAACGGAAAGGCGGGCAGGAGCGGCCTGACCGGCACCCCGGCGGCCAGTGAAAAACAGGCTTCCGTCTCGCGCCTGATCCAGGTCTACGGGCTGCGAGGCCACCAGATCGCCGACATCGACCCGCTCGGTCTCATGGAACGGCCGGTACCCGGCGTGCTCAAGCTCGACTACCTGGGCCTGAGCGAAGCGGACATGGAGACCGAATTTGCCACGGGAGGTCTTGCGGGCAGCGGCGACCGGCGCATGAAGCTCCGGGACATCATGGCGCTCCTGAAAAAGATCTATTGCGGCAAGATCGGCGCCGAATTCGCGCATGTATCGCGCTCACGCGAACGCCTGTGGCTCAGGCGGCATTTCGAGCAGGGCATCGTTTCGGGCGGGCTTTCTTCCGACGAGCGCCTGTGGATTCTCGAACAGCTGACGGCCGCGGAAGGCATCGAGCGTTACCTGCATACGCGCTTCGTTGGACAGAAACGCTTTTCGCTCGAGGGTGGCGAAAGCCTGATCCCGATGCTGGATGATCTCATTCAGCGCGGCGGCGAGTTCGGTATCGAAGAGTTCGTGATCGGCATGACGCATCGCGGACGAATCAACGTGCTGGTGAACGTACTCGGCAAGCCGCCCGAAGAGCTGTTCGACGAATTCGAAGGCAATGTCGATCCGGACCACATGAAAGGCTCCGGCGACGTCAAGTATCACAAGGGGTTCTCGGCGGATATGAAGACGCCGGGTGGCAATGTGCATATCGCGCTGGCGTTCAACCCGTCGCACCTCGAAATCGTGGACCCCGTGGTCGAAGGATCGGTGCGCGCGCGCCAGCAACGGCGCGGCGACCATGATCGGGAGGAAGTGCTGCCGGTCCTCATCCATGGCGATGCCGCGTTTGCGGCGCAGGGCGTCGTCGCAGAAACGTTTCAGTTGTCCCAGACCAACGGCTTCCGCACCGGCGGCACTGTGCACATCGTCGTCAACAACCAGATCGGCTTTACCACCAGCCGTCCGTCCGACGCGCGATCGACGCCGTATTGCACCGATATTGCGAAGATGATCGAAGCGCCGATCTTTCATATCAACGGCGATGATCCGGAGGCGGGCATTTTCGCCTCGCGGCTCGCACTGCAATACCGGCAGAAGTTCAGGAAGGACGTGGTCATCGACTTCGTCTGTTACCGCCGGCACGGGCATAACGAGGCCGACGAGCCGAGTGCCACGCAGCCGGTCATGTATGGTCGCATTCGCGATCACAAGACGACGCGGCAGCTGTATGCGGAGCGCCTCACGAAGGCCGGGATAACGGACGCCGCGGGCGCACAGCAGTTGCAGGACAATTATCGCGACCGTCTCGATCGCGGCGAGCCGGTGCCGAAGTCGCTGCTCGGCAACATCGGCAACGAGTACACAATCGACTGGGCGCCTTATCTCGATGCTGCCTGGGACGACGAGATGGACACCACATTGAGTCCCGAACGGGTCTCCGTGCTGGCGGGGAAAATGACTGCGTTACCGCAAGGGTTCATGCTGCACGGCCGGGTCCAGCGCATCATCGACGAACGGGTTCGCATGGCCGCCGGCAAGGTCCCGATGGACTGGGGCTTTGCGGAATCCATGGCCTACGCGGGGCTGATTGCCGACGGTTACGACTGCCGCGTAACCGGTCAGGACACGTCTCGCGGTACCTTCTTTCACCGTCACGCGGTGCTGCACAACCAGAGGAACAGGGACGAGTACATTCCGTTACAGTCCATTGTGGACCGGCCGTCCGCCTTCAGGGTGATCGATTCGCTGTTGTCGGAAGAGGCGGTGCTCGGATTCGAATACGGCTACGCGACGACGGAACCGAGAACACTCGTGGTCTGGGAAGCGCAATACGGCGATTTCGCCAATAGCGCGCAGGTCGTCATCGACCAGTTCATCAGTTCCGGCGAAGCGAAGTGGAGGCGGCTGTGCGGCCTGACGCTGTTCCTGCCCCACGGTTACGAGGGGCAGGGACCCGAGCATTCCTCCGCCCGGCTCGAACGCTTTCTGCAGCTCTGTGCGGAAAACAATCTGCAGGTGTGCATACCGTCGACGCCGGCGCAGTTGTTTCACATGTTGCGAAGACAGATGCTCAGGGCGTACCGCAAGCCACTGATCGTCATGACCCCGAAGAGCCTGTTGCGGCACAAATTGTCGGTATCACCCTTGAGCGATCTCTCGAGCGGCCGTTTCGAGACCATTGTGCCGGAGATCGAAGACATCGATCCTGAGCAGACACGGCGCGTAGTGTTCTGCAGCGGCAAGGTATACTTCGATCTGCTCGAAGCGCGGCAGGCCGGGAAGCTGTCGCAGGTGGCGCTCATCCGCATCGAACAGCTCTATCCGTTTCCCGTCGATCGGTATGCAGAACAGATCGCGGCCTGGCCGAATGCCGAGCAAATCGTCTGGTGCCAGGAAGAGCCGCAGAACCAGGGCGCGTGGTATCAGATTCGCCATCGCCTGCAGGAGCCGCTCTCCGACAGCCAGCACTTGTATTATGCTGGGCGGCCAAGTGCGGCGGCCCCCGCTGTCGGCATTCTCAAGGTGCACTTGCAGCAGCAACAGGCGCTGATTGCGGCAGCGCTGGGCAGTGAAATCAGGGCCAGTCAAGCGAACGGGCGGGAAAGGAAGAAGAAGCGCGGATCCGGAGCAGGGAAGAGCAGGGCAGGTCAATGAGCATTGAAATCAAGGTTCCGACTTTACCGGAATCCGTCACGGATGCGACACTGGTCGCGTGGCACAAGAAAACGGGCGACGCCGTATCCCGTGACGAGAACCTGGTCGATCTCGAAACGGACAAGATCGTGCTGGAGGTTCCGTCACCGGCGTCGGGCACGTTGCAGGAGATCAAGATCAAGGACGGCGCGACCGTCAAGGCCGGCGATCTGCTCGCGCTGCTCGAAGACGGCGAACCCGCAAAAACCGACGCAGGGGACGACGAAAAACCGGCTCCCGCCGAGCGCGACGAAGCGCCCGTAGATGAAGAAGAAGACACTGCGGCGACGGACGCTGCGGCGACGGAAGAACGGGATACCCCCACCGATACACAACAACCGGCCCGGAAAGATCATAGCGAAAGCGCCCACAAGCTGAGCCCGGCGGTACGCCGGCTGCTGGACGAACACGATCTCGATGCGAACGTCGTCAGCGGCTCCGGCAGGGACGGACGCCTGACCAAATCCGATGTCATGGAGTACCTCAAGAGCCATGGCGACGAGCATGCGGAAGCCGGCGCAACGCAGCCCGAAGTGACCGAACCGGCCGGGCCGACGCGCGAGGACCGGCGGGTGCCGATGACGCGCCTGCGCGCGCGCATCGCGGAACGGCTGGTGGAAGCACAGCATACGGCTGCGATGTTGACCACCTTCAACGAGGTCGATCTGTCGCAGGTGATTTCCCTGCGCAACCGCCACAAGGAACCGTTTGCCAAAGAACACGGCGTGAAACTCGGTTTCATGTCGTTCTTTGCCAAGGCCTCGGTCGAAGCGCTGAAGAGGTTTCCGGCCGTCAATGCGTCAATCGAAGGCAAGGACGTCGTTTATCATGACTATTTCGATATCGGCATTGCCGTTTCGTCCGAGCGTGGACTGATGGTGCCGGTGGTCAGGAATGTCGACCAGTTGAGCTTCGCGGAGATCGAAAAGCAAGTCGATGCGCTCGGTAAAAAGGTGCGCGAAGGAACGATCGGCATGGATGACCTCACCGGCGGCACGTTCACCATCACCAATGGCGGCATCTTCGGGTCCCTGCTGTCGACGCCCATCCTGAATCCGCCGCAAAGCGCCATCCTGGGTATGCACGCCATCCAGGAGCGGGCCGTGGCGGTCGATGGCGAAGTGGTCGTGCGGCCGATGATGTATCTGGCCGTGACCTATGACCATCGCATCATCGACGGTCGCGAGGCCGTCCAGTTTCTGGTCAGTATCAAGCAGTCGCTCGAGGACCCGGGACGACTGCTGCTGCAATTCTGAGCGGCCACAGTACCGCGATCATCAAAGAGTGACCGAATGAACACGAGTTACGACGTAATTGTGATCGGCGCCGGTCCGGCCGGCTATATTGCCGCGATTCGCGCCAGCCAGAACGGCATGAAGGTCGCTTGTATCGACGAGTGGCAGAACCGCGACGGCAAGAACGCGTTCGGCGGCACCTGCCTGAACGCCGGCTGTATTCCCTCGAAAGCGTTGCTGGAATCTTCGGAGCTGGTGCATCGGGCCGAACACGAGTTCAAGAAGCACGGCATCGTTTTGTCCGGCGTGGAGGTCGATCTTGCCGCCATGCAGAAACGCAAGGCCGGCATCGTGCGACAGTTGACGGGCGGTATTGCCGGCCTGTTCAAGGCCAACAAGGTCGATGGCCTGGTCGGGCACGGTAAGTTACTCTCCGCGCACAAGGTCGGGTTCACGCCGACCTCCGGGGATCCCGCGACGCTCGATGCGCGCTATGTCATCCTGGCCAGCGGCTCGGCGCCGGTCGAACTGAAAGTCGCGCCCTTCGACGGCGACCGCATCGTCGATTCCTGGGGCGCGCTCGAATTCGACCAGGTGCCGAAGAAGCTCGGCGTCGTCGGCGCAGGCGTCATCGGTCTCGAACTCGGCAGCGTCTGGAACCGTCTCGGCTCGGAGGTGGTCGTTCTCGAGGCCCTGGAAGACTTCCTGCCAGGCGTCGACCGCGACATCGCGAAACAGGCGGAAAAGCAGTTCAAGCAGCAAGGGATGACCCTCCGCCTGGGCGCCAAAGTCACGTCCGCGAAAGCATCGTCCGACAGCGTCAAGGTCGCCTACGAAGATGCTTCAGGCAACCAGACGATCGACGTCGACAGACTGGTGGTCGCGGTCGGACGGCGGCCGTTTACGGACGGCCTCCTTGCCCCGGATTGCGGCATCGAACTGGACGAACGCGGTTTCATACCGGTCGATGACGAATGCCGCACGCGCCTCAAAGGTGTGTTTGCCGTCGGCGATTGCGTGCGCGGCCCGATGCTCGCACACAAGGGATCGGAAGAGGGCGTCATGGCGGCGGACCTGATCGCAGGCGAAGTCGCCGAGATGAATTACAACGTCATCCCGTCCGTCATCTATACCGCGCCGGAAATCGCCTGGGTCGGCAAAACGGAACAGGAAGTGAAGGACAGCGGCCGCGAATACAAGACGGGTTCGTTTCCGTTTGCCGCAAGCGGACGCGCCAAGGCCATGGAGCAGACGGCCGGCGTGGTGAAAATCGTCGCGGCCACGGACGACGACGAACTGCTCGGCGTGCACATCCTGGGACCGATGGCCGGTGAACTGATTGCTGAAGCCGTGCTGGCAATGGAGTTTTCCGCCAGCAGTGAAGACCTGCAGCGCACGATCCATGCGCACCCGACTCTGGCCGAAGCGATCCACGAGGCATCACTCGCAGTCGACAAAAGAGCGTTGAACAACATTAACCAGTAAAGAGTCCGCAATCGTGGGTCGCCCGCCATGCGGGCGGCCGAAAGTTCCATCAACTCCTGCGGCGCACCGAGGTCACGTTCGGCAACTGCTCCAGCCGCGCGATGGTCCGGCTCAATGCCGCGAGCCCGGGAACAGACAGCTGCAGCTCCATCGTCGCCTGCAGACTTTGCTTCTCCGACTTCGTCTGGACACTGTCCACCCCGATTTTTTCATCTGCCAGCACGCTGCTGATATCCCGCAACAGGCCATGCCGGTTGTAGGCGTAGAGGACCAGTTCTGCCGGGTAGTTCACGTCCGTCGCGTCTCCCCATTCGACCTCGATGACGCGCTCAGGATGACGCGCATGCAGGCTGCGGAAATTGCCGCAATCATGACGATGAATACTGACACCCCGGCCCAGCGTGATGTAACCGGCGATGATTTCAGGCGGCATCGGGCCACAGCATCGCGCAAGGTTGCAGAGCAGATCGTCAACGCCGCGGATGGAAATTCGCCGGCTCGCGCCGCCTGCTCTTTTACCCGGACGCTTTGCCGGCTGTGCGGCGCCTCGTCCGTCGTTCGAGAGCTGCTGCAATGCCGTTGCAATTGCGCCGGGCGTCACGTCGCCTGCGCCGAGCGCAACATAAAGGGCGTCGACATCGGCCATTTTGAGATGCGCCGCGACCTCGTTCGGCGCAGTGTCGCGAACGTTCAAGCGCGACAATTCCCGTTCCAGTATGTCGCGGCCCTGGCGCCGGTTCTGCTCCTTGTCCTGCTGCCGGAACCAGCTCCTGACCTTGGCGCGGCTGCGCGTCGACGCCAGATAGCCGCTTTGCAGGCTCAGCCAGTCGCGGCTGGGCTGCGGCTCCTTCCCGGTGATGATTTCGACCTTGTCACCGTTTCTGACACGGTAGGTCAGGGGCACGATGCGGCCATTGACCTTGGCGCCGCGGCAGCGATGCCCGATCTGCGTGTGCACGTGGTAGGCAAAATCGAGCGGCGTGGACCCGGCGGGCATCTCGACCACATCACCCTTGGGGCTGACGGCATAGACCCGATCCTCGAACACGTCGCCGCGGATCTGCTGCAGCAGGTCTCCGTCCTCGTCGGAAGGCTCGAGCAACCTGCGAAGAAAGTGGATCTTCTGATCGAATGCGGGCCGCCTGGCGATACCCTCCTTGTAGCGCCAGTGCGCGGCAACGCCGAGTTCGGCATGGCGGTGCATGTCGTGCGTGCGAATCTGGACCTCGACCGGCTGCCCGCCGGGCCCGATGACCGCGGTGTGCAGCGACTGGTAATGGTTGCCCTTCGGATTGGCGATGTAGTCGTCGAATTCCCCCCGCAGATACGACCAGCGATTGTGCACGACACCCAGTGCGGCATAGCAGTCCGCGACATCGTCGACGAGGATGCGCACGGCCCTGACATCGAAAATATTCTCGAGCCCGCTACCCTTGCGCTGCATTTTGCGCCAGATGCTGTAAATGTGTTTCGGGCGGCCGCTGACTTCCGCCTTGATGTCGTTTTTGGCGAGTTCGGAGCTGAACGCCCTGCGGACTTCCTCGATCGATGCTTCCCGTTCGGCGCGTTTTTCGTTGAGTGCCCGTGCGATGCGCAGGTACGTCTCCGGTTCCAGGTAGCGAAACGCCAGATCCTCGAGTTCCCACTTCAGTTGCCAGATACCGAGCCGGTTGGCGAGCGCCGCATAGATCTCGCGTGTCTCGATGGCCAGGGCGCGCTGGTCGGCCGCGGTCGATTTCCTGGCGAGACGCAGGCGATGCAATTGCTCGGCAATGCGTATCACGACCAGCCGCGCGTCGGAGACGACTGCGAGCAGCATTTTCCGCAGCGCTTCGGACTGGCTGACGGCCAGCGCTTCCCCGGGCTGCCAGTCCGGCGGCAGGGAAAAACGGCCGAGTTCGACCAGGCCCTCGATCGTCTCGATCAGGCGGGCCAGCGGCGTCGGCCGCAGGTCGTCGAGCTTGATGGCGCCGACGCGCACCAGCGGGTAGACGCGGGCTGCCGCCAACAGGGGTTCGCCGAGGCCGAGCGGCTCGAGGATCGCCGCAATCGCCGCGCCTTCGTCCGAGCCTTCGGGACGCTGTCCGCCCGGCGCCGGCAAGGCCTCGACGTAGTGTCGCGATAAGGCGACGATGTCGACCGGTTCGGCGCTCAATTGCGGATTTTCCGGCGGAGTTGCGATCATTTGGCGATTTTTCGAGGATGTGTGCGGCCCGGATTACCGTTATCATACGCCGGCGAATCGGACCGCGGGTGGCGACCCGCGACGCACAGAATGCTTGGAACTCGACGGGGCACTATGGCTGGACACAGTAAATGGGCAAATATTCAGCATCGCAAGGGCGCCCAGGACAAAAAACGCGGCAAATTGTTTACCAAACTGATCCGTGAAATCACCATTGCGGCGCGCATGGGAGGCGGTGACATGGCGGCGAATCCGCGCCTGCGGCTCGCCGTCGACAAGGCCCGATCCCACAGCATGCCGAAGGACAATATCGAGCGCGCGATTCGCAGAGGTTCCGGCGAAGGCGATGACGCCGATTATCAGGAAATCCGCTACGAGGGCTACGGCCCGGGCGGCAGCGCCGTGATAGTCGACTGCATGACGGACAATCGTAATCGCACCGCGGCCGACGTCCGGCACGCCTTTGCCAAATTCGGTGGCAACCTGGGCGCCGACGGTTCGGTGAGTTACCTGTTCAATCATGTCGGTCTGCTGGTGTTTCCGCCCGGCAGCAACGAGGACGCGATCATGGCGGCCGCAATCGAGGCCGGCGCCGAGGATGTCGTCGTTGCCGACGACAATTCCATCGAAGTGCTGACGGACCCGGCCGACTTCGAGGCGGTGCGCGACGCAATGCGCTCGCGCGCCCTGGCACCGGAGCTGTCGGAACTGACGATGCGCGCCACAACCAGCGCCGAACTCGGCTTGCAGGAAGCGGGTACGATGCTCAAGATGCTCGACATGCTCGAGGATCTGGACGACGTACAAAACGTATACAGTAACGCGGATATTCGCGATGACGTGCTGGCACAACTCCCTTGACTGAGCGGCACCGCATACTGGGTATCGATCCGGGCTCGCGACTGACGGGTTTCGGGGTCGTGGACTTCAACGAAGATTCCGCCTGCTACGTGGCGAGCGGCACCGTGCACAGCGCGGACGGATCGTTTCCGGAACGTTTGCGGCTGATTTTCCGCTCGATCCGTGAGATCGCCGACGAATACCGTCCACAGGCCGTCGCCATCGAAAGCGTGTTCGTGCACCGCAATGCAGGCAGCGCCCTGAAACTCGGGCAGGCGCGTTCCGCGGCGCTGTGCGCGACTTTCGGCCTGAACATCACCGTCTTCGAGTACGCACCGCGGGAGATCAAGCTGGCGGTCGTCGGCACTGGCGCTGCCAGCAAGGAGCAGGTGCAGCACATGGTGATGTCCCTGCTTCGGCTGACGGGCCAGCCGTTGCCGGATGCGGCGGACGCGCTCGCCGCGGCCCTGTGTCACGGACACCGGCACCGCCTCCACACACGGCTGGCCGGTGCCGCGGCCATCGCAGGATCGAGATGATCGGCACTGTCCGAGGGCGCCTGGCCGGCAAACTGCCTCCGCATATCGTGCTCGAATGCGCGGGCGTCGGGTACGAAATCGAAACGCCGATGTCCACTTTCCTTGACCTGCCGGAAGTCGGCGCGGATGTTTTTCTGCATACGCATCTGCAGGTGCGCGAAGATTCGCAGACGCTGTTTGGATTTGCGACGGCCGAGGAAAAGGCGCTGTTCCGCTCGCTGCTCAAAGTCAGCGGCGTCGGTGCAAAAATGGGACTCGCAATCCTGTCAGCTATGAGCGTGGCCGATTTCGAGCACTGTGTGCATTACGGAGATACCGCGACACTGGTCAAGATACCCGGGGTCGGCCGCAAGACGGCGGAGCGTCTCATGATCGAGATGCGCGACCGCCTGGGCAAAGCAAAGGCGTATCCGGCGAGTCCCGCGGGACGCACGGTCCGGTCCGACGCGCGCAGCGAGGCAATCGACGCGCTGATTGCGCTCGGTTACCGGCAGAGTGAAGTGACACGATTGCTGGCCGCACTCGATCTCGACGGCAAATCCGCGGAAGACATAATTCGCCTGGCGCTCAGGCAGGCAGTCAGCTGATCATGGCCATCGAACGCGATCGTCTCACCAGCACGGTGCCCCGCGACGAGGACCGGGCGTTTGACCGCGCGATCCGCCCGAAGAAACTGGTCGATTACATCGGCCAGTCGAGCGTCAAACAGCAGATGCATATTTTCATCACGGCGGCGAGAAACCGCCGCGAGGCGCTCGATCACGTTTTGATTTTCGGTCCGCCGGGCCTGGGAAAAACGACGCTCGCCCACATCGTCGCGTACGAGATGGGCGTCAATCTCCGCCAGACTTCCGGACCGGTGCTGGAGCGTCCCGGCGACCTGGCTGCCATTCTCACCAATCTCGAACCGAACGACGTCCTGTTCGTGGATGAAATTCACCGCTTGAATCCCGTGGTCGAGGAGGTTCTGTATCCCGCGCTGGAGGACTTTCAGCTCGACATCATGATCGGTGAGGGACCGGCGGCGCGTTCGATCAAGCTCGATTTGCCGCCGTTCACGCTGGTCGGCGCAACGACGCGCGCGGGATTGTTGACGTCGCCGCTCAGGGACCGGTTCGGCATCGTGCAGCGGCTCGAGTTCTATTCCGTGCAGGAACTGTGCGCGATCGCCCAGCGCTCCGCCGGTATTCTCAATTTGCCGCTGGAAGCCCAAGGCGCGTTGCAGATCGCCGGTCGCGCGCGCGGCACGCCGCGGGTCGTCAACCGGCTGCTGCGGCGTGTGCGCGATTATGCCGAAGTGCAGGCAGATGGTGTCATCACGGAAGCGGTCGCCCAGAGCGCCATGGACCTGCTCGAAGTCGATCCCAACGGTTTCGATGCGATGGACCGCCGCTTGCTGCAGACCATCATCGAAAAGTTCGACGGTGGCCCGGTCGGTATCGAAAGTCTGGCCGCGGCGCTGGGCGAGGAGCGCGGCACGATCGAGGATGTCATCGAACCCTATCTCATCCAGCAAGGATTCATGATGCGCACGGCCCGCGGCCGGGTTGCCACGCGGAACGCCTGGCTGCTGTTCGGTCTGACACCGCCGGAGCGGGAGTCCGTTGTCGAACTCTCTTTGTTCGACAAACTCTGAGTGACCGGTGCCGGTGAATTCAAGCGAACCCTTTGCATGGCCCGTGCGCGTCTATTACGAAGATTCCGATGCGCAGGGACTGGTGTACTTTGCTAATTACTTCAAGTTCATGGAGCGTGCGCGTACGGAATGGCTGCGGGCACTCGGCTTAGAACAGGATGTGTTATTGCGCGAGAAGCGGCGGTTTTTCGTGGTCGTCGATTGCCAGGCGGAATTCCTGCTTCCCGCGCGCTTCAACGACCAGCTGGTCGTCACCGCGAGTCTCATCAGCCTGGCGCGGGCGAGTTTTTCGATCGAACAGAAGATATTTCGCAATCAACGGGACGGCGAACTGCTGTGCCGGGGCATCACACGGGCTGCTTTTCTGAACGCAGATACACTGAAGCCCGTGCGACTGCCTGAAATACTATTGAAGGGTCCTTGAATCATGAATACCGATTTGTCAGTTCTGAGCCTGATCATGGATGCCAGTCTTCCCGTGAAGGCGGTGCTGCTGATACTTCTGTCGGCATCGTTCGTCTCGTGGAGCATCATTTTTACCAAGCGCAGCCTGATCAGCCGCACCAAGGATGCATCGGACACTTTCGAGGCGAATTTCTGGTCCGGCGGCGACCTGAACACGCTCTATCACAGCGCGACGCGCAAGAAAGAGGGCAGTATCGGCATGGCCAGCCTGTTCGAGGCCGGCTTTCGCGAGTTCAATCGCGCCAGCCAGCAGGACGACATGCAGCCGGACAAACTGGTGGACGAATGCCGGCGTGCCATGCGGGTCGGCATGATGCGCGAGGTCGACCGGCTGGAACAGGGGCTCGCGACGCTCGCCACCATCGGCTCGACCAGCCCGTATGTCGGCCTGTTCGGCACGGTATGGGGCATCATGAATTCGTTTACCGGGCTCGCCAACATGCAGTCGGCAACGCTTGCGCACGTGGCGCCCGGCATTGCCGAGGCATTGGTCGCCACGGCCATGGGTCTGTTCGCGGCCATCCCGGCCGTCGTCGCGTACAACCGTTACGCGGACAAGGTGGTGCGGCTGGAGATTCGCTACGACGGCTTCATGGAGGAATTCTCCAGCATCCTGCAACGGCATTCGCGCGCCCGGCGTAAGGGAATCTGAGATGTCGACTCCTCTGCAGAAACGCAAGCTGATGGGTGAGATCAACGTCGTGCCCTATATCGACGTGATGCTCGTATTGCTGATCATCTTCATGGTGACCGCGCCGCTCCTGACACAGGGCGTCGAGGTGGAGTTGCCGAAAGCCGGCGCGGAACCGATCGAAGACGCGGCGAATAATCCGCCGCTGGTCGTGAGCGTCGACGCCCAGGGCAATCTCTATATCAACCAGGGTGACGCGGAGGACGAACCGGCCAACAGCAAGAAAATCGTGAGTATCGCGACCGCAATATTGCGCGAACAGCCGGAAACGCCGGTCCTCGTCAAAGCGGATCGCGCCGTGCCGTACGGCAATGTCGTCGGCGCCATGGTTCTGTTGCAGCAGGCCGGTGCCGACACGGTCGGATTTGTCACGGATCCGCTGGATACCTACCCGATTCCGGAATGAAAGAAGCGGCTCTTTGAGTGATTCGCGACGATCACAACGTTGTTCCGGTGCTGCTGGCGCTCCTGCTGCATGGGCTGATCTTTGCAGCAATGTTCGTCGTACTGGATTTCACCCGCCCGATGCGCGCGTCGACGCCGCTCGCGATCGAGGCAACCCTCGTGACCGATTCGGAACTCCAGGCACCGCCCGCAGTCGAGCAACCGCCGGTGGTCGAACCCGAACCTGAGCCGGACCGCGCGGAACAAGAGCGCCTCGAAGCCGAAAGGCTGAAACGCGAGCAGGACCTCGAGGCCGAGCAGGCACGTATTCGCGAAGAACAGGCCGCAGAACAGCGGCGCGTGGAACAGGAAGCCGAAGAGCGGCGCCAGCGTGAGGTTGCGGAAAAGGAACGGCAGCGCATCCAGGCGGAGGAGCGGCAGAGGCGCGAGGAAGCCGAAAAGGAACGGCAACGTCAGGAAGTGGAGCGGAAGCGCCTGGAGGACATCGAAAAGCAGCGCCAGGAAAACGAACGGCAGCGTGAGGCAGCGGAGGAAGCCGCGCGTCAGCAGCGTTTCGAGCAGGAACTGGCAGAGGAGTCGGCGCGCCTGGACGCGATGAATTCGGGCGAGATGGCGACTTATATATTCGCGATTCAGCGCAAGATCGAGCAGAACTGGATCCGGCCGGCCAGTGCGATTCCGGGTCTCGAGTGCGTGGTCAATGTGCGCCAGGTGCCCGGTGGCGAGGTGATCGGCGCCACCATCGAGAGCTGCAATGGCGACGCCGCGGTGCAGCGTTCGATCGAGGCCGCGGTCTACAAGGCGTCGCCGTTGCCGGAACCCTCAAACCCGACTTTATTCGATCGAAACTTGCGGATCATATTCAAACCTGAACAATAGGCTTCTTTCATGACGCAGCGGACCGGAAAACTTATGCAAAGAGCGTTCATAGAGCGATTACTCGTCCTCTTATTGACACTGCCGGCGGCGGGCCAGGCGGTCGCCGAACTCGAGATCGAGATTACGCGCGGTGTCGGCAAGCAGACGCCCATTGCGGTTGTGCCCTTCGGCTGGCAAGGCACCGACGCCGCGGCGCCGCTCGACGTCGCCGATGTCATCGCGGCGGATCTCCAGCGCAGTGGACGGTTTGCGCCCGTGCCCGAGGAGAACATGCTGCAGAAGCCGACGGACGGCGTCGATGTCGATTTCGACGACTGGTCGATTCTGGGCGTCGAGGCGGTCGTCGTGGGCGCCGTGTCACAGTCGGGCCCCAATGAATACGGCCTGCAGTTCCAGTTGTTCGACGTGTTTGGCGGCGAACAGCTCGTCGGCTACCGCATGCCGGCAAGCGGCGGCACGTTGCGTCACGCGGCGCATCGCGCGGCCGATATGATTTACGAGAAACTGACCGGCATCAAAGGTGTGTTCGCGACCCAGATTGCTTACGTCACGGCGGAGCAGAATAGCCAGGCCAAGCTCTATACCCTGGTCGTGTCGGATGCCGACGGCGAAAACGAGCACACGATCATGGAGTCGGAGGACCCGATCATGTCGCCTGCGTGGTCGTCCGATGGTCGTCGTCTTGCCTATGTTTCGTTCGAAGGCAACCGTTCATCGATTTTTATCCAGACGCTGCGCACAGGCAATCGCATCCGCGTGTCCGATCGTATCGGCATCAACGGAGCGCCGTCGTTTTCGCCCGACGGCCGCAAACTCGCGCTGACCCTGGGTGGTGCGGACGGCAACCTGGACGTGTACGTCATGGATCTCGCCACGAACGATGTCACGCGTCTCACGACGAATCGCTCGATCGATACCGAGGGCAGCTGGACACCCGATGGCAGTCAGATCTATTTCACGTCGGACCGCGGCGGCGGCCCGCAGGTTTATCGCGTCGCTGCGACCGGCGGCACGCCGGAGCGCGTCACCTTCGAAGGCGCGTATAATGCGCGGCCACGCCTGTCCGCCGATGGCGAGAAGCTGGCAGTGGTGACACTGGATCGCGGTAATTACCGTATTGCGGTGAAGAATCTCAAGGACGAGAGCTTTCTCGTTCTGTCGACCGGGCGGCAGGACGAGTCGCCCAGTTTTGCGCCGAACAGCGATACGCTGATCTACGCCACGCGGCAGGGCGGCGACGGGGTGCTGGAAACGGTCTCGGCCGATGGACTGGTGCGCCAGCGGCTTGCTTCCGGCGAAGGTGACGTGCGGGAACCGGTGTGGGCGCCGTTTCCGCCCAACTGAAAATGCGCTACAAGGTTTGACTTTAACTATTTTTTCTAAATAATTGAAACAATGAGTTTAATTGAGCCGGGGCCGGTTCAGAACATCAATGTATAAGGACACCTATATGAGAGGGTACAATTTTCTTGCCGCGGCATTCCTGGTCTTGATGATTGCAGGCTGCGGATCCACGCCGATTCCAGACCCCGAGCCTGAGGACGCCGCGCAGAGCGACATCGAAGGCCGCGGTTCGGCGTCGAGCGGTATGGACGAGGACGAGTTCGGCAGAGGCGAAGCCTTCGGCGAGGACAGTCCTGACGGAGAACTGGCCATGGTCGTCTATTTCGATTTCGACGAGTCAGAATTGCGCGCTGAATACTCCGATACGCTCGCCCGGCACGCCAGCCGCCTGACCAACACCCCACGCCTGAAAGTGCGCCTGGAAGGTCACGCCGACGAACGCGGTTCGCGCGAGTACAATATCGGGCTGGGAGAACGCCGTTCCCAGGCGGTACGCCGCATGCTGCTGATTCAGGGCGCCGCCGCGGAGCAGATTTCGACCGTCAGCTTCGGCGAAGAACGTCCGGCGTCGCTCGGCAGTGACGAGGAGTCGTATGCCCTGAACCGCAGGGTTGAAATCAAGTACATCAATTAACCGGGTAATGCGCGTGTATCAACTGACAAGAACGTTGCTGTTGGCAATCGTCCCGTTCCTGATCGTGAGCGGCTGCGCACTGCAGAATCCGCAGGAAGATCCGGTTGTCGTGAAGCTGAACGACCTCGAACGCCGGCTGGCGGCCGTCGAGCGCATTCTCGCAAGCGGCGGCCTCGTGGATATGGCGGTGCAGGTCGACAACCTGCAACGCACCGCTGCGGAATTGCAGGGCCGGACCGAGACGCTCGAGTACGAATCGGAAGAGACGGCGGAGCGCCAGCGCGATCTCTACCAGGACCTCGATCAGCGGGTGCAGAACCTGGAGCAGCGGTTGCGGAGTGGTGGCGGCGCCGCCGGTAGCGGCTCGCTTGCGGCGGGGCAGTTGCCGGTCCCCGGCGGCTCCGATCGCGACAATTACCAGGCGGCGTTCGAAATGCTGAAGGAGCAACGCTACGACGACGCGGCAACGGCGTTCCATCAGTTTCTGTCGACCTATCCTGACAGCCAGCTCGCGGACAATGCGCAGTACTGGCTGGCCGAATCCTACTACGTCACCGAGCAATTCGACGACGCGCTCAGTCAGTTCACTGCGGTGATCGACCAGCATCCGAGGTCGCGCAAAGTGCCGGATGCACTGTTGAAGATGGGTTACTGCAACTATGAACTCCAACGCTGGGACGCCGCGCGCGCTTCGCTATCCAGAGTGCCGCTCGAGCACCCGGACACGACCGCCGCCCGGCTCGCCGAGCAACGGCTGAAACAGATGGACCAGGAAGGCCACTGACGGCCGCGGCTTGTGATTTGTCGCCGGTTCGGTATCATGCCGCGGGTCTTTGCGCCCGACCCAGGGCATTCGACACCGGGGCGTTAGCTCAGAGGTAGAGCATTCGGCTTTTAACCGACTGGTCGTAGGTTCGATCCCTACACGCCCCACCACCTCTTGCGCGGCGTCCGCGCTCTCACGCATAAAACAGGCGACGGTTTCTGCCGGTGCCGCTATTATTAGCGGCTTTGCGTGCCGGACCGCACTCCATGAATCAGTGGGCCATACACAAATTCGGCGGCAGCAGTCTCGCCGACGCATCCTGCTTCGAACGCGTGGCACGGATCGTCGGCGCGCGCAGGAACGCCCGGATCGGTGTCGTCGTTTCGGCAATGAGCGGCACGACGGACCGCTTGCTGCGCCTCGCGGCGCTGGCCGAACGCGACGACGGCGCATTCACCGGGGAACTGGAGGAGATTGGAGAACGGTACGCGCGCACGGCGACGTCGCTGCTACGAGGCGAACGGCTTGCGATGTTGCTCGATCAATGGAATCGGGACGCCCGGGATGCGGCGGATATTCTGCGTTCGATCGCGTTGCTGCGGTCGGCGCCGGAACGGAGCCGCGACGTCGTCGCCGGTTACGGCGAAATCTGGTCAGCACGCTTGCTGGCTTCCTACCTCGAACAGGAGTTGGGCAACGATCGCGCCGGTACCTGGATCGATGCCCGTAAAGTCATCACGGTACGCCGGGGCGAGCTGGGTCCAACGGTGCAGTGGGATACCTCGCGACGACACTGGGGCAGCACGCTCCCGGACGATTTCCGCGGTATCACGGTCATTACCGGCTTCATCGCGGCCGATGAGCAGGGCTTGCAGACGACGCTGGGGCGGAACGGCAGCGATTTCTCGGCGGCGATTTTTGCCGCGCTGACCGCTGCTGCGGAACTCACGATCTGGACCGACGTCGACGGCGTCATGAGCGCCGACCCGAACCGCGTGCCGGAAGCCAGGGTCATCGACAGCCTGTCATACAACGAGGCGATGGAACTCGCCTATTTCGGCGCGAATGTGATTCACCCGCAAACGCTGGGTCCTGCCATCGACAGCGGGATTCCGGTCATCATCAAGAACACGTTCGCACCGGAAAAGCGGGGCAGCCAGATCCTGGGCGGCTTGCATTCGAGTGATCCGATCAAGGGCATTGCCGCGATCGGCGGTATGGCGCTGGTCAACCTCGAAGGCGCCGGCATGATCGGTGTGCCCGGCACGGCGGACCGGCTGTTTGCCGCATTGAGAAATGCCGGCGTGTCGGTCACGCTGATTTCACAGGCGAGTTCCGAGCATTCGATCTGCATCGCAGTGCCGGAGCCGCTGGCGGAGCGCGCAAGAGAAGTCATCGCCGCGGCCTTCGCCGAGGAACTCGCAGGCGGGCAGATTCAAAGTGTCGATACGACCGGGTCGCAGAGCATCCTGGCGGTCGTGGGCGACGGCATGGCCGGGTCTCCTGGAATTGCAGGGAAGTTTTTCGGCACGCTGGGCCGTGCCGGCATCAACGTCCGGGCCATCGCCCAGGGCTCGTCGGAGCGCAATATATCGGCCGTCGTCGACACGAGCGAGGCGACACGTGCGTTGCGCGCCGTGCACTCCGGGTTTTACCTGTCTGCAAAAACGATCTCGATCGGACTGATCGGGCCGGGTACTGTCGGTTCCGCCTTGCTTGCGCAACTCGATCGGCAAAAGACGCGCGTGCACGACGAATTCAATCTCGACTTGCGCATTCGTGCCATCGCGCGGTCGAAAACGATGTTACTCGGCGATCGCCGCATCGACCTCGCGAACTGGAAATCGGAGCTGCGGACTGCGGCACTGGAAATCGATTTCGATCGCCTGGAGCATCACGTGAATGCCGATCATTTGCCACATGCGGCCATCATCGACTGTACGGCGAGCGACGAAGTCGCCAGTCGATACTGCGGCTGGTTGCGCGCAGGAATTCACGTCGTGACGCCGAACAAGAAAGCCTTCAGCGGTGCGCAGAAGCATTACGAGGAGATCAAGGAAAGCGCCAGCGTCGGTAGTTCTCACTATTTTTACGAAACCACCGTCGGCGCTGCATTACCGATCATCCGCACGATGCGCGACCTGATCGATACCGGAGACCGCATCCATTCCGTTCAGGGAATCCTGTCCGGCACACTTGCGTATCTGTTCAATGTTTTCGACGGCAGCGTGCCGTTCTCGCGCATTGTCAGCGCTGCGAGAGAAAACGGTTTTACGGAGCCGGATCCGCGAGACGATCTGTCGGGCATGGACGTTGCGCGAAAACTGACGATTCTCGCGCGGGAAATGGGGCAGACGATCGAAATCGGGGAATTCCCGGTGGAGAACCTGGTGCCGGAAGCACTGCGCGAGGTCAGCCTCGATGACTTTTTGCGCCGCATACCCGAGTACGACGGTGAGATGGAAGCCAGGTACCGCGCAGCCAAGGCAAACGGCCGTACGCTCCGTTATATCGCGAGGCTCGCTGCAAGCAGCGCGGCGTCGGTCGGCCTCGAGGAGATCGATGCGGGCAGCCCTTTCAGCAACATCAACCTGACCGACAACATCGTGCAGTTCGTCACCGACCGCTACGCGGCCAATCCGCTCGTGGTGCAGGGGCCTGGCGCCGGCCCGGAGGTGACGGCGGGCGGCGTGTTCGCTGATTTGCTGCGCCTGGCGGCGTATCTGGGCGACGGGATATCGATTTGAGCGCATCGGAGTTCATGACGGCTTACGCGCCGGCGTCGATCGGCAACGTCGGCGTCGGGTTCGACATGCTGG
This sequence comes from Woeseiaceae bacterium, assembly GCA_050738315.1. GTDB lineage: Bacteria > Pseudomonadota > Gammaproteobacteria > Steroidobacterales > Woeseiaceae > IDS-8. The sequence goes on from JBOHZD010000170.1 coordinate 28,084, forward strand.
GTCTCGCGGTGCAGGGCGTCGGCGATCGCGTCTCGGTGCGCCGGGTCGACGCGGCCGGCATCCGCGTGATCGAGGTCCGCGACCGGGACGATGAACGGCATGCGGATCTGTCCAGCGAACCCGAGCGTAATACCGCCTCCATCGCCGCCAACGCCGTGTGGCAGGCCGCCGCCACCGATGGCGGTCTGGAAATCATCGTGCGCAAAGGAATACCGCTGCAGTCCGGCATGGGCAGTTCGGCGGCGTCCGCGGTGGCAGCCGTGGTCGCGGCGAATGCGCTGCTCGAATCGCCGCTCGATACGCGGATGCTTTTGACCGCAGCGCTCGAAGGCGAAAAGTTTGCCAGCGGCGGACTGCACGCGGACAACGTCGCGCCGTGCCTGCTCGGCGGCCTCGTCCTGTGCCCGGCGGTGCTGCTGCCCGATACCGTCAGCCTGACCCTGCCGACCGGCATCAGCAGCGTGCTGTTGCATCCGGAACTCAAGGTCGATACGGCCCAGTCCCGCCGTAGTCTGAAGCCGGACTACGCGATGGATCTGTGGCTGGCACAGCAGGGTTACCTCGCAGGCTTTATCGCGGGCTGCGAGCGCAACGATCACCAACTGATTCGCCGGTCTTTGCAAGACGTCATCATCGAGCCGCAGCGCCGTGCGTCGGTGCCGTGCTTCGACGCGGTGAAGGACGCCGCGATGCAGGGCGGGGCGCTCGGCTGCTCGCTCTCGGGCAGCGGCCCTGCCATTTTCGCCCTTTGCGGCGACGTCGATGCGCCGGCAATCGCGCTCGCAATGGAACAGGCTTGCAAGGCGTCCGGGATTTCCTGCGAGTCGTGGGTCAGCCCGATGATGTCGCCCGGTGCCCGGCTGGAAGTGCCCGAATGAGATTCGTCAGTACGCGCGGGAGAGAAGGCGTTTCTCTCGATGAAGCACTTCTGCATGGACTGGCGAGCGACGGCGGCTTGTTCCTGCCGGAGGACCTGCCCCTTTTTGCTGCGGACGAATTCCGGCACGCTGACTCCATCGCCGATACCGCTGCCGTCCTGCTGCGGCCTTTTTTTGCCGGGTCGGTGCTCCGCGGCGACCTGGAACAGATTCTCGAAGAGACATTTTCCTTTCCCGTGACCACGACGCGCCTGCCGGATGAATCCGGACATGCGGAACTGCTGGAGTTGTTCCACGGACCGACTGCCGCGTTCAAGGATATAGGCGCCGGCTTTCTCGCTGCCTGCCTGGGCCGGCTGGAGCGTGACCGGGAGATGCCGTTGACGATCCTGGTGGCAACCTCCGGCGACACAGGGAGTGCGGTGGCGGCCGCTTTCGACGGGCGTCCCGGCATGCAGGTGGTGGTGTTGTATCCCGACGGCCGCGTATCGGAGCGCCAGGCCAGGCAGCTCACCTGCTGGGGTGACAACGTCCTGTCGTTGGCCGTCGACGGATCTTTTGACGATTGTCAGACCCTGGTCAAGCGGGCGATGGCCGACAGCGGCCTCGCCGCGCGCTACCGTTTCACGTCGGCGAACAGCATCAACATCGGCAGGTTGTTGCCGCAATGCTCGTATTACGCGCACGCGAGCCTGACCCACTACCGGAGCACGGGACGGAAGCCGGGCTTCATCGTGCCGACCGGCAATCTGGGGAATGGGCTCGCCGCCGTCCTGGCTCGCCGGATGGGTTTACCGATCGGCGAGATCGTCCTCGCGACCAATGCGAACCGGCTGATCGTCGACTACCTGCAAGGCGCAGAATGGCAGCCGCGCGCCAGCATCCGGACGCTCGCGTCGGCGATGGACGTCGGCCATCCCAGCAATATGGAGCGACTGATTGAACTGCAGGGCGATGCGGCACGGCTGGAGCAGGAACTTCGTGCAATCTCGGTCCGCGACGCGGAAATAAAGCAACAGATCCGGGATGACTTTGACGCCTTCGGATTTGCTACCTGTCCGCACACGGCAACGGCAACGTTCGCATGGCGACGTCTTCCCGAAAACGAGAAACGGGAGCATGACTGGTTCATCGTCGCCACCGCGCATCCGGCGAAGTTCGAACAGATCGTCGAGCCCCTGATCGGGCAATCGGTGCCATTGCCGCAATCGTTACTGGCGATCCTGTCGCGCCCGGCGCGCTTTGTGGCGATCGAGCCGGACTTGAAATCGCTGGCGGCCGTGATGGCGCAGACCTTCCAGCTTGACGAAGCGCCGGTTGCAGGCGATAAATGAAACGACCGGCCGACCATGGACCCACCCCACGATGAGCGAATACCTGCCGTCAGAATTTCCCGCAAATTATCTGCTGCCGCTGGTTCTCGTCGTCCTGCTCCTCCTGCTTCTGCTGTTGTACCGGCGACGACGCGGCCGCAAGCGATCGCCGGGCAGCGTCTTCGCAAGCATCGCGTTCGAACGCATCGACGGACTGGTCGTGCCGAACGCGGACGAAGGCGAGATTCAGATCGATCATGTGCTACTGACCGCAAACGGGCTTTTGATCGTCGATGTCAAGGATGTCACGGGGACGGTATTCGGCAGCGACAAAATGCAGGAATGGACAGTCATCAGCCGTGCGCGCCGCTTCACATTCGCCAACCCGCAACACGCGCTGTTCGACCGGATCGCGGCAGTCCGGGAAATTGTGCGGCAGGTCCCGGTTGCCGGCCGCATCCTGTTTCTGGATGGCGCGCAGTTCACCAAGGGCGTGCCGTCGCTGGTGTGTCAATTCGACGACCTGCTGGAAGAATTCACGGAGACCGACAAGTCGGCCGGTAAAATGAAAGTCGAGGCGTTCAAGTCGCACTGGGAGTTGCTGCGCCAGCACGTCAGGGCCTCCCGGTTCGGCAAGATCCTGCGATATCGGCAGATCTGACGCGGGCGACAAGGCCTTCGAAACCGCATACGCCAATGTCGGCTCCTGTAGGAGCCCGCCGTGCGGGCGACCCGCGTCAGTCCAGATCCAGCGATCCGAGCACCAGAAGATAATAGCTCACGATCCCGACCACCTGGTCGTCCTCGATGACCGGCGCATGGCTGATGCCGCAACGTTCGAACAGCCGCGCGCAGTGGCGGATACTCATATCCGGCCGCACGGCGATCACCGGTTTCGCCATGATTTCGTAAGCGTTGACACGCTCCGGCGAGCGATTCTTCGCGATGACCTGCTTCGCGATATCCGAAAACAGAACCATTCCATATTCGTCATTCGGGTAGCGTTTTTCCACGATGAGGCTGGTCGCGCCAACCCGTTTCATGATGCGCATCGCTTCCATGACGTCGATGCTTCCATCGACCGTCGTTACGTTCTCCCGCATCACCTGACGCACGGTTATCTCGCGGTCTTTCATATCTCTTCCTCCACCACGCCGGTCAGTTCCTCGGCCTGGCGTACGATACCCACGACGTCCTCGACGTCGATCTGCACGGCCATGCCCGTTCCGGGCTTGGCGTCGAATTCTCCCACATCGCGGATGTGCTCCAAAATCCGGCGGCTCAAGTGCTCCTCCACCAGCATGAGGAGGACGTCCCGCTGCGCCGACAAGGACATGCCGAGGAAACTGACCGGCTTGTTCAGACCTTCGCCGCGCGCGTGGTGGATTACCGTGCAACCGGTGGCTCCGCTTGCGCGGGCCGCATCCATGATCGCTTCCGTCTTTCGGTCTTCGACGAAAACGACGAGCAATTTGAAATGCATTTCAATTCTCCTTGCTGGCAGAGTCTTGACGTTTGCCCGCCGCAACGCGCAACGAACGTTTTTCCAGGTACGAGGTAACTTGAGCGTATGCCAGTACTGTTATGACCGGAAACACACAGGCCAGTGCGATCAGGCCGAAGCCGTCGAGTAACTCACTGCGGCCGGGCACATATTGCGCGAGTCCCAAGCCGAGCGCGGTGACCACCGGCACCGTCACGGCCGACGTGCTGACACCTCCGGAATCGTACGCGAGCGGCACGATCACTTTTGGCGCGAACAGGGTCTGCAGGATGATCACCAGGTAGCCTGCGCCGATGCACCAGAACAGTGGAATCCCGGTCACGATGCGTATACAGCCCAGCGTGACGCCCGTCCCGACGCCCAACGCGGCGGCCACCCGGAGGCCCCAGGGATGGATCGCGCCACCCGAAATGTCGTCGACTTTGAGCGCGATGGCCAGCAGCGCAGGTTCTGCAATAGCCGCGCCGAATGCGATACAGAACGCAAATGCATAGATCAGATAGTAACCGTACCAATGCGATTGAGCTTCGACAGTCAGGCTGATCGACGTGAGCTGCTCGACCATGCGCCGGCCGACGGGAAACAGTGCCTGTTCGAGGCCCAGGAGGAAAATTCCGAGACCGACAACCATAAAGCAGAATCCCACCGCGAGCTGTCGCGGGTTAACCAGTTGCCTGCCCAGCACGACGCGATAGAAGAACAGCATGAACGCCGCAACCGGCAATACGTCCAGGATCGTAGCACCGATGATTCCGCCAAATGCGACGATCAGATCCATGCGAGGGACATTCCGTAAAGTATGACAAACAACATCGGCATCAGCAGCACGAGTGCAATCATGCCGAAGCCATCGGTCAGCGGGTTTCTGCCGGAGAGAGAGGACGCAAGGCCGATTCCGAGTGCTGTCACCAACGGCACGGTGATGACGGACGTCGTAACGCCGCCGGCGTCGTATGCGATACCGAGCGCTTCAGCGGGCGCAAAAAAGCTGACGGCGATCACAATGATATAGCCGCCGATCACGAGCTTTGGCAGCGACCACCCCAGGACTATTCGGGTCACACCGAGCACCAGCGCCACGCCGACCGACAAAGCCACCGTAATACGCAGGCCGAGTGTGTAGCGAGCCTGCGCCGCGGTCGTGTCGGCAATGGAGCCGGCCGCGGCAGCTGCTTTTGCGGCTTCCGCGGCCACGGACGTGAGCGCAGGCTCCGCGATGGCGGTCCCGAACCCCAACAAGAATGCAAACGCGAGCAGCCAGATAAAGCTGCCTTTCTGCGCCAGCGCGTAGGCCAGCGCTTCGCCCATCGGAAAGAGCGCCAGTTCCATTCCATACACGAACAGCGTGAGGCCCACGACGACCATCAGCGTGCCTTCGATCAGGTCGTGCAGCTCCGCGATCGGGCGTTCCAGTACGAAGACCTGGAAAAACAGGATGACGATAACGACTGGAGTGAGGTCCCGGATACTGCCGAGCGACATTCTCCAGAAAAGGCGCATGCGTGCGGCTAACCGGAACGGATCGAATGCAAGATGGACGGAATGGACAGGCGGATAACCCGAATGTAGCGTTCAACGGTTACGCGATCGCAATTCAAGCCATGAATCCTTCTGGGTGCCTCTCCGTGACGAACTGCCAATCAGTATAGCATCGCCATTTTTTCGAATTCTAGAGCGCGAAAAATCGTTCGCTGTTTTCAGTCGCGGCGACTGCGACAACCTGTTCGCTTGCTCCCATGCATTCCGCGACCACGCGCAATACTTCGCGGAGGTACATCGGCTCGTTGCGGCGGGTTTTCGGTTTCGGATTGAGTGTGCGGGGCGAAAGATAGGGCGCGTCGGTTTCCAGCATGATGCGATCCAGCGGAATTTCAGGCACCGCTCGGCGCAGTTTCCCACCGCGCCGCTCGTCGCAGATCCAGCCGGTGACACCGACATAGAGCCCCATGTCGAGATAGTCGCGAAGTTCGTCGGGGCCGCCGGTGAAGCAATGGGCGACGCCGCGGGAGATGCGGGTCAGCATGCGTGTCAGAATTTCGACAAAATCTTCGTGTGCATCGCGCTGGTGCAAGAACACCGGCAGGCGAGTAGACGCCGCGAGTTCGAGTTGCGCCAGAAACGCATCCCGCTGCGCCTCCCGCGGCGAGTAGTTGCGAAAGTAGTCGAGACCGCATTCGCCGACCGCGACGACGCATTCACGCCCGGCCAGATCGAGCAGGTCATTGTCTACGGAAGCCGTGTAGTCGCTCGCGTGATGCGGATGGACGCCGGCGGTCGCATAAAGATGGCCCGGCCGGGCCGCCGCCAGATTCGCGCCCGCCAGACTGGTTTCGGCCGTGCTGCCGGTCACGACGATGCGCCGGACGCCGCATTCGGCGGCGCGGGCGATCACGGCGTCCCGATCGGCATCGAAACTGTCATGGGTCAGATTGGCGCCGATGTCGATGAGGTCGATGCTGGAAGGCGTTGGAGTCATGCCCTAGGGTAACCGCTGCACAGGCGGGAGCCCAGGTACCGGGGGCCGGCCCGCGATTCCAACCTTTGGCGCGCGGACGGCATCCAATGGAAAATCGCCAACTTACCCTGAGGGAGACCACTATGGTCACAAAACGTACAATGGCATCACTCGCGTCCGGGCTGGTCGCATTGCTGCTCGTCATGGACGCGTCCGCTTTCGATCTGAACAAGAGCATCAAGGTCGAGGCCGGCAGTGAATCGGACGGGGAATCGACCGTGAACGGCAGTATCACCGTCGGGCAGGAAGCGGTGGTCAATGGATCGCTCGAGACCGTCAACGGCACCATCCGGGTGGAGGATAACGCCCGCATCGAGCAGGCACAGACCGTCAACGGCAGCATCCGCCTGGGAGCCGGGGTCACCGCAGATAGCGTCTCCAGCGTCAACGGCTCGATCGACGTCGGCGAAAACGGCGAGCTCGAGGGCATCTCGGTGGTCAACGGCAGAATCAATGTGGAAGCGGGCACGACGGTCAGCAGGGATGTCGGCAACGTCAACGGCGAGATCGAAGTGCGGGGGGCCGAAATAGGCGGCGACCTGTCCACGGTCAACGGGGATGTGAGCCTGTCCGGCAACGCCGTCCTGCAGGGCGATCTCACGGTCGAAAAACCCGACAGCTTCGGTTGGAACGACGACGAGCGCCGCAAACCGAAAATCATCGTCGGTCCCGGCTCGAAGGTGGAGGGCGACATCGTGCTGGAGCGGGAAGTCGAACTCTACATCAGCGAGGCCGCCGAAGTCGGCGGCGTCTCGGGTGTCATGAGCATGGATGACGCAGTTCGCTTTAGCGGAGATCGCCCTTAGTTCCAATGGCACTATTAAGGCCCGGATCGACGGTCGGACTGGCCGGTCGGAACTCGCACTGCGGGCGATTGGGGGAAAGCTCCTGCAATGCCAGCCACGCAGGGGCGCCACCCGGGGGTGTCCAAGTCGCTCGAACAGGGGAACTCGCTTGGTTGGACACCCCCGCGTGTCGCCCCTGCTCCGACCGTCGAGGGGGTATTCCTTTATCGCCCGCAGGGCGGGCTGCTGCGACGGCGAGAATCCGGGCACGCAGGCACACCCGAGACGGTGGGAGCGGAGGCTGGAGCGGGGAGGGCTTTCCAGGATCGTGCGAGACAGGGATGTCTCGCCCGAAGCCTACATGGACGTACTT
>JBOHZD010000171.1:0-6000 GCA_050738315.1 Woeseiaceae bacterium
GTATGGAGAGGTGTGTTCGTTATTGTGATTCGACAGCTGCAACTGGTTGTTGTTCGTTGCACTTTTTGAACTTGAACGATGAGCTGGTGGGCGGCGGAGCCGGGAGCGGGGAGGCCTTTTCAGGATCGTGCGAAACAGGATGTTTCGCCCGAAGCCTACAGGGACGTATTCACGGCGTTCCTGAAAAGCGCTCCCCAGGCAAGGCTCCCCGCCAGTGAGGTTGTTGTCACCCGCGACGCATTTAAAGGTCTATTTGCCGAGCGCCGCCGTCAGTTCCGGGACGATCTTGTACAGGTCGCCAACAAGTCCGATGTCGGCGACTTCGAAGATCGGCGCATCCGCGTCCTTGTTGATGGCGACGATCGTGCCGGCGTCCTTGATGCCCGTGAGATGCTGGATGGCGCCCGATATGCCGACGGCGATATACAACTCCGGTGCGATGATCTTGCCGGTCTGGCCGACCTGCATGTCGTTCGGCACGTAACCGGCATCGACCGCGGCACGTGACGCGCCGACGCCCGCGCCGAGCGCATCGGCGAGGCGATAGATGATGTCGAAATTCTCGCCGCTGCCGAGCGCGCGTCCGCCGGACACGACCCTGGATGCGGTCTGCAGGTCGGGGCGGTCCGACGATCCGGACTTGAGTTGGATGAAGCGGGTGTGATCCGGAATGGCCGCGTTAAGCGACGGTTGTTCGACAGGAGCGTCGTTGCCGCCGGCCACCGCCTGGTAGGACGCGGTTCTGACCGTCGCGACAACCGGACGATCCGCGGGCGCTTCGACGGTGAGGATCGCGTTGCCAGCGTATATCGGCCGTTTGAAGCGGTGGCTGCCTTCGATGCTCATGATGTCACTGATCTGGTTCACGTTCAGCAGCGCGGCGATTGCCGGCATCAGATCTTTGCCGAAGGTCGTGGAGGGCCCGAATATATGAGTGTAATCGTCGGCCAGCGCCGCAACCTGGGGTGCGATCACGGCCGCGAGCGGATGTTCGTTGACGGCGTTGTCGATCTGCAGCACTTTGCCCACCTGCGCCAGGTGCGATGCTTCGGCGGCAAGCCGGCCGTCGCCGCTCGAAAACACGGCGACGTGAATCTCCGGGTCGGGTAACTCCGCGGCACAGGCAATGGATTTCGCAGTGCTCGGATTGATCGATGAGTTGTCGTGTTCGGCAATGACCAGAATTTTCGACATTACACAAGTCCCTTGGCCTTGAGTGCCGCGACGAGTCCCGCAACGTCGTCCACCATGGCGCCGCGTTGCCGCTGGGGCGGCGGTTCATAGGCAACTTCTTTCAATCCGTGTGACAAATCTACGCCGAGCTCGGCGAGTTTGATCGTGTCCAGAGGCTTCTTCTTTGCTTTCATGATATCCGGCAATTTCACGTAGCGCGGTTCGTTCAACCGCAAATCGGTTGTGACGACGGCGGGCAGGTCGATCTCGATGGTCTCCAGGCCGGCGTCGACTTCGCGTGTCACCCTGGCTTTCGAGCCGTCAAATGTCAGTTCTGACGCAAAGGTTGCCTGCGGTCGCTGCCACAAAGCTGCAAGCATCTGGCCCGTCTGGTTGTTGTCGTTGTCGATTGCCTGTTTTCCGAGCAAAACGAGTTCGGGATTCTCCCGCTCGACCAGGGCGAGAAAGATACGGGCGACCGTCAGTGGGTCCACCGGTGCCTCCGTTTCGACCAGGATGGCGCGATCCGCGCCCATGGCGAGGCCGGTCCGCAGTTGCTGCTGCGATTCACTGCCGCCGATCGAAACCACGACGACTTCACTGGCTTCGCCGCGTTCCCTGATGCGCAACGCTTCCTCGAGAGCGATTTCGTCGAACGGATTGATACTCATTTTGACGCCGTCGGTCTCCACGCCGCTGCCGTCCGCCCTGACCCGCACCCGAACGTTGAAGTCGACGACTCTTTTCAGGCCGACCAGTATTCTTTCCACCGATTGATCTCCGGAACTGCATTGCAAACGGCGTATTGTCTCCGACACAATTAGGGTGAGCAAGGCGCGAGGACTCCGGCAAAGGCGGGCATCGACGATGGCGTACGCAGATTTCCTGATCGGAGCCGATGAATTGCAGCGACATCTGCGCGAGCCCGCGTGGCGCATTGTCGATTGCAGGTTTGAACTGACGCAGCCGGAGAAAGGCCACGCCGACTATCTGGACGGCCACATTCCGGGCGCTGCGTATGCTCATCTGGACGGCGATCTCGCTGCTCCGGTCACCGCAACGACCGGACGCCATCCGCTGCCGCATCCCGAGGATTTCACCGCAACCCTGGGCCGTTGGGGCATCTCGCGTGAGACGCACGTCGTCGTCTACGACCAGGCGAGCGGCGCGATTGCCGCACGTTTGTGGTGGATGTTGCGCGAATGGCTGGGGCACCCGTCGGTCGTACTGCTGGACGGCGGTTATGACGCGTGGCTGCGTGCCGGACTGGCCATTGAAACCGGAATCCCGGCGCTCGTGCCTGCAACCTATGTCGGCCAGGTGAACGAGCGTGCGGTCGTGACCACCGAAGAACTGCAACGTGCGCTTGTGACGGAATTTTTGCTCGATGCCCGGGATGCCACTCGTTTTGCCGGTCTCCGCGAACCGATCGACGCAGCGGCGGGGCACGTGCCCGGTGCGATGAATGTTCCGTTCACGGCCAGCCTGCATGCGGACGGTACCTGGCGAGGCCAGGCAGAACTCGAAGCGGCCTGGTCCGTTATTTTCGCTGGCGACCGGGACAGGGGCTGGAATACCATGTGCGGTTCGGGAGTCACGGCTTGCCACCTGGCGCTATCGGCGGAATTGGCGGGTTTTCGGACACCCCGGCTGTACGCCGGTTCCTGGAGCGAATGGATCAGGGACCCCGGGCGGCCCGTGGCGGCGGCCGCCGCCGAGACCCGGAAATGAGGCCGTCCTGCGGGCAAGGTCTGAACTTAATGCGGTGCCGGGCACTCGAATAAATCATGGCGGCGGCTTCGGACAGCGCCGCGAGCAGCGGAAATTGACCGAAATGGATACTCTAAAAGACCTGTTGAAACATTTAATTACCGTCGCTACCTTATGTTTTACGGTAAGTTGCGCATCCACCGACGGCACGAGCGCCACGGCGGAGCGCGATATCGATTACCGCGGCAGCGATTGCATCCTGATCCGGACTATCCGAGACTATAGTCTGCTCGACGATCGCAATCTGCTGATCTGGGGACCCGGCAAACGGGGCTACTACGTCACCTTGTTCCGACCGTCGTTCGAACTCCGATCCTCGTTCCAGTTGGGCTTCGATTCCCGGGACGATCAGCTTTGTCCCTACGGTGGAGACGGGATCGTTGTGGGCTCGCTGAACCGCGAATCGATCGGCATACAGTCGATCAGCCGCGTCAGCGAAGAACAGGCAGAACAGTTACTGATTCGGTACGGTCGTAAAGAACCTGCTGAACAACAGGCTCCGCCACCCAAGGACGTCAAGGGTGCCGAAGTCGAAGAGCTTGGCTGAGTCGGACTGATCGGGTCTATCCCGGTCTCGCGATTCAGCCGCGCAATCCGCAATCTCCGTGCGGACCCGCCCGGCCAGCCCCATGGGTTGGCCGGGTTTTTATTTTGCGGTCGCAGCTGTCGGGTTCGACTTGCGAAGCAAAAGCCTGCATTCGACAATCGCCGCTTGTTGCGGGTCGACGGGGAGTCACGTTGGGCGGATCGTTACAGGGCATCAAGGTACTCGACCTGAGTCGAATACTTGCCGGCCCGTGGGCGGGCCAACTCCTCGGCGATTTCGGTGCCGATGTCATCAAGGTCGAACGCCCCGGCAGCGGCGACGATACGCGCCACTGGGGTCCGCCGTGGATTCATGACGAGAGCGGAGGGACCCGGGACGCTGCGTATTTTCTGGCTGCCAATCGCAACAAGCGCTCCATCACGGTCGACTTGTCGCATGCACGTGGTCAGCAGATCATTCGTGATCTCGTCCGTCACTGCGACATCCTCATCGAGAACTTCAAGGTCGGTACGCTCCAAAAGTTCGGGCTCGATGCGGCGAGTTTGTGCCGAGCGGAACCGGCACTGATCTATTGCTCGCTGTCGGCCTACGGACAAACCGGTACCCGCGCTGCAGATCCTGGCTACGACGCAATGATCCAGGCTTCCGCGGGCCTGATGAGTATTACCGGCTCACCGGACGAAGAGGGCGGCCAGCCGCAGAAAGTCGGCGTTGCCGTGTCCGACATCATGGCGGGCATGTACGCAGTGACGGCGATACTCGCGGCCCTGCAGGCACGCCACCGGACAGGGCGCGGTCAGCACATCGACATCCCTTTGTACGACAGCCAGGTGGCGTGGCTCGCCAACCAGGGTATGAATTACCTGATTGGCGGCGAGGTGCCGCGGCGACTGGGCACTGCGCATCCCAATATCGTTCCGTACCAGTCGTTCGCAACCAGCGACGGCCATCTCATGCTCGCTGTCGGCAACGATCGCCAGTTTCGCGCCTGCGTCGAATGCCTCGGCGTTCCGGAACTGGCGGACGCGCCCGAGTTTTCGACCAACGAGGCACGCGTCGGCCACCGGCGCGAACTGGTCGCCGTGCTGGCCGGCCGCTTCCGGCTGCAGACGACCGCGGAATGGGCGGAGAGACTGCGGCGCTGCCGGGTACCGGCGGGGCCAATCAACGATCTCGCCTCCGTGCTGGCGGGCCCGCATGCCGAAGAAAGGGCACTGGTCAGGCAATTACCGCATCCGACGGCCGGCCTGGTTCCGACCATCGCAAATCCGGTGTATTTCTCCGGGACACCGGTCCGGTACGAGCATGCGCCGCCGACCCTTGGCCAACACACGCATGTCATTCTTCGTGAGGAACTCGGTTACTCCGAGGACGAGATCGGCGCGCTCGGTGAGACCGGGGCGATATGACTCATTGCAGGGTGAACCGCAAGCCGGGCCGGATACTGTGACGGCGCATTACTCGTGGGTCTCCGGCGCGATCGGCGACGGTGCGGAGATCGTCACCGCAAGCAGGCGCCTCGCGCGCGAGTTGCGCCACGCGTATGACGAGCAGCAACTTCTGCTGGGCAGGGAATCCTGGCACACGCCGCGAATCTTCTCATGGGAGGTGTGGCTGGACCTGCTGTTCGACAACGTCACGGTCTCCGCGGCGTCACCACTGCGGCTCCATGCGCATGCCAGTGCAATCCTCTGGGAACGGCTGCTCGCGGATATGGCCGGCGAGCGCTTGCTCAGTCCGAACCGTCTTGTGCGGCAGGTCCGCCAGGTCTGGCAACGGTTGCAGGACTGGTGTATTCCCATCGATATGTTGCAGCGCTCCGCAAGCAGCGAGGACGAGCGCTTGTTTGCCACGGCGGCGCGCCGGTATCAGGCAGAACTCGGCGCGAATGCCTGGATCGACTCCGCGCAACTGGCCTCCTTCGTGACGGAGCGGCTGGCGCACGGTGAGCTGGCCGCGCCGCGGCGCATCGTCCATGCGGGTTTCGACAGGCTGACGCCCGCGGCGCAAAACCTGCTGCGCACGCTCGAAGACCGCGGTTGCGAAGTGATCGCGGCGCCAGCACGCGCTGCAACACCTGTGCCCGTCGCCGTTTCCTGCAGCGACGCGGACGCGGAATTGCGGACAGCGGGAAGCTGGGCCCGCCGGCAACTGACGGAGCACGAGTCGGCGCGCATCGCGATCATTCATCCTGCCCTGGAACAGGATGCGCCGCGTGCGGCACGACTCGTCCGTGAGGGCTTCGCGCCGGGGTGGCAGCAAGGGGGCGAACGCCACCTGGCAGCGGTGAATGTGTCCTATGGTAAGCGGCTGTCCGAATATCCGCTGATTGCCGTAGCGCTTTTGTGGCTCAAATGGTTGCACAGGGGTTTGTCATCGCGCGAAGTGAGCGTGCTGCTGCGGACGCCGCTTGCCGCGATGGACGCGTCGGACAGCGGCAGCCGGCTGGAATTGTTGCTGCGGGGCCTGCCGGATCGGTCCTGGACCGCCGCGAGTCTCGCAGGCGCGTT